>JBDTWJ010000006.1:0-47543 GCA_040006755.1 Ilumatobacteraceae bacterium | reverse complement strand
CGTCTGCACGGGTTGCATCAAGAGCGGCAAGATCGTCAAGGCCGGCTGAGGCCACGACGTCATGCAAGGCGTCATCAAGAGCTACGACCCGACGACGGGTGATGGCAGTGTCGTCAGCGACACCACGCTCGCCGAGTTCGACCTCGCCGTCGACGCGCTCGAGGGTTCGATCTTCCGAATGCTGCGTCAGGGCCAGCGAGTCGTGTTCAATCTCGACGACGCCGGTCGTGCCACCCAACTGCGCCTCGGCTCCGAAGCGGATATGAAGACGCCAGGCGCCTGAAGGTACCCTTTCGGTAGCGATCCGACGCATCGGCGCGACGGTTGCAAGGAGTCGAACCCGATGAGTGCTTCCACCACGAACGAACGCCTGATCGCCTGGGTGAACGAGTGGACCGGCGTCCTCCAGCCGGCCGACGTTTACTGGTGCGACGGCTCCGCGGAGGAGTACCAGCACCTCTGCCAAGCACTCGTCGACGCTGGAACATTCACGCAACTCGACGAGGCGAAGCGCCCCAACAGCTACTGGGCACACAGCGATCCGGCCGACGTGGCGCGCGTCGAAGACCGAACGTTCATCTGTTCTGCTGATCCGGCCGATGCCGGCCCGACCAACAACTGGCGAGATCCCGCGGCCATGCGCGACGAGATGAAGCGACTGTACGCGGGCGCAATGCAGGGCCGCACGCTGTACGTGGTGCCGTTCAGCATGGGTCCGCTCGGATCGCCGATCGCCCACATCGGCGTGCAACTGACTGACAGTGCCTACGTCGCCGTCAGCATGCGGATCATGACCCGGATGGGCCAGAAAGCGCTCGATGTTCTCGGCAACGATCAATGGGTGCCGTGCGTGCATTCGGTTGGCGCTCCCCTGGCACCTGGCGAAGCAGATGTCGCCTGGCCGTGCAATCCCGACAACAAGTACATCGTCCACTTCCCAGAAACCCGCGAGGTCTGGTCCTTCGGCTCGGGCTACGGCGGTAACGCGTTGCTCGGCAAGAAGTGCTTCGCGTTGCGCATTGCGTCGGTGATGGCACGTGACGACGGATGGCTCGCCGAGCACATGCTCATCCTCAAGCTCACGAATCCCGAAGGTGAATCGAAGTACATCGCGGCCGCGTTCCCATCGGCGTGTGGCAAGACCAATCTCGCCATGCTGCAGCCGACGATTCCCGGATGGAAAGCCGAGACAGTTGGCGACGACATCTGCTGGATGAAGTTCGGCTCCGACGGGCGCCTTTATGCGATCAACCCAGAGGCAGGCTTCTTCGGCGTTGCTCCCGGAACCGGATACGACACCAACCCCAACGCGATGGAGACGCTGTGGGGAAATTGCATCTTCACCAACACGGCACTCACCAGCGACGGTGATGCGTGGTGGGAAGGCATGAGCAACGAGCAGCCGGCTCAGGCCACCGACTGGCGAGGGCAGCCGTGGACGCCCGCCGCCGAAACGCCCGCAGCGCATCCCAATGCTCGCTTCACCGCGCCGGCATCGCAGTGCCCGTCGATCGCGCCAGAGTGGCAGAATCCGGACGGAGTACCCATCAGCGCCATTCTCTTCGGTGGTCGCAGGCGCACAACGGTTCCTCTCGTGACGCAGGCATTCGACTGGGAGCACGGTGTCTTCCTGGGTTCGATCATGGCCAGCGAGACAACCGCCGCGCAGCAAGGCGCAGTCGGCCGGTTGCGGTTCGATCCGATGGCGATGTTGCCCTTCTGCGGGTACAACATGGCGGACTACTTCTCGCACTGGCTGGCGATCGGGAAGAACACCGACGTGGTGCACCTGCCGAAGATCTTCTTCGTCAACTGGTTCCGCCGCGACGACGAGGGCCGGTACATCTGGCCCGGGTACGGCGAGAACAGCCGCGTCTTGAAGTGGGTGTTCCAGCGGGTGTCAGGGCAGGTCGATGCTGTAGAGACACCAATAGGCCTGCTGCCGATCGAAGCAGACCTCGACATCAGCGGCTTGTCGATCAGTGACGAAGATCTCCGCACACTGCTCACTGTCGACACCGCCGGTTGGCGCGAGGCCATACCGCAGATCCGTCAGCACTACGCGCAGTTCGACGGCAAGATGCCGGCACAACTACCGATGGCCCTCGATGCCCTCGAGGAGGACCTCGTCGGCTAGCGAATCTGGCCCACCAGCATCGCGCGGATGCCAAGGCCGGCGATGAAGAGACTTCCGAGTCCGTAGAGCAGATACAAGCGATGCTTCATCTGCACGCGGTACGAGTAGATGATGGCCACCGCGATGATGGCGACAAACCCGTAGAACGCATGAAACTTCGGGAACTGGAACTTGTACTTGTTCACCAGGATCACGCCGAGGGTCACCTGCACGAACACAGTGAGTTCGGCAATGGCGACGAACCACCACAACGCACGCGTGCGCATCTGAGGTAGCCAGTTGGCCGTCAACGCCCAGACCCCGGCAAAGGCGTTGCCGACGATCACGAACCATGCGAAGTTCTCGTGGAAGTCGCGTACCGCTACTGCAATCAGATCGATCAGCCCTGTGTCGCCAGCGCGGCGCGCGTTGCCTGCTGCGCCTGCGCCTCTTGAAATGCAGATGCAGAGATGTCGACCAACTCCGTGATCTCGTCCTCGGAGAAGCCGGCGAGTCGGCGGAAGTTTCGCGCCAGATGCACGGGATTCTCTTCGCGCTCGCCGCGGAAGCCGCCGAAGCTGAACAGCTTGTCGACGGCCTTCTGGAAATCGAGCGCCTCCTTCTGGCGCTGCGGATCCTGAGCGGTGAGACGCCGCAACCAGTCGCTGCCCATCTTCACGTGCGTTACCTCGTCGGCCAGCATCCAGTCTTCGGCGAACTCGAGCACCGGATCGGCAAGCACCGACCCGAAGTCGCGCATGGTCTTGAACACGTCGATCGCCAACCCCTCCAACGCGCGGTTGACGCCTGTGAGGCGCAGCACCGGATCGGGGTTGCAGGCTGCCTCGTACAGCAGCGTCTGCTCGGCGAACTCGCCGATCTGCGAACCCATGTGATCACCCAGCTTGACGCTGATCTCGACGTGACGGGCTTCGTCCCAGCACTGTCTGGCCATGTCGAGCTTGAGCCCAAACGGTGCCTGGTCGCGAGCCTCGCCGAGATCGAAGTCATAGCACGTGCGGCCGGCACCCTCGAGCGCCTGGATCTCGCCGACGAAGATGCCGTGCATGAGGCCGCGGGCGTTGTCGGTGGCGTTCTCATACGTCGGCGCCAACGTGTTGCGTTGCGCGCTTGGAGAAAGGTTCCGGGGGTCGAACACGGCGTCCTCGATGGCCATCCGCTTGAACCGTTCGTCCCTGGCCAGCTCGGTGACCGGCAACATGCGCTTCATCTCAGCCTTCCTCTCGATCATTCACCGCGGCTATTCGCCACACCCTTGGCCGCCGAGTATGGATGTCACGGTATCTGTTGGATTCACCCCCGTGAGGAATCCGAAGAGGCTGTCGTTGATGGAGAAGTGTGGCCCGCCGAAGTCGTCGCCGGGACTCACCACTGCCGTGGGATAGGTACCGGTGAGCTCGGCCACCGTCGAGCCGACGCCGACGCCGGCTTCGGTCTTCAGCCCGGCGGGGGCGATCGGTTGACCTTGTACGAAGCTGGGGCCGTAGACGTACGAGAAGAAGTGGCGGCGTCCCGAGGTGACGGCGCTGTCATCGCTGAACTGCAGCGTGAGGTCTGCCCAGTAGACCTGGCGGAACTCGGTGCCGGGACAGGCGCCGATCGACAACGGATCGACCCAGCCCGTATCGACAGTCGGCTGGCCGATGATCGACGTGACGTAGGCGATGACCCCCTCTGGATCGGCACCAAAGGCCGCGTCGCCGAGACCATTGGCTCGCAAGACCAGTTCGGCACCCGGCGCGACGGTCGTCGACGTGGTCGATGTCGATGTCGTCGTGGAGGTGGACGACGTGGTGGTCGACGTCGATGCAGCAGTCGTGACCGGCGTGGTTGTCGACGTCGTGCCCGACGCTGACGACGACGTGACACCGCTGCCGTCGACCGACGATGACGACGTCGCGCCCGAGTCGGTGGTCGATGGATCATCGCTGCCGCAGCTGGGAATAGTCAGGGCGACGAGGATGAGAGGAAGTAATAGGGTCGACTTCACGGATGAAGTCTGTCACGCCGTCTACCGATTACCTGATCAACGTGTCTGCCTCGTGGCCGCTTTCGACAAGCTGCAATGCGTCGCCCACCACGTCGACGACCGTCACAGAACAGTTGTCGAGACTGCGGACGACCAGCCGATCGTCGCCGATTGCAGCACCGATAGCAGCGTTGATGGCGACAAAATGGCTGAACACGACGGCGTCTGCGTCGAGGCCGCCCAGCGTGTCCACCACCTGGTTGCGGTAGGCGACATACCGGGATTCGAGGTCTGCCCAGCTCCCTCGCATGGCAATTCGCAGCCAGTCGATCCGATCAGCCATCGCAACGCCCTCCGGCGACGGAATCTCGGCGACAGCGTCTGCGACGAGCGGTTCAACGCGCCATGCCGCCGCGAGATATGCGGCCGTCTCGCAGCATCTCCGCAATGGACTGGTCACGACCCGCAACGGCCCGAGCGGAACAAGGCGCGCCGCGACATCGGCTGCCTGGCCTCGACCGATCGGGTCGAGACCGGGATCGGGATCGGTATCCCAGCCAGCCGCCGCCCGGCCATGACGAACCAGGTACAGGCGCGTCACTCGAACAGCCACCCAACGCGCAATCCAGGCTCTGCGCCCTTCAGAATGAACCATTCGGTGCCCAGTGCTGCGGCGAACGCCTCGTCGGGCATGTCGAGAAAGAAGCGGGTGTCCGTGGCCTGGCTGGCATGCGCCCGCAGCGATTCCCGCTTTGCGGCGAGGTATGCCGAGACATCGACGGCGTGAGTGAGCTCTGCTTCCGGCATCCCGAGTGGGTTGCCATCGTCGGCCCCGGCGTTCGGGTCGAAGTCGTCTTCCTCCTTCAGCACTCCGGCTTGCCGCGCGGCATCAATCATGCGTACGAGGTGATCGCGATTCATCGTCACCTCGAACACCCGCGGCACTCCGGCCAGTTCGGCAGCGCGGTGGCCAACCGTGTGCACTTTGATGTGATCGGGATGCCCGTAGTTGCCGTGCCAGTCGTAGACGGTCAACACGTCGGCATGCTCGTCGCGCAGGATCTTGGCCAAGCGTTCCGCGGCCTCGTCGAGCGGTGCTTGCAGGAAGGATTCCGATTCGTGGTTCTGCTCCCAGCCGGTCATCCCGCTGTCTTTGTATCCGAGCCACTCGACGCGATGCACGCCCAACACATCCGCCGACTGGGCCGTCTCCGCGCGCCGCCGATCCACCAGCAACTCTTCCTCGGCCAGGTCGTCGGGACTCTCGCCATGGTCGCCGTCAGTGGCGATCACCAACACGACACGGTGCCCTTCCGCGCTCGCTCGCGCGAGTGAACCACCGGTGCTGAGCGATTCGTCGTCGGGGTGAGCGTGAAAGCAGACCAACGTTCCCATCATCATTCCCTTCGAGGCGATTCTGCGTGCCGGGTCACCCGACGGCAACCGCGCGACCGGCAATCAACTCGTCAATTCTGGCGGCGTCGAAGCCCCAGTCGCGCAGAATCTCCAGCGTGTGCTGGCCGGGATGGGCCGGCGGCTTCGCGATCTCGGCAGGCGTTCGCGAGAACCTCGGCGCTGGTGCTGGTTGGATGGTGCCCGCAACGTCGACGAACGTGCCGCGCTGCACGTTGTGCGGGTGCTGGGAAGCCTCAGTCATGGTCAGCACGGGCGCGAAGCACACATCGGTGGCCTCCATCAGCGAACACCACTCGTTGCGTGACTTGGTCGCGAACACTTCCGCGAGTCGCCCTTTCAGGTGAGGCCACGCCGACTTGTCCATCTGCTCGACGAAGTCGCGATCGCCGGTCAGATCGGTCAACCGCAACAGCTCAGAATAGAACTGCGGCTCGATCGAGCCGATCGAGATGTACTTGCCGTCGGCACATCGGTATACGTCGTAGAAGTGTGCGCCGGTGTCGAGGAGATTGGTGCCGCGGTGATCCTCGTCGAAGAGGTCGATCTTGCGGAACGACCAGAACATGCTCATCAGTACGGCCGCCCCATCCACCATCGCCGCGTCGACGACCTGTCCGACCCCGCTGCGCTGCGTCTCCAGCAGCGCGCACACCACACCGAAGGCCAGCAACATCCCGCCCCCTCCGAAGTCGCCGACCATGTTGAGGGGCGGCGTGGGTGCTTCGCCCTCGCGACCGAAATGGGCGAGAGCTCCGGCCAGCGAGATGTAGTTAATGTCGTGGCCGGCAGCATCGGCGAACGGACCGGACTGTCCCCAACCCGTCATCCGACCGAAGACCAGTCGCGGGTTGCGGGCCAAGCACACATCGGGCCCGATGCCCAACCGCTCCATCACCTTCGGCCGGAACCCTTCGATGAGGCCGTCGGCGGATGCAACCAGGTCGAGCAACGTGGCAACACCATCGGGATGCTTCAGGTCGATGGCGATGTTGCGGCGGCCACGAAGCAAGACGTCGTAGTGCGGGGTGTGGGGCGCCGGGCCGTTGACCACGTTGGCGCGATCGACGCGAACGACCTCGGCACCCATGTCGGCCAACATCATCGCCGCGAACGGTCCCGGACCGATCCCGGCCAACTCGATGATGCGATATCCGCTCAGCGGGCCTGCCATGCCTGTCATCATTGCAGCACGCTGCGTTGGCTCATCAACATGCTGCACTGGACTACCTTCGGACCATGACTCTGTTCGGTGTGCATGTCGGCTTGCAACACACAACGCCCGACGAACTGCGCACCGTGTGGCGCCGGGTCGAAGATCTCGGCTTCGGATGGATCTCCGTGTGGGATCACTTCTACGGTGCCACCGGCAAACCCGATGACGCGGCATGCCTGGAAGCAGTCAGTATGCATGCCGCGTTGGCCTGCTCGACCTCCAAGGTTCGCTGCGGTTCACTCGTGTACTCAGTCGGCTATCGCCATCCCGCGGTTCTGGCCAAGGCGATCACGGCGATCGATCTCCTGTCGGGCGGACGTGCCGAGATGGGCATCGGCGCCGGTTGGGCAAAGGTCGAGTACGACGCGTACGGCATCAAATACCCCGATGCGAGGGTTCGTCTCGATCAACTCGAGGAGGGCGTGCAATGTCTCCGCGGCCTGTTGCACGACGACGTCACTGATTTCGTCGGTGACTACTTCACGCTCACGAATGCGCGCAACGAGCCACGCCCTGTTCAGGCCAAGCTCCCGATCTGGATCGGCGGCGGCGGCGAGAAGCGAACGCTGAAGATCGCCGCCAAGCACGCCGACGGCTGGAACGTACCCTTCATCGGGCCCGACGTCTTCGCTCACAAACGATCGGTGCTGCACGGGCATTGCGAGGGTGTCGGCCGCGATCCGTCACAGATCCGTTGTGCCATCAACGTCGGTATCGCCTCCGACGACGACAACCTCCGTCATCAGTTCGGTGCGATCTCCGACTTCGTGCGACCGGGAGTGCTGACCGGGAGCGACGACGAGATCCTCGACCGAATCGGTCAATACGTCGAAGCCGGTGCCGACCAACTCAACATCTCATTGCGAGCGCCATTCGACATGGACCTGCTCGAACGGTTCAGCTCGGCCCTGAAGCTGGCATGATCATTCATGCACGCGCCCCCGGGCGCGTCAACCTGATCGGTGATCACACCGATTACACAGGCGGCATGGTGCTGCCGATGACCATCGATCGTTGGACGGAGATCCGGGGAATTCCGGCCGACAACATCTCCCTGAGGTCCGACGACGAGCCGAAACTGGCCGAGCTCCCACTGGAGATCGACGATCCTGCGAGCGTCGAGCCGCCTTGGGCCCGATACGTCGCAGGCGTGGTCGCCGAGATGCAACCCCCCGTTGGCATCTCGGGCAGGGTCGTCACCGACATCCCGATCGGAGCCGGGTTGTCGAGCAGTGCGGCATTGGAATTGGCGGTGGCGTTGGCGCTCGGGTTCGAGGGTGATCCGCTGAGCCTGGCGCAGCTGTGCCGGCGTGCCGAGATCAGAGCGTCGGGCGTGCCCTGCGGGATCATGGATCAGCTGATCATCGCTGCCGGTCAGGCTGGTCACGCCCTGCTCATCGACTGCGGCAACGTGACGATCGAGACGGTCAGGATTCCAGAGGATGTCGATGTCGTCGTCCAGTTCGTCGCGCAGCGGGCGTTGGTCGGTAGTGCGTACGCGCGTCGCGTCGCCGAATGTGCGGCGGCGGAGGCAGCGATCGGCCCGTTGCGGACCGCCAGCTTGCACGACACCTTGTCGATCCCCGATCCGACCATTCGCTCTCGCGCTCAGCACGTCGTGGGCGAGAATCAACGTGTTCGCCAGTTCGCCGCCGCGCTGAACGGGGGAGATCTCCATGCGGCAGGATCGCTGATGGTCGACAGTCACAACAGCCTTCGCGACCTGTACCTCACGTCGACACCTGCGATGGACTCAGCAGTCGAGCGACTCAATGCGGTGCCCGGCGTCTACGGCGCCCGGATGACAGGAGGCGGCTTCGGTGGATGCGTAGTTGCTCTCACTCGAACTGGCGTGCTCACCGATGGCTGGGTGGTTCGGGCGGTCGATGGTGCGCACCGTGTCGACTGATGCCGAGGGCGACAGGTGAACCGCACTCGCGTGCTGGCCGGCGGGTTGCATTTCGGGGAGGCGCCACGGTGGCACGACGGTGAACTGTGGTTCAGCGACTTCTACGACTACGCCGTGAAGTCCGTTGATCTCGAGGGCCAGGTTCGGGTCAGGGTCAGCATGGCTGACCGGCCGAGTGGTCTGGGCTGGCTACCCGACGGCCGGTTGCTGATCGTGTCGATGACTGCGCGCAAGCTGCTTCGACTCGACCCGCAAGGTCTGGCGTTGCACGCCGACCTCTCCTCCATCGCCACGTCCCACTGCAACGACATGGTGGTCGACTCGGCGGGACGGGCCTATGTGGGCAACTTCGGGTTCGACCTCGACACCCATGAGATCGACGGCACGCTCAATGACTTGCTTGCGACCCACATCGGCGCGACGCTCGCTCGCGTCGATCCCGATGGGTCGCTTCACGCTGCGGCCGGAGGTTTGATGTTTCCCAACGGAACCGTGATCACTCCGGACGGGCGAACGATGATCGTTGCCGAGAGCTTCGGCCGGCGGCTCACCGCGTTCGACATCGCCGCCGACGGATCGCTTTCTAACCGGCGGGTGTGGGCCAATCTCGGTCGCCGGACACCCGACGGCATCTGCCTCGATGCTGACGGGGCGATCTGGGCGGCCAATCCCGTCAACCCCGAGTGCTTTCGGGTTGCCGAAGGTGGCGAGATCCTCGACGTCATCGACACCGACGACCGCTGCTTCGCCTGCATGCTCGGAGGACCGGATCGGCGAACGCTGTTCATGCTGACGTCGCAGTACTCACTGGCCATCGAGGCGGCGGTGCATCGCACCGGCCAGGTGTTGGTCGCCGAGGTTGACTCCGGCGGCGCCGGACTGCCATAGCCCGACTGGGTGGATCAGCCGAGGAGACGAGCCTTTTGGGCGTCGAACTCGGCTTGCGTCAGGGTGCCACGCTGCAACATGCCCTCCAGGCGCTGCAGCTGCTCGGTGACGTCACCCGTTGTCGCTGCTGCCGGTACCGCATAGCCGGCCCGACGTTCGTAGTGGCTCTCCATCTGGGCGTGGATGAGGTTCTGGACCTGTGAAGGGCGGCGGATGTCGGTGAACCGCTGCTGTCCGTCCTCGCCGCCGGACTCGATGAGCAGGTCGCCCGCACCGAGGACCCGCTCGAAAACGGTCTGGTGAAAGTTGACGTTGTTCACGCGTTCGAGCGGGATCTCGATGCCGCTCTTGGCGACGATCCCCTGGCGGAAGATCAGCCTGTTCGACGTGATGACGAAGTTGGTCGTCAGCCATTTGAGGTACCTGATGACCAGCCAGATGGCCGTTCCCACCAGAAGGATGAGGGCCAAAACGCCGAGCACCTTGCGGGCGTTGGTGCCTGAGTCGGTCTTCGTCAGCACGATGATGCCCAGCACGATGCTGCCGAGCAACGACCAGGCCGGCTCTGCGAAGTACCACCAATGGGGGTGCATATCGAGAGCGATGGTCTCGTTGGCGTTCAGATTCTTCTTCGGGAACGGCATGAGCGCGACTGTAGTGAACGCGAGTCGACCGCAGCGCGACGATGATCGTTGCCGCCGTATCGTGTCGCCATGACCGCCGATCGTCTGCTGGTAGGGCTCGATTCCGCCCAGCGACGCGCCGTCGAGAGCGAGGCGGCCCCGCTCGCGATCGTGGCATCGGCCGGCTCCGGCAAGACCACCGTCCTGACTCGACGCATCGCTCACCGGATCGAGCTCGGCCGAGCCGAACCTCGCCACATCGTTGCGCTGACGTTCACTCGCGATGCGGCCGGCGAACTGAGGCGAAGGCTGCGCCGGCTCGACATTCACGAACCCATCGAGGCCGGCACGTTCCACAGCATCGCCTTGCGACTGTTGCGCGATCGCGCCCTCACCAACAACGAATCGATGCCGTCGCTCGCCCCCGACAGGCTTCGGTTGGTCAAGGAGTGCCTGAAAGAGCTACGCCTCGAGGTCGACCCGTACCCCGCGATGACAGACATCGATTGGGCGCGTGCGCGCCGCATCGAACCGCGTGACTACGAACGCCAGGCACGCGCAGCCCGTCGACGCGGCGCTGTTCCGCCCGGTCGCTTCACCGACCTTTCGGCAGCGTACGAGGGCTTGAAGAAGCGACGCGGGGTTGTCGACTTCGACGATCTGCTCGACCTCAACCTGCGCGCAGTCGAAACCGACCCCGCGTTCCGGAGCCTGGTTCATTGGCGATTCCGCCACTTCTTCGTCGATGAGGCGCAGGATCTCAACCCTCTGCAGCACGCGCTGCTCGAGTCGTGGCGAGGTGGTCGTCCCGACATCTGCCTGGTCGGCGATCCGCGCCAGGCGATCTACGGGTGGAACGGTTCTGACCATACGACCATGACCGAGGTGGAGCGGGTGTACCCCGGTGTCACCGTCATCGCATTGACCACCAACTACCGATGCTCGCCTCAGGTGGTCAGCGCCGGCGCGGCGGCATTGAGCGCCAGCGGTCAATTCGACGACACGGCCAGCAATCGTCCAGACGGGATTCCGCTGCGGATCGAGTCGTATGCCCACGCAGAGGCCGAAGCCGCGGCAATCGCGGCTTTCGTCCGCACATCGTTGAATCAGCACAACCCTGCGGGTATCGCCGTGCTCGCCCGCACGAACGATCAACTGATCCCCATCGAGAACGCACTCGCGTCGGCTCGAATCAGCACACAACGTGCCGTTGGCCGGTCGCCGCTGGAGATCGCGCTCGGCGATGCCTACCGCACGACCAGCCGCGAGGCGTTGGCGCTGTGGGCCGACGAGCAGTTCACGCACCACGACCCGATTCGTCGCCGGGTCGCAGAAGAGGTCGACCGCTTCCTCACGTCGCAAGAGCCTGGAGGGTTCCGCAGCTGGGTCGATTCGCGCTCACCGTTCGAGGATCTCGATGTCGACATCGACGATGGCGCTGTCTCGCTGTTGACATTCCACGGCGCAAAGGGTCGGGAATGGCCGGTCGTCGTGGTCGCCGGTGCGGAGGATGGCCTCATCCCACACAGCTCGGCTCTGTCGCCGGCACAGAAGAACGAGGAGGCGCGGTTGCTGTACGTCGCGATCACGCGTGCCGTCGACCACCTGCTGATCACCCGCGCCGAATCGCGACGCGGTTCGCCGACGCGCCCCAGCCCATGGCTCGAGGCCGTGCAGGCAACGATCGCCGACGATCAACCAGTCGCGCCACCGCCGCGACTGGTTGGCGGTCGCGCGGTCGATCCGCTCGCCGAGCTGAAAGCCTGGCGACGCCAGATCGCGCGTGGTGCGCGCGTCGCCGAGGTCACGATCTGCAGTGACTCGGTGCTGCGGAGCCTGCTGGAACATCCGCCTGCGAGCACTGACGAACTCGCCGAGCGACTCGGGGTCACACCACTTGCCGCCGCCAAGCTGCGGCCGCTACCCGACGTCACCCAAAGCAGTCAGTCCAGTTCGACAATGACCGGTGCGTGATCAGAGGGCATCTGCCCTTTGCGGGCGTTTCGATCGATGATGCTCCACGTGCACCGGTCGGCAACGGCGCGCGTCCCGAGTACCAGGTCGATTCGCAAGCCGCGGCCCTGGTGGAAATCGCCCGCTCGGTAATCCCACCAGCTGTACAACTTGTCGTCGGAATGATGTTGGCGAAACAGGTCGACCATTCCCCAGTCCTGCAGCTCGCCGAGCAGTGCACGCTCCGGCGGACTGGTGTGCGTTGCGCCGACGAACTTCGCCGGGTCGTACACATCGATGTCTTCCGGGGCGATGTTGAAATCACCCGCGACGATCACTTGCTCGTCGGGATTGCTGAGCCATGCGACGTGGCCTCGCAGCTGTGTCAGCCATTTGAGCTTGTATTGGTAGTGATCGTCGTTGAGCGCTCGCCCGTTGGGCACGTACACGCTGGAGATGCGAATGCCGTTACAGACAGCTGTCACGATCCGCGCGTCAGGGTCGGGTTCGCCGCCGGCGAAGTTCATCGCGACTTCTTGGAGACCGACCTTCGACAGGATGGCCACCCCATTCCATTGTCCCTGGCCGTGATGTGCGGTCTCGTAACCCATCCCCATGAACGTCAACGCGGGGAATGCCTCGTCGCTGAGTTTTGTCTCCTGCATGCACAAGACATCGGGTTGCATATCGGCCAGCCATTGTTCGACCCGCTCGAGTCTGGCCTTCAGGGAGTTGACGTTCCAGGTGGCGATCCGCACAGCGTCGACCGTAGCGAACTACGCCGCCTTGGTGCGGCGTCGGGTCGGCTTGGCGGGCGGGGACGGCTCGTTCGATGGCGTCGTGGGCGTTGGTGCCGCAGTCTTGCGTGGCGTGCGCTTCTTCACGGGCGGCGCCAGTTGCGGCGGGGCCGGTGGAGTGTCGGCCTCGGCGCGCTGGCGCGAGCGAGGCTTCGCGCCGACAGGAGCGGCGGGGGCAGCAGCCGCGGCCGCCTTTTTCGACGCCCGCTTCTTCGGCTTGGGCGACGCAGCATCGCCGACCTGAATCTCAGTCGTGGTCGCGTCGATATCGGTGGGAGTCCGGGATGCCGGGACCGGTAGTGCCTTGGTGGCTGCTTTCCGAACTCGCTTCGGCTTTGCCTCGACCGGCGCCTCGCCCGGCAGCATCTTGACCGTTGTCATCGTCGGGATCGCCAGGTCGATGCTGCGACGCGCCGGCGCAAAGCTCTCGACCACCAACGTGATCGACTCGCCGATCTTCATGAACTCCCGAGCGCTGCGCGGCGGCGGATCCGACATCAGGCTCAACGGCACGTAACCCTTGACATCGCCGATCCGCACGTAGGCTCCGTGGGAGCTGTAGTTCTCGACGATCGCGTTGACGCTGCTGCCCGGCTTGTGGTGTTCGACAAATGTCAGGAACGCGAGCAGGTCGTTGGTGCCGGTGCTGCGCGGTGTCGGTTCCGACGATTGGTCATCGGATTTGGTCGACTCCGCCTTCGACGCGTCGGCATGCTTCGCGGCTGCTGCAGTCTTGGCGGAGTCGCGACCCCGTCCGGACTTCTGGAGAGTGGCACCAGGCGGCGGCGACGCGGGGATTGGCATCGGCTGGCTGGCCTCGGGACTCGCCGCCTTGATCTTCGATGGGCGACCGCGCTTCGCCTCGCTCACCGACTTGCGACTGGTGGGACCGCGTACGGGGAGACGGTTGACGAACACCCAACCGATGTGTGGCACGGGCTTGCCACCCACCAGGCGACCCTCGTCGAACAACCACGTATGGGTGCCGTGAAACTCTTGGTAGCTGTCGTTCGACAGGATGGTTGCATTCACCTTGTTGGCGATGCTGAGCACGAACGCATCGCCACGGCCGATTGCGCCTGCAGGGGGTGCAACGATCTCGTTGTTGCTGACCGCCGCGTCAAACTCGGCGACTTCCTTCGAGTCGATGCGGTGACCGAAGGTCGCGTCGACGACGACGGTGATCAATGCATCGGGATTCTCGGCCATGTATGCCATGACCGCCTCGTTGAGTTGCTTGAGGCTGGGTAGGGGTCGACCTTCGGTGGCGAGGTTCGACCCGTCGACGACTACGTGACGTGGCATATTGAAGTCAGTCAACCACGCAGAAGCGTGGCTGCCTACGATGCTGGCCATGAGGCAAGCGGTGTTGTGGGACTTCGGCGGCGTGATCCTGTCGAGTCCGTTCGATGCCTTCCGCCGATACGAGACCGAGCACGACCTCCCGCTCGACTTCATCCGCGGCGTCAATGCGACGAATCCGCACGGGAATGCGTGGGCATTGATGGAACGAAGTGAGATCTCCACCCAGCAGTTCGACCAATTGTTCGCAGCCGAATCCGCCGCTCTCGGACACACAGTGCCGGGCGCGGATGTGCTGTCGCTTCTGGCCGGCGAGGTGCTGCCGGAGATGGTGGCCATGCTCGACCGTGTGAAGGCGGCCGGATTGCGGGTCGCGTGCCTCACCAACAACGTCATCGGCGGCGATGGCGAAGACGTCGCGGGCGACGAGCGGTCGGCGCAGATCGCCGCGATCATGGCCAAGTTCGACATCATTGTCGAGAGCAGCAAGGTCGGAGTCCGCAAACCCGAGCCACGCTTCTATGAGATCGCCTGCCAGTTGCTGGGTGTGCAGCCTGACGAGTGCGTGTTTCTCGATGATCTCGGAGTCAACTTGAAGCCGGCATCGGCAATGGGCATGACGACGATCAAAGTGGTGAGTGCGACCCAGGCCATCGCCGATCTCGCCGCTGCGCTTGGTTGGACGAACGGTGACCTGCGTCAGCGGGGCGAATCGAGCTGCGCCGTGAGTCTCCGGTCGTGCAACGATCTGGTGATGACGATCGAAGTCGACGCAGCGCCAACGACGGATTCGCGGGCTCGTGATTGGCTGCCCAAAGGCTCTCGGCAACGCGAATCGCTGATCCGCGAAGCGATCGCCGAGCTCAACGGGGCCGACACGGCAGATCTCGTCGAGTCCTTGATCCGGCGAAATCGCGAGATTCACGAGGTGGAGTGCATCAACCTCAACCCGGCGACGAATGTTATGAATCCTCGAGCCGAAGCCGCTTTGTCCGCCGGGCTCGGTTCGCGCCCATCGCTTGGGTACGCCGGCGCGAAGTACGAGATGGGGCTGGAGGCGATCGAGGAGATCGAGGTGATCGCCGCCGACCTCGCCTGCCGCGTGTTCGACGCGCAGTTCGCCGAGATTCGGGTGGGGTCGGGTGCGCTGGCCAACCTCTACGCGTTCATGGCGACATGTAAGCCGGGCGACTCGATCATCGTGCCCCCGGCAACCGTTGGCGGGCACATCACGCATCGCGGGCCGGGAGCGGCAGGGCTGTACGGGCTCGACATCCACGAGTGTCCCATCGATGCAAAGCGGTTCACCATCGATCTCGACGGTCTCGCCGAACTCGCTGAACGAGTTCGGCCCAAGCTGATCACGATGGGTGCCAGCCTCAACCTGCTGCCCCATCCCGTGAAGGAGGTGCGGGCGATCGCCGACCGGGTCGGAGCGGCCGTGCTGTTCGACGCGGCGCACGCCTGCGGGATGTTTGCGGGCCGCATCTGGCCCAATCCGCTCGATCTCGGCGCGGACGTGATGACAATGAGCACATACAAGAGCCTCGGCGGGCCCGCTGGAGGCCTGCTGGTCACCAATCGCGCCGACCTCGCCGAGCGGATCGACGCGATCGCCTACCCCGGCCTGACCGCCAACTTCGACGCCGGAAAGTCGGCCTCCCTCGCTATCACCCTGCTCGATTGGCTCGACGGAGGTCACGACTACGCGGTCGCGATGACGTCGACTGCTGCCGCGCTGGCCGATGCGCTCGCTGCCGGCGGACTGCCGGTGTTCTCGACCGAGCAGGGGTATACCACCTCCCACCAACTCGCGGTCGACGCCGTCCAATGGGGCGGTGGCCACGAGGCGGCGTTGAGGCTGCGCGACGCCAACATCCTGGCATGCGCGATCGGTCTGCCCGACGGCGACGAGTGGTCGGGGCTGCGATTGGGCACGCCAGAAATCGTGCGCTGGGGCATGACCGCCGGCGACATGCCCGAGCTCGCGTCACTGATCATCGAAGGGTTGCGTGGTGACCCCAAGTCGACCGCCGCCAGGACGACCGAATTCCGCTCGCGATTCACGACGCTTCATCACATCCACGAGTGAAAAGTTTCGGTCTCGAACGCGACGAGCGCTCTTCGCGAAACGACAGGTGCAATCACTCGTCGCGGTGGCTGGCGATGTTGACCACATTGCCGTCGGGATCGCGTACAAGAAATCTGCGAATCCCCCATGGCTCCTCGGTCAGTGGATGGACTATCTCGTAGCCGCAGCGTTGAGCTTCCGCGTATGCCTCGTGGACATTGTCGCCGACAGCCACGGAAATGACCGAGTCCTCAGGACTCGTGGCATCTCGCGTGACGAGCTGGACAGACGCCCGGCCATCTGGCGACTGATAGCGCGCAACCCATCCGAGGTTGAAAGCTTCCACGTCCAGTCCGAGGTAGTCGGCATAAAAGGTCCGGGCCGCATCGATATCAGCGACTCGCAGATTTGCAATGACTCCTGTTACTCGCACGTCCACTCCTCATCAGGCCATCGTTTGACACTCCATATTCGCATGGCATGTCGGGACCTATGATCGACAGGTGATCTTCATCACCGCCAAGTTTCGCGTCCTTCCCGTACACGCCAACCAGTGGACCGACATCACGCACGAGTTCACCCAGGCGACCCGTGCCGAGCCCGGCAACCTGTGGTTCGACTGGTCGCGCAGCCTCGACGACCCCACGGAGTACGTTCTTGTCGAGGCCTTCCGCGACGGTGATGCCGGAGCGGTGCACGTGCAGTCGGATCACTTCAAGGCCGCGATTGCCGCACTTCCGCAATACCTCGTGGACACTCCGCGCATCGTGAGCCAGGTGATCGACCAAGACGACTGGTCTGAGCTCGGTGAGATGAAGATTGGCTGAACAGGTGCTGCCCGCCCGCGCCGGTGTGGCGATCCGCCTCGGCACCGGCGACCGGTTGCGTATCGTCAACACGCATGGCTCACAGGTCGTTGATCTTTGGGCGATGGCCGCAGACGACGTGCTCGAGTCGATGTCGATGCCGCACTCCCGCAATCCCTGGTACCGGCTCGCCCCGCGACCCGGCGACGTGCTCGTCACCAATCTGCGTCGGCCGATCCTGCGCCTGCTCGAGGACTCGTCGCCGGGCGTCCACGACACGCTCATACCGTCGTGCGACACCGAGCGATATCGCCAACTGGGCGCGGCAGCCGATCACGGGTCGTGTACCGACAACTTTCATGCCGCGCTCCGTGCCATTGACGTCGACCCACCGCGGGCGGTGCCGAACGCCGTGAATCTCTGGATGAACGTCATCTTCCAGTCGAATGGCACGATCGCCATCGCGGCGCCGGTGTCGAAGCCTGGCGACCACGTGCTGCTGGAAGCCGAGATGGAATGCATCGTGGCGATCTCGGCCTGCCCGCACGACCTGCCTCCGGTTCAGTTGAACGGCATCGACTGCACACCTCACGACATCGCCTATACCGTCATCGCCCGAGAGTGACACCTCGCGCCGGCCGTTGCCCCCGCACGCCGACGCTTGACCGATTCCGCTTCGAGCAACCGTGTAAGACCCCTTCGTCGTACTTGGGGGATGAAGACGGAGCAGGTGATCGAGTTGGTCGGGCGGGTGGCGGCGGTCGATGCCGGCCGCACCGCCAACTCACCATCACACTCCCCGACGGCCAGATCATGACCGCCGGCCCACCCAAACGGGCGGCGCTTGATCGACGTTTCAGAGATCACGGAAGGTCTCGTCCATCAGATCGGCGAGTTCTTGATCGTGAATCGCCTTCGTGCCCGTCGCAGGACTGCCACTTTCGACGCGCGACACATGGCGCAGGTTGTAGCCGCGCTCCTTGATGCGCCAGGTTCGGGCCTCGACGAAGTTCCACGGCCCCATGTTCTCGGGCTCCTCTTGCAGCCAGACGAGATCGCGGGTGTTGCTGTATCGGGCGAGCACATCCTGCAGTTGCTCGGCCGGGAAGGGGTACAGCTGCTCGATACGAATGACCGCGACAGGTAACTGCCGGCGATCACGTTCGGCCATCGCGTCCCAAACGATCTTGCCGCTGCAGAACACCAGTCGCTGGATGGAATCGGGATCGGTGACAGCCGGGTCGTCGAGCACCTCCTCGAACGAGCCGGTCGTCAGAGCCTCGATGGGCGACCTGCTCTCTTTCATGCGCAGCGGTGCCTTCGGCGTGAACAGCACCAGGGGCTTGCGCACGTCTCGACGCACCTGCCGACGCAACAGGTGGAAGTACTGCGCTGCTGTCGTGGCATTGCAGACCTGGATGTTGTCTTCAGCACACGATTGGAGAAACCGCTCGATTCGTGCCGACGAGTGCTCGGGACCCTGGCCCTCATAGCCGTGAGGCAGCAGCAACACGAGGCTGTTGAGCTGGCCCCATTTGTCTTCGGCCGCCACGACGTATTGGTCGATGATGGTCTGGGCGCCGTTGATGAAGTCGCCGAACTGCGCCTCCCACATCACCAGAGCTTCGTGATTGGCGTGGGCATACCCGTACTCGTAGCCGACGGCGGCGTACTCGCTCAGCAAGCTGTCGTAGACCCAGAAATGTGCCGTGGCATCTGGCAACGTATTGAGCGGAACCCAGTCCTTCTCGTTCTCGTAGTCGATCAACGCGGCGTGGCGTTGGCTGAACGTGCCGCGACGGCTGTCTTCGCCCGCGAGTCGCACCGACGTGCCCTCGAGCACCAGCGAGCCGACGGCCAACGCCTCAGCGGTGGCCCACTCCACCTCGCCTTGGTCGTGATAGATCTTCGATCGGTTTTCGAATTGACGGACCAGCTTCGGGTGCGGCGTGAAGTCGGGCGGGTACTCAGTCAGATGATCGAAGATCGTGTCGAGCCGAGCACGCTCGACACCTGTCGGCACGTGCGGCAATACGCCGACGGGCTTTGGTGGCCGGGGTGCCTTGAACACCTCGGGGGCGTGGGCCCGAGTCTGATCCAGCGCGACCTGCAGCTTGTTCTGGAAGTCGGCCAACGCTCCTTCGGCCTCTTCGACCGTCAGCTCGCCGCGCTTCACCAATGCCTCGACGTAGAGCTTTCGCACGCTGCGTCGCTCGGCGATGGCCTTGTACATCAGCGGCTGCGTGTAGCTGGGGTCGTCGCCCTCGTTGTGCCCATGTCGTCGATAGCAGACCATGTCGATGACGACATCCTTGTGAAAGGTTTGCCTGTATTCGAATGCCAGCTGTGCGACGCGCACACATGCTTCGGGATCGTCGCCGTTGACGTGGAAGATGGGCGCCTGCACGGTCTTCGCGACATCGCTGCAATAGAGCGAGCTCCGCGCGAACTTTGGGCTGGTGGTGAACCCGATCTGATTGTTGATGATGAGGTGGATGGTGCCGCCAACGCGATAGCCCTTGATGTCGCTCATCGCCAGGCACTCCGCGACGATGCCCTGACCAGCGAACGCCGCGTCGCCGTGCAGCAGGATCGGCAGCGTGGGGAACGAACCGGGCGGCTCGATCCGGTCCTGCATCGCGCGCATCATGCCCAACACGATCGGGTCGACCGTCTCGAGATGGCTGGGGTTGGCGGCCAACTCGACGCGGATGTCGGCTCCCGACGGGCTCTCGTACTTGCCAGTGGCGCCGAGGTGGTACTTCACGTCACCAGAGCCCTGCACCGAGATGGGGTCGATGTGACCCTCGAACTCCTTGAAGATCTGGTCGTAGCTCTTGCCGATGACGTTGCCGAGCACGCTGAGCCGCCCGCGATGGGCCATGCCGATGGCGGCCGTGTCGAGACCGGCATCGGCCGCCATCGACAGGACTTGATCGAGGATCGGGATCGCCGATTCCGAACCCTCCAAACCAAATCGTTTCGTGCCGACGTACTTGGTGGCCAAGAACTTCTCGAAGGCCTCCGCCGCATTCAGCCTCTCGACGATGCGCTGCTTACGCTCTTTGCTGATAGACGGTTGAAGGCCTTCGACCTTCGACTGAATCCAGCGTTGTTCGTCGAAGTCCTGGATGTGCATGTACTCAATGCCGATCGTGCGGCAGTACGCATCGCGCAGCACACCCAACAGGTCGCCGAGCTTCATCCTTTCGAAGCCGCCGACGCCACCCGTCAGGAACTCGCGATCGAGGTCCCAGATCGTGAGGCCATAGGTCGCCGGATCCAACTCGTCGGGGAGATCAGGCTCCTTCCAACGCAGCGGATCGAGGTCGGCGATGAGGTGGCCACGAACGCGGTGCACGCGAATGAGCGTCGCGATCTGCATCTGCTTGTGGAGCATCGCTTCTTCGCTGTCGATCGGACTGTGATCGACGCGCCACTTCACGGCCTCGTACGGCACGCCGAGGCTCTTGAAGACGTCTTCGTAGAAGTTGTGATCTCCCAACAGCAGTTCGTGCACTCGCTTCAAGAACATTCCGCTCTCGGCACCTTGAATGATGCGATGGTCGTACGTGCTCGTGAGGGTGACGACCTTGCTGACGCCGAGCGAACCGAGCGTGCGCTCGTCGGCGCCTTGGAAACCTGCCGGGTAGTCGATCGTTCCGACGCCCACGATGACGCCTTGACCCGGCATCAATCGAGGCACACTCTGCACCGTGCCGATGGTGCCTGGATTGGTCAGCGTGATGGTTGCACCTTGGAAGTCGCTGACCGCAAGCTTGTTGCTCTTCACCTTGCGGATGAGGTCTTCGTACGCGGCGAGGAAGCCGGCGAAATCGACCGTGTCGGCTTTGCGCAGCACCGGCACCACCAACGTACGCGTACCGTCGCCTTTGTCGACGTCGACCGCGAGACCCATGTTGATCAACGGGTTGTGGATGATGCGCGGCTTGCCGTCGGCGCCCGCCGCATACGCACTGTTCATGTTGGGCACGGCATCGGCGATCGCGCGCACGACGGCAAAGCCGATGAGATGGGTGAAGCTGACCTTGCCCTGCCCGCTGCGGCTGCGGTAGCCGTTGATGACCTTGCGGTTGACCTCGAGCAATTTGGCCGGAATATCGCGAAAGCTGGTTGCGGTCGGCACCGAGAGACTGCGCTCCATGTTGGCGGCGATTGCGGCACCGGCACCGCGGATCGGATCACCCGGATCGTCGGCGGTCGCAGGGTCGGCTGGTTTGGCGACGGCGGGTGCGGCTCCGTTCGACTGCGTCGACGAGGGTGTCGACGACTGCGCTGCGGCCGCAGCGGCAGGGCTCGGTGCGGGCGCCAGAGCCGGCTTGTAGTCGGAGAAGAACTCCTGCCAGGTTTCACTGACCGAACCGGGATCGGCCCGGAACTGCTCGTACATTTCCTCGACGAGCCACGAGTTCGCGCCAAAGGTCGACCCGGCAGATTCAGTTGCTGTCATCGTCGTCTGAGCGTACTTGTCGACGTGCTGTTTCGAAGGCTCTCATCAGGTGACCCTCGACCGGTTGGTTTTCCAAAGCCTGTACTTATATATTCATGGGATGCGCCTCCGGACTGTCGTCGCCGTTCCACTCATCGCTGTTTCGCTCGCGAGTTGCGGATCCAGCGACGGCTCAGGAGGCAGTGGCGCAACGCTGCCGCCCGGCACCGTGGTCATCACGGCCATCGAGGGAATCGCGTGGGACAAGCCGTCGTACGTCGAGCAATCGATCGACGGCAATGTGTCGATCGCAGTGAAGAACGACTCGAGCCTCCCCCATAACCTGCACCTCGTCGACTCGGAGAGCGTCGACGAAGGGATCTCGTTGGAGGTCAGCAACCGCGGTGACGTTGCCAGCACGTCCGTGCCATTGCAACCCGGCGACTACAAGGTGATCTGCACCATCGCGGGCCACGGCAACATGAAAGCCACCCTGACTGTTACTTAGGGGATCTGGCTCTACAGAAACGCCTCGGTGAGAATCAGGAAGACAACCCACAACCCGAACGAGCTGATCAAGACGTTGCGCACGCCGGGACCGTCGTACATCGCGTTGAGCCCCTTGTTGGGCGCAGCCTTCCACGGCATCAGACCAAGAGAGTTCAGCTCCATCACGACGATGATGATGATGGTGATGGCCCAGAAGCCTCCGACCTTGCCGCTGCTGAGAGCAGTGTCGATGATCTTCGGGCTGTGGGCCTTGAACACCATGAAGAACAGCATGCTGACCGAGAAGACCGTGTTCTGTCGAGATGCCATGAAGGCCTTACGACCAGCTGCCGCGGCTGCCGGATCGGGTTCGCCGCCGGCCACGACGTTGGCAGCGTTGGCGAGCACGATCTTCTGATTCCGCCAGATCACACCCCAGACGTTGAGCATCATGATGGTGCCGAGCAGCATGCCGGTGCTGATCGCGATGCCGCCGGCCTGCTTACCGAAATCGTTCGCGTAGTAGTCCCTTTCGACCATCGTGATCAAGATGCCGAGGACGAACGTGCTGAGGGCGGACCAGCGGAACCACCACAGCGCCTTGCGAGCGACTTTGTCGATCGCGATGTTTCGAGCGCGCGCCTCGTCGCCGAACTCGGCGAACGCCGGAACCTGCACGAAGTTGAAGTAGTACAACAGTCCGATCCAGGTGATGCCCGCCAGAATGTGCAACCATCTGAAACCGAAATCTCCCAGAGCGTTACGGCTGAAAAACCCATCTGCTGAAAGCATTGTCGCTACCTCTTTCGTGGTCACGTTTGGAGTCAGGTGTCCTGGTCACGGGGACCTATCGGGTGAACGTAGCACCACGCGGGCGTTGTACCTAGCAATGTCCGACCTGGCAGCGCAGCCCGTAGATTGGCACGCGCCATGGCCCACGAATTCATCTACACCTGTTACAAGCTCGCCCGCGTCTACCCGCCCGACCGAACGGTGCTCGAGAACATCTCGCTCTCGTTCTATCCCGGCGCCAAGATCGGGGTGCTCGGCGCGAACGGCGCAGGCAAGTCAAGTCTGCTGAAGATCATGGCGGGCCTCGACGAGGGGTACAGCGGCGAGGCTCGGCTGACGCCTGGCTTCACCGTCGGCTTTCTCGCGCAGGAGCCCGATCTCGATCCGTCGAAGGACGTGCGGGGCAACGTCATGGATGGCGTTGCAGCCGTGCAATCGATCATCGATCGTTACAACGAAGTGATGACGATGTGGGCCGACCCCGACGCCGACTACGACAAGATCGGCGCGCTGCAGGCCGAGCTCGAAGACCGCATCGCCGCAACGGATGCATGGAGCCTCGAGCGCAACGTCGAGATCGCGATGGATGCGCTGCGATGCCCGCCGGACGACGCCGATGTCAGCACGCTGTCGGGTGGCGAGCGGCGTCGCGTCGCCTTGTGCCGACTGTTGCTCAGCCGGCCGGACCTCCTGCTGCTCGACGAGCCGACCAACCACCTCGACGCGGAGAGTGTCGAATGGTTGGAACGATTCCTGCAGGAGTACCCCGGCACGGTCGTCGCGATCACACACGACCGCTACTTCCTCGACAACGTCGCGAAGTGGATCCTCGAACTCGATCGCGGTCGCGGCATTCCGTTCGAAGGCAACTACTCGTCGTGGCTCGAGCAGAAGCAGGAACGCCTCGCCCGCGAGGAGAAAGGCAACGAGGCGCGTCAGCGCACGCTGCAACGAGAGCTCGAATGGGTGCGCATGGCGCCGAAGGCGCGCCAGGCAAAGGGCAAGGCCCGCCTCGCCGCATACGACAAGTTGCAGCAAGAGGCCGAGGCCGCAGAGCGTGGACCGGATCGCTTGGAGATCGCCATCCCTGTAGGCCGGCGCCTCGGCGACACGGTCATCGAGGTCAACAATCTTCGCAAGGGATTTGGCGACCGCCTGCTGATAGAGGATCTGTCGTTCACACTCCCCCGAGCCGGGATCGTCGGCATCATCGGGCCCAACGGTGCGGGCAAGACCACGCTGTTCAAGATGCTCACAGCGCAGGAGCCCGTCGACGACGGGAAGGTCACCATCGGTGAAACGGTCGATCTGGCGTATGTCGATCAGTCGCGCGACACGCTCAACCCCGATGCAACGGTGTACGAGGAGATCACGGGTGGTGTCGAGCACATGAAGGTCGGCAACCGCGAGATCCATGGTCGGGCATACTGCGCCAGCTTCAACTTCAAAGGCAGCGATCAGCAGAAGCGCGTCGGCGACCTTTCGGGTGGCGAACGCAACCGCGTGCACCTTGCCAAGATCTTGAAGAGCGGTGGAAACGTGTTGCTGCTCGACGAACCGACCAACGACCTCGATGTCGACACGCTCCGCGCCCTCGAGACCTCGCTCGAGAACTTCCCCGGTTGCGCCGTCGTCATCAGCCACGATCGGTGGTTCCTGGATCGCATCGCCACGCATGTGCTCGCCTTCGAAGGCGACAGTCAGGTGCGCTGGTTCGAGGGCAACTTCACGGAATATGAGGCATGGCGGCACAAGGAGTTCGGCGTCAGCGCCGATCAGCCCCATCGGATCAAGTACAAGCCACTCGTCCGGTAGCGCGTGCGGTCGTGCGGTAGATCGGCAACACTGTCTCGTGGCCACTCGTCTGATCACCAGAGCATGCATCGCAGTGTTCGTCGGTGGCATTGCTGGTTTGATCATCTCGTCGGTGGCCGGCAACAACAACGGAGTCGTGCTGACCATCGGCGGGTTCATCGTGCTGGCGGCGATCGTGTTGATGGCGGTCAACACGGTCACGGTGCACGAACGGATCGACGCCTTCGACGACGCCGCGGCCGAGCAACTCGAGGCACAGGTTGCGAACTTGGTCGAGCAGGGCGCCGACGAGACCGACGTCCGCACGCTGGTGCGCGAGGCGCGCCGTAGCGGACGGCGATGACGAGCAGCCTGACAAGCGAGACCGATGCCGAACTCGCCGCCCGGTTAGCCGTACAAGCTGGACATCTGTTGGTGGAGATCCGGGAGGAACTGACCCGAGCCGGAGCGCCAGCTTGGCAGGTGATGGACGCCGGCGATCTCGCCAGTCACCGCTTCCTCGTGCAAGAACTAGGCGCGGCCCGCCCCGACGATGCAGTGCTGTCGGAGGAGGGCCTGGAAGACCCGCGCCGCTTCTACGCAGACCGAGTATGGATTGTCGACCCGCTGGATGGCACCAGCGAGTTCGGTGAGATCGGTAGACCCGACTGGGCCGTGCACATCGCTCTCTGGGATGCCGACCACCTGGCTGCCGGAGCAGTCAGCATTCCAGCGCTCGACCTGATCTTCTGCACGAATCCTCCGCCATTGGTCCCGCAGTCGCACCGCTCGCGGCCCAGGCTCGTCACCTCGCGTAACCGCAATCCATACATCGCTGTCGTCGTTGCCAATGCCCTCGATGCCGACGCAATGCGTCTCGGCTCGGCGGGCGCAAAGGCGATGGCAGTCGTCGCCGGCGATGCCGACATCTACGTGCACGACGGCGGGATGTACCAGTGGGACTCGGCCGCGCCTGCGGCAGTTGCGCTCGCCGCAGGCTTGCACGTCAGCCGCATCGATGGCTCGCCCATGGTGTTCAACGCTCCCGATCCGTGGTTGCCGGACCTGCTGATCTGCCGCACCGAATTCGCCGAGCCGACACTCGAAGCGCTGCGGAACGGCCGTACAATTCGCACATGACTTTTGCCGGGCCGAGTGACGGCGAATCTGTCGAGCCGACGGATGTTCAAGCCCCTGCTTCCAGGCCTGCGACCTCGTCCCTCGCGACAACTCGCGTGCCTGGGCTGAATCTTGCAATCATGTTCTCGATCGGCGCTGGAATCATCCACGCCACCGCCGCGGGCGTTCACGCCGAACATCCAGAGTTGGCCCGACTGTTCATCCTCGGCGCAGTCGCCCAGATCGGCGTGGGAATCGTCGCGTGGTCCCGACCAAGCCGCCTGTTGGCCCTCGCGATCGTCGCTGTCAACGCCGCGGCCGTCGTAGCATGGCTGGTCACGCGCACCACCGGTGTGACGTGGGTTGAGGGTCTCGAAGTACGCGAGCCTGCGCAGTTTGCGGACACCGCGTGCGCGCTCCTGGCAGCGGCCGCCGTCGGGTGTGCTCTCGCCGCATCGATGATCGGCCGGCGACAGTCGTCGACTCCCCGCCTGGCGTTCCCCGCGTTGGCAATCGCCGCGCTGACCATCCCGGCGATGCTCAGCGGCGGAACCCACGTTCACACTCATGCCCATGCCGCAGCTGATGGCACCACGGTGATCGACGAGTCGCAACCGCACAGCCACACTGCCGATGGAGCCTCGGTCGCAGTCGCCGCCGCTTCAGGAGACGCTGCCGCATCCGTGGTCGACGAATCGCAGCCTCACTCGCACCCCGCCGAGAGCACACCGGTGCCAACACTGAGCGCCGCCGTCACAGCAACGTGGCCGCGTCCATGGGATCCGGCTCAGCCGATCGACGTCTCGGGTGTGCCTGGAGTGACCCCTCAGCAGGAAGCCAGGGCCATGACCCTGATCGAAGGGTCGTTGAAGGATCTGCCGAAGTATGCCGACACCGCCTCCGCAATCGCCGACGGATACGCCTCAATCGGTGACGCCGGCACCGGCAGCGAGCACTACATCAAGTTGTCGCTCATCGAAGACGACGCGTTCCTCGACCCGACGCAGCCGGAGTCGCTCGTCTACACGGTCAACGGCGACAGCCGCATCCTGGCCGGGGCGATGTACATCGCCAGTGCCCGACCGACCGATGATCCGAGTCTGCTCGACTTCGCCGGGCCGCTGATGCAATGGCACAACCACGGCAACCTCTGCTGGGGAGTCGGTCCCGATGGCAAGCCCAAGGTCGTGGGAATCACCGACGCCAACGGCAATTGCGCCAACGGAGTCAACACCGGCGGCCGGAATCCGATGGTTCACGTGTGGGTCACGCCGCACCCGTGCGGCGTCTTCGCAGCGCTCGAAGGCGTCGGCGCCGGCCAAGCAGCAGTGCCCGACGCGCAGCGGGTCGACATGTGCAACCAACCACACACCCACACCGCTGCAGCGGTCGCCACCAAGGCCTACGACCCTACGCAGCCCATCGACCTCGGAGGTGTCGCCGGCGTCACCCCTGAGCAGCAGGCAGCAGCCGAGAATCTCGTTGCTCTCAACGTCGTGCGCCTACCTCAGTGGTCCGACTACAAGGTTGCCGAGGCCGCCGGCTACCACAGCATCGGCGACGGTGGAACAGGTTTCGAACATTTCATCGACTGGGATCTGATCAACGACGATGTCGCGCTCGATCCCGACCAGCCCGAAAGCCTCGTGTACCAGCCTCAGCCCGACGGCACGAAGAAGCTGGTCAGCGCGATGTACTTCCTGCCCGACAGTGTGGCGCTCACCGACGTGCCCAACATCGGCGGCGCGTTGATGCAGTGGCACATCCACGACAATCTCTGCTTCACCGACGATCCCGTCCAACCGCTCGTTCGCGGTGTCACCAACTCGGCGGGCCAGTGCCCGAGCCCGCTCGTGAAGTTCCGCCCGGCTCCGATGATCCATGTCTGGATCACGCCACACCCGTGCGGGCCGTTCGCAGCGCTCGAGGGTGTTGGGGCTGGACAGATAGCCGACGGTGAGACACGCCTGTGCGATGCCGGCCACGGCACGGGGTTCTAACGACACGCTGCACAACGCGGAGCCTCGAGAACATCGCCGAGGCAGGCATCCTGACATCTGACTGACCCGTCTACGCAGGCACATCAGCGACGCGCGCTGGTCGACTCCTTGCCACCATCGTTGCGGCGGCGTCCTCGTCGCGAATGAACCATGCACAGACCGCGGCAATCAATGCCAACACGACCGCGATGGCAAATGCCCATCGCACCCCGGAGATCGCTCGCTGTACATCATCGGCGCCAGGAACTCTGCTCAGCGACATGTGAGCGGCGAGAACGCTGGCCATGATCGCCACACCGATCGACACGCCGACCTGGCGCTGTGTCGAGAAGATCGACGATGCTCGCCCGTTTTGCGATGGTGCGATGGTTGCGTAGCTCGCAGCCTGCATGGGGACGAATGCGAAGCCCATGCACAGGCCGCGCCCGAACATCAGGGCGCGGATCAACCACAAAGACGTGTGCAGATCCAGCGTCGTGTACATCGCGATGGTCAATGCGGCGGCGAGAAAGCCGCCCGTCATCAGCCGCCTTGGGCCGACACGCGCGTAGAGCCTGCCCGCGATCAGCGACGAGCACATGATCCCGAATGCTTGTGGAAAGGTGGTGAGGCCGCTGGCCAGTGGTGTCATCCCGCGAAGTAGTTGCAAATACAACGGCATCACGAACGTCACGCCTATGAAGCTGGCAATCGAGAACAGACCGACAAGATTGCACTGGCGGAACATGCGATTCTGCAGCAGCCGAAGGTCCAACATCGGACTCGGGATTCGGAGTTCCACATAGGTCATGGCGATCGCTGCGACAATTCCGATGGTGCCGCATATCAGTACGAGCGGTGACGTCCACCCAGCACGCGGGCCTTCGCTGAGGGTGTAGACGATCAACGCCAGCGCAGACCCCGAAAGAACGAAGCCGGCGATGTCGAAGCGGCCGCTGGCCGGGTGCTTGTGCTCCTGCAGGTGACGCCATCCGAACCACAGCGCCACCATCCCGAACGGTACGTTGACCAGGAATATCCAACGCCAACTGACGTTGGTGACGATCAATCCTCCCAGCACCGGGCCGAGCGCCGGCGCGGCGAGCGTCGGGATCATGATCAATGTCGAGGCGCGAGCGCGCTCCGCTGGCGGGAAGGCACGAAACAGCATCGCCAGACCGACCGGCGTCAGCATCCCTCCGCCGATTCCCTGGATCACGCGGAACGCGATCAGTTGGCCGATGGACTGCGCAGCACCGCACAGCAGCGACCCGAAGGCGAATGCCATGAGCGCGAATAGGAACGTGCGCTTCGTACCGAATCGATCGCCCAGCCATCCCGAGGTCGGGATCCACACCGCGAGGCTCAGGGTGTAGCCGAGCACCACCCACTCTGCATTTTCCGTGCGTAGTTCGCGTCCGAGCGCAGGAATCGCAACGTTGACGATCGTGGTGTCGAGGATGTCGAGAAACAACGCCGACACGTAGACGACGGCAACCACCCACTTGTACTCGACCCGCCGGCCGAAGACCTCCACCGTGTTGGCGGTCGCGGGGTCTGTCGCGGTCACTCCGGCCGAGCGTAGCTTCGGTGGTGTCGCGATTCCTGATCGATCTCAGCTCGCTACGGCGCAGAAAGCACCGTGACGATTCCCGTGTTGCCGTCGACGCGGACTCTCGCACCATCGGGAATGTTGCGAGTGGCGCCGAGTGCCGAGACAACGCACGGAATGCCGAGTTCACGACTGACGATGATCGCGTGGCTCAGCGCCGCGCCCACATCGACCACCACCGCGGCTGCCGGCACGAACAGTGGAGTCCACGACGGGTCGGTGATGGGTGCGATCAGCACGTCGCCGGGCTGCAACGCCGATGGGTCGTTGGAGTCGAGGATCACCCTCGCCGTCCCCTCCGCCACGCCGGGGCACCCCGGAAAGCCCATAATCGTCTCGCCCGCCGACAAGCGATCGACCTGAGCCGCATCGCGCCGCTGCCAGGTGTCGGGCCCTTCGGCGTGCCCGACGAACACGAAGGGCGGCTCCAGTTCTTGCAGCTTGTGGTACTCGGCACGGCGTGAGCGAATGTCATCGGTCAGCGACTGCGGATCCGTGAGGAGCGCAGCCATCTCGGCCTCGCGAACGAATCCGAAGTCCTCGATCTCGTCGAAGGCTCCGCGCTCGACCATTCTCCGACCGAGCTCGCGCATCGCCATGCGCATCTCGTGGATCACCCTGATGTTGTTGGTCTTCGTGCGCTCGCGACCCGGCAACCATGCAGCCGTACAGCCAATGGCGGCGGCGAGTTGACCATGCGTCGCGGGATCTGCCTCGACCATTGCAAGCAGCTCCGCCGAAGCCGCGGCGCGCTGCTCTGAGCGGATCGCGAACTGTTTGGCCGGATCGGCTGCGTCGGGCGCTTGGCGCATGCGATCGATGGCGACCAACGCCAACGCTGGTCGGGTTTCCCACGACGGCGACCTGCTCTCCCATTCGTTGGGTCCGCGGCTGCCGAATTCATACACGAACTCGTCGAACGCCTTGCAGAACTCCGCAGACGCCGGGTCGAGTCGCGAGAGCGCCCACATCGCGTGGCTCGGTGCAGCCGAATCCACGTCACCGATACCAGAGAGGATCGGCATGATGAGAACGGTTTGCCCGATCGCGGTAGCCACGGCAGTGATCACACCGACCGGGACCGTGGCCATGTAGGTCGTGAACAGATGATGAGCGAACATCTTGCGGTGGATCGGCAGCATCGCGGTGAACCGATCCCAGAGTTGTTCGTCGTCGAGGCTCGACAGGTCAGGTCGAGTGTCGCGTAGCGCCTTGGTCTCGGCCCTGTCGTCGGTCAGTTCGGTCAGGTCGTCGAGGTGCTGCTGACCGAAGACCCAGCCGAAGGTGGCTCCGATCCGCTCGGTCAACTCTGGTCGAACGTCACCCTCCATCTCCTCGTATGGGGGAATGCCCGGCTGCGCGCCGAAGAACTGCTCGTCCATCATCTGCCACGTGAGACCGGGGGCGCGCTCGCCGAACAGCCGGATGAGCGACGCGTTGAGATAGCAGTACCCGCCCAGCACTCCGAGTTGGCAGTAGTCGTCGGGCGGGAACTCGTCGAGGTCGAACGCTCCCATTCGCTCCCAGGCATCGCGCCATCCGAGCTCCGCCAGGAACAGGGCCGTGTCGCTGGTGAGAGGTGTCACCGGGTCGGGAAACACCTCCCCGACGTTGGCTCGCGTGTAGATCGGGAATCGTTCCGACAACGATGTATCGGTGACGTAGTACCGCTCGCTCATTCGTCCCCCCAGACATGTGCACGTGCAGTTGTGGCCGGAGAGTAACTCTATGGGATCCTTTCTGCCGACGCGTCCCCGAAACCGGCTGAGATGCTGCGATCATGCTGATGTGACGATCACCGACGACACCGACTGGGGAGCGTTCAGGAACTACGGCCCCTGGGTGGTCGACCGCGAAGCCCTGCAGTGGTATCCGGTCGCCGGGCTCCTGCGTCAGGCCGCACGCGCCAGCGTCCCGGCACTCACGCGCCCGCGCCGCATCCCACCCGGGCTCAGGGTCGTTGCCGTCGCAGGTCGACTCATCGGCGCGATCGGGCCGTGGTGGCTTCGGAAGCGTCGCGACCGGTACCGAACGCCGGAAGCCAGCCGTGCCGACATTTCCATCCGTCTTCGTCGAGCGGCCGAATGGCTCGGACCCACCTACATCAAGTTGGGGCAGATCATCTCCAGTGGCGAAGGCATCTTTCCTGCCGAGCTGGTCAAGGAGTTCAAGCAGTGCCGCGACAAGGTCCCGCCTGAGAAATTCGAAGATGTCCGTACCGTGCTCGAGGAAGACCTCGGCGTTCCGCTCGAATCCGTGTTCTCGGTGTTCGAGCGATCGCCGCTGGCGGCCGCCTCGATCGCGCAGGTTCATGCAGCGACTTTGCACACGGGAGAGCGAGTCGTCGTGAAGGTGCAGCGCCCCAGCGTTGCTCGACTCGTCCACAAAGACCTACAAGTGATGGCCTGGCTGGCTCCGCACCTCGTCGGCCGCATTCGCATCACATCTCTGGCCAATCCACCCGCGCTCGTCGAACTCTTTGCGGAGACGATCGTCGAGGAGCTCGACTTCCGGATGGAAGCCGCGAACATGATCGACATCGCCGCGATGCTGCACGACCTGAAGCAGACCGGCTATGTGGTGCCTCGCCCGCATCCCTCATTGGTCACCCGCCGCGTGCTGGTGATGGAGCGCATCGACGGATTCAACTTCGACGATGTCGTCGGAATGAGGGACGCCGGCGTCGACACCGAAGCAGTCGTGCGAACGGCGATGGTCGCCTTGATCGAAGGAGCGATGGTTTATGGAGTGTTTCATGGCGACCTGCACGGCGGCAACCTGTTCGTGTTGCCCGACGGACGAACTGCCCTGCTGGACTTCGGCATCGTCGGCCGCTTCACTCGTGACCGACGGCTCGCGTTCCTGCGGATGATGGTCTGCGCGACCACCAACGATGTGAAGGGTCAGTTGGGGGCGATGCGCGACCTCGGCGCCCTACCATCCGACGTCGATCTCGACATGGTCATGCGCGATCTACGACTGGATCAGGCACCCATCGATCCGACCACCCTGACCGGCGAGGAGCTCATCGCAGAAGTGCAACGCGTCGTCAAGGCGCTGCTGGGGTACGGGGCGAAGATGCCCAAGGAGCTGATGCTCTACGTCAAGAACATGGTCTTTCTCGACGGAGCGATGGCGCGCCTGGCACCCGATCTCGACCTGCTCGCCGAAATCGCCAACATCTCGATGCTGTTCGCCGAGCGGCACGGCGAGCAGCTCGGACGTGAGCTCGGCATCGACCAGACCACGCTCGAGCTCAACATGGACGGCGTGAAGGCAGGCTTCGGCGTCGATGCCTCGACGGAACAGTTGACGTACCGCGAGCTGCAATCGAGGCGGGCCCTCATTCAGAAGCGCATGCGCGACCAGATCGGTCGCTAACTTCTCGTCGTGAGCCTCGACGCCAACGCCGACCGCTTCTCGGGCTTCGCCGATCTGTACGACACGGTCCGGCCGACTCCACCGTCCGTGCTCGCCGAGGTCGTCACGAAATATGCCCGCGGTCGGCCGGCGTTGACCGTCGATCTCGGGTGCGGAACGGGGCTGTCGACACGATGGGCGTCGCGTTGGAGCGACGAGGTGATCGGGGTCGAGCCCAGCGACGACATGCGTGTGCGGGCCACGACGGCAACTCCTGCGAAGAACATTCGCTACGAACCAGGCTGGTCGAGCGCGACGGGCATTCCCGATGGATCTGCCGACGTCGTGCTGGCCGTGCAGGCCCTGCACTGGATGGACCCGATCCCGACGTTCGTCGAGGTCGCGCGCCTCCTTCGACCCGGTGGGGTGTTCGCGGCCCTGGATTGCGATTGGCCGCCGTCAGTTGGGGACGCAGCGGCCGAGCAGGCATGGCACGCGGCGAGGGCGATCATCGCGTCGCACGAGCGCGAGATTGGGGTCTCGTCAGAAACCGAAGCCCCGGTGCCCCGACTCGCGTCGTCATCGCCGCAAACCGACGATCTGCGACCGAGGAACGTCAACGACCGAGCGGCTGCCGTCACCATCACCGATGGCGTGCAGTTCTGGCATAAGAACGAACACCTCGGGCGAATGGTTCGTAGCGGAGAGTTCGGGCATTGCGTCGAGATCGCTGCGCTCACCGAGGAACGCGGCGATGCCGACCGGCTCGTGCAGTTGTTCCGGAGTCAGGGCGACTACCAGGCGCTGCGACGTCACGGCCTGGACGACCACACGCTCGGCGTCGACGTCTTTGCCGACCGGGTGCACGCCTCGATCGGCAGCGAGAGCCGTCCGTTCTGGTTCACCTATCGCGCCCGCGTCGGCGTGCGCTACGCACGTCCATCCGGTCAGTAGGTTCGCGCCGTGCGTCTCGTGATCGCTCGCTGCTCAGTCGACTACGCCGGTCGCCTCACTGCTCACCTGCCCGAGGCCGTGCGTCTGATCATGGTGAAGGCCGACGGCTGCGTTGCGATCCACGCAGATGGTGGGGCGTACAAACCTCTCAACTGGATGAATGCACCCAACGTGCTGATGATCGGCGACGGCGTTTGGACGGTGACCAATCCGAAGGGTGAGTCGCTGACCATCACATTGCACGAGGTACTCTCCGATACCGAAGCCGAGTTCGGCGACGATCCGGGTCTGCAGAAGGACGGAGTCGAGGCCCACCTACAGGAACTGCTCGCGTCGTCTCCACACGCGATCGAGGAAGGTCTCACGCTCGTTCGTCGCGAGTACCCGACAGCCATTGGACCGATCGATCTGCTGTGCCGCGATCGCGACGGGCAGGTCGTGGCGATCGAGGTGAAGCGTCGCGGCGAGATCGACGGTGTCGAGCAACTCGTCCGATACATCGAGCGTCTGCACCTCGACTCATCGCTGGGTACTGTGCGCGGCGTGTATGTCGCTCAGGTCGTGAAGCCGCAAGCGCGGGTCCTGGCCGAAGCACGCGGCTTCACCGTTGTCGAGGTCGACTACGACGAACTGCGCGGTCTCCGTCTCGACGAACTGCGACTGTTCTAGCCACGAGGCTCAGAGAGCGATCAGGCCATGACCGGGACGCTGGCCATCGCGTCGGCGAGTTCCTTGTCGGTGAGGTCGTAGTCGACCATCTTGCCGGCGAGGTAGTTCTCGTACGCGGCCAGGTCGAGGTGGCCATGTCCGCACAGCGCGGTGAGGATCACCTTCGACTCGCCTGTCTCCTTGCAACGCTTGGCCTCGCGGATCGCCGCGGCGATGGCGTGCGTCGGCTCGGGCGCCGGCAGAATTCCCTCGTTGCGGGCAAAGGTCAATGCTCCGGCAAAGCACTCCGTCTGTGGAATCGCCTCGGCCTCCGCCAGGCCGAGCTCGTAGATGTGCGAGACGAGCGGCGACATGCCGTGATACCGCAGGCCACCGGCATGGATCGAGGGCGGGATGAAGTCGTGACCGAGCGTGTGCATCTTCATCAGCGGTGTCATGCCGGCCGTGTCACCGAAGTCGTAGCGGTACTCGCCCTTCGTGAGGCTGGGGCATGCGGCAGGCTCGACACAGCGGATGGTCGGGTTCATCCGGCCGGCCATCTTCTCGCGCAGGAACGGGAACGATAGACCACCGAAGTTGGATCCACCGCCAGTGCACCCAACGAGCAAGTCGGGCGTCTCCCCCACCATCGCCAACTGCAGCAACGCCTCTTCGCCGATCACTGTCTGGTGCAGCAACACGTGGTTCAGCACGCTACCCAGTGCATATCGGGTCTTCGGATCGGCAACAGCGGCTCCAACAGCCTCGGAGATCGCGATGCCGAGACTGCCGGGATGATTTGGATCCTGGGCCAACAACGAACGGCCGTAATCGGTGACGTCGCTGGGGCTCGAATGCACGGTCGCGCCGTACACCTCCATCATGATCCGACGATATGGCTTCGAGACGAAGGACGCGGCGACCTGCCAAATCTCGCATTCGATTCCGTACTGCGCCGTCGCAAACGCCAACGCCGTTCCCCATTGGCCCGCGCCGGTCTCGGTCGTCAGCTTGGTGATGCCCTCTTGGTGGTTGTAGTAGGCCTGCGGCACGGCGGTGTTGGGCTTGTGCGAACCAGCGGGACTGACACCCTCGTACTTGTAGTAGATCCGTGCAGGTGTATCGAGAGCCTTCTCGAGCCGGTGGGCGCGGAACAGCGGCGACGGCCGCCACAGCCGGTACACGTCGAGGACTCCACCGGGTATGTCGACGTAGCTATCCTGCGTGACCTCCTGCATGATCAGTGCCATCGGGAACAGCGGGGCGAGATCGTCGGGCCCAACCGGCTGCATCGTGCCGGGGTGCAACGGGGGCGGAGGTGGCGACGGCAGGTCGGGAATGACGTTGTACCACTGCGTCGGAATCTGATCTTCGCGGAGAAGAATCTTGCTCGGCATCTCGCTCTGGCTCTTTGGCATGACATACCTCGATACTCGTCTCGGTCGACGGAAACGGTAGCCCGTTGCGCCACTAGCGTGTCGAGGCATGCACAGGGTCCACGGAGGGGCACAGCACTATGCGTGGGGCGACGAGTCCACCATCCCAGAAATGGTCGGAGAGATCCCTGACGGCCTGCCCTGGGCGGAGTGGTGGATGGGTACCCATTCACTGTTGCCCTCCACCGTCGAAGGCGGCGCGGCGCTCGAATCGATCTCCGGCAAACTGCCGTACCTGCTGAAGTTCATGTCCGCCGCCCAGCCCCTGTCGCTACAGACCCACCCGGATCAAAACCAGGCCGAGGCCGGTTTCGAGCACGAGGAGCAACTCGGCGTGCCGCGCGACTCGCCGAGTCGTTTGTACCGCGACCGGTTCGCAAAACCGGAGCTGCTGTGCGCGGTCACCGACTTCGACACCCTGTGCGGGTTCCGTCCGATCGACGACACCGTCGCGCTCTTGCACGAGATCGGCGCACACGATCTCGCGAACTTCCTGCAGCTCGAGAAGTTGGCGACGACCGTCGCCGCGTTGTATCGACGCGAGTTCGACATCGCCTCTACGCTCGACGCGTGCCGCAACAACGCACGCCGCGAAGCATCGCTGGTCGCCGAACTTGCCGAGACGTACCCGGGCGATCCTTCGGTCGTTGTCACCCTGCTGCTGAATCGAGTGATGTTGGCACCCGGCGAGGCCGTGTACCTGAGGCCCGGCAACCTGCACGCATACCTCCGCGGTTTTGGCGTCGAGGTCATGGCCAACAGCGACAACGTCGTGCGCGGCGGCATGACCGTGAAGCACGTCGACGTCGAGGAACTGCTTCGCGTGCTCGACTTCGAACCGTTGGAGGATCCACGTGTCGCGCGTACCGAGGTTGAGCCGGGCCGGTGGCGCTACGAGACACCCAACTCACCATTCGTGATGTCGCAACTGCAGCTCGGCGACGGGGGACAACGTCCGCACCGCGCCACCGGACGAGAACTGGTGCTGTGGGTCAGCGGTGAGCAGCACGGTGAGTGCTACTACTTGGCCGATGGTGAGACCATCGACCTACGCGGCCCCGCCACGATCTTCCTCGTCCAAGAGGGTTGACCCGAATCGACATTCGGCGCCGGACTTTGGATATCAGAGGCGGATGAGTACGGCAGCAGGTGAGACGGCACAACATCTGTGTGCTCCAGGTGCGCACCAGAGCGGCCGATCTCCCGAGTGACGTTGCACACCCATTCTCACTGGGCAATCGGCGCTGCCGAATCGATCTGGGCGCCAAAATCCGACATCGCCCCTCATCGGGTCGCGCGCTTGGCACCCAGATCGGTGGCGGGATTGTCGGGGTGCTGTTGATGATCTGGGCGCCACAGTCCGACATCGCCAGCACCTCGAGACGACCCTGGCACCCAGATCCAGAGCGGCCTCCAACTAGCAGCTGACCTGCTGATATCGCACTTCGCAGGGTCGGCGGCGGCGTACCGACGTGCTGCGCACTCGATGATGCTTGCGTCCACGCGTCGGACGGGGCATCGGGGCGGGTCGCTGACTCGCCCACGAACCGGGAGGCCCCGGAACCAGACGTAGCGTTCTGGGGCTGCCCAGTTCGACCCAGCACGCGATCAGAGGCCAACGCCCCGCCTAGATCTGCCGGTGAGCTGCCCGATCATGCGCCATCCATCTCACCTTGCTGCTGCAGTCAGAGGCGGATGACGGCATCGAGGGCAAGATCCAGCAGGCGGTCTCGAGCGGAGGGTTGCGCTTGCCAATGTCGGTGGTCCCACTCGGTCGCGCTGACGTCGTCGCCGGCGTAGAGCAACTGGCCGTAGACCACACCGCGAAACGAGGCGGCAGCGAACATGGACGCCGCCTCCATCTCGACGGTGATACATCCCTGGTCTCGCCGTCGAGCAACCTTCGCAGGTGTCTCACGGAAGACTGCGTCGGTCGTCCACGTCAGCCCACGGTCGTGCGGAACGCTTGCCTCGGTCAGGACGTGGTCGATCGCCTTCAGAGCCAGCGCATGCGGCACGACCGACACGTCGGCCGGGGCATAGTGGTAGCTCGTGCCCTCGTCGCGGATCGCTCCCGTCGGAACGATCACATGGCCGACATCGAAACCTGGGCGCACGATGCCGGCGCCTCCGCAACCGATAATGTGCGTCGCACCGAGCGAGATCAGCACCTCGAGCGACGCGACCGCGGCGGGCGCGCCAACACCAGGGCTGATCAGCGCAACGTCGTGACCCCTGTGCTCGATGACGAAGATCGCGTGGTCGCCATGTTCGAAGGGCACATTGTGGACGGGTTCCAGTCCTGCGGTGCGATCACGAACGACGTTGCCGAACCAGCAGGTCACCGCACGCGACGGAAATCCCTCGATCGGTCTGTGGATCGACGGATTGATCACCGCCACCTGTGAGGGATCGAACTCGAACAGCGGATGGTCGCTTGGGTTCATGAATGTCACGAACTCACGCACTCACGGCCGGGCGGCAGTGCGTCGGATCTCGACGATGCGCTCTTCGCTGTGATTGACATCGTCACCCTGGTCGTTGATCAACTTGGCGCGGTCCTTTGCGGCTTCTCGTTCAGCCAGCGCTGTATCGACCCGCGCGATCGCGGCTTCGGTACCGTGCTCATGGATGAACTCCGCCCACTCGACCAGCGCTTCGACCATCTCCGATTCTGGTACCACCGCGACATTGCGACCCTTGACGAACAGATGCCCACGCTTGTTGCCCGCAGCAATCCCGAGGTCCGCCTCGCGCGCTTCGCCGGGCCCATTGACCACACAGCCCATCACGGCTACCTGCAACGGGATCTTGCGATCACCGAACGCCTCCATTGCACGATTGGCAACGTCGATCACGTCGATCTCAGCGCGCCCGCAACTGGGGCAGGCGATGAGGTCGATGTTCTTGCGCTCGCGCAGGCCGAGCGCCTCGAGCAGTTGTCGACCGGCACGGGCCTCGTCGACAGGATCGGCGGTCAGCGAGTAGCGAATGGTGTCGCCGATGCCCTCCATCAACAACGTCGCTATGCCGGCCGTCGCCTTCACCAGCCCCGCGGGTGGAGGGCCTGCCTCGGTGACGCCCAGATGCAACGGCACGTCGGTGACTTCGCTGAGCTGCCGATACGCCTCGACCATCAGTGGCACGTTCGACGCCTTCACGCTGATCTTCATCAGGTCGAAGTCGACCTCTTGGAAGTAGGCCATCTCACGTTGCGCACTCTCGACCATCGCCTCGGGTTTGATCCCGCCGTACTTCTCGTAGAGCGACGGGTCGAGTGATCCACCGTTGACGCCGATGCGAATCGAGATCTGCCGGTCGCGAGCTTCGGCCGCAACTGCCTTGATGTGCTCGGGCTTGCGAATGTTGCCGGGGTTCAGCCGCAGACCGTGCACGCCGGCTTCCATCGCCGCCAACGCCATTCGATACTGATGGTGGATGTCGGCGATGATGGGGATCGGCGAACGAGGTACGATCTGAGCCAGTCCTTCGGCGGCTTCCTGCTCGTTGCAGGTGCAGCGCACGATGTCGCAACCAGCGGCGGCCAACGCGTAGATCTGTTGCAGCGTTCCCTCGACGTCGGCCGTCTTGGTGATGGTCATCGACTGCACCGTGATGGGCGCCCCGCCACCGACAGGCACCTTGCCGACCATGATCTGTCGGGTGGCCTTGCGCACAAACGGCATGGGTGAAGTGTGCCAGCTCAGAGTGGCTTGGCGATATCCAGGTACAGGCCAGTGAACAACAGCATCACCAGCACCACGATCATGGTCATCGCCACGGGGATCATCTTGGTGATGTCGGCACGGTACGGCGTCATGCCACGACGCGAGCGGATTCGCTCGTATGTGGCGATGGCAGCGTGCCCGCCGTCGAACGGCAGAATGGGGAACAGGTTCAGCAAACCGACAAAGACGTTGATCGCAGCCAGCGTCAGCAAGACACCGCCGAGACCAGATTCGTCGCCGATTGCCGAGCTGAGCTTGGTGATGCCGACGACCGTGGTCGGTCGCGTATTGAGATCTTCGTTCGACCCGGTGAGGTGACCAACGATGTTGACCGGATTCAGCACCTTCACCACGCCACCGACGCTCTGCCACATGATGGGACCGAGATCGGTCACGCTGTGGACGGCGGCACTCGAGATCGACTCGTTGTTCCAGCCGTTCTCGTTTCCCGAGCCGACTCCGAGGAACGCATTGCCGAAGGTTTCGCCCGGGTTCGGGTTGGCGCCCAGCCCGACCTCTTTGGTCAGTATCGAACCGTTGCGATCGAGCACCAGCGTCACCGCATCGCCGGGCTTGTGACTGCGGATCGCCGCAACGAACTCTTCAGGTGACTTCGGATGCACGCCGTCGATCGACAGCACGATGTCACCGGCCTTGACGCCTGCCTGATCAGCCGGATAGCCGGCGCTGATGCTGCCGATACCGACTCGGCCGGTCTCGACTCGCCGACCATTGACGGCGTACACGGAGAACACCAGGACGACGGCGATGAGGATGTGCATGATCGAGCCCGCGGTGATCACCAACATGCGTCGCGGATAGCTCTTGCTGCGGTACGAGCGGGCCTCGTCTTCGGGTGCGACCTCGTCGAGGCCATTCATGCCGATGATGCGAACGAAGGCTCCGACCGGATAGGCGCGCATGCCGTACTCGGTCTCGCCGCGCCGGAAGCTCCACAGCTTCGGACCCATGAACATGAAGAACTGGGTGACCTTCATGCCCGTTCGGCGTGCCGTGATGAAATGGCCGAACTCGTGCAGGAAGATCGAGATCAACAGACCGACGACCAACACGAATCCCCATGGGCTCCACACGACAAGAGCGACGAGCAGAGCGACGATGACCGCCAGACCGAACACCGCCGTGGATCCACCAGCGGTTGGCTCCAGTTCTGGGCTGTCGGCACCCCCGGCCATCACCTCGTTGCGAAACTTGGTGTAGGTGTCACTCACGCTGCAAGAACCTCCGTGGCCACCCGACGCGCACGAGCATCGGCGGCAATGATGTCGCCAACCGTTCTATCGGCAGATTGCTCGAAGTGCTGGAGAGTTGCGTCACACACCTCGGCGATCCGGGTCCACCGAATCTTCCCGGCGAGGAAGGCGTCGACTGCAACCTCGTTGGCAGCGCTGAGCCACGCCGGCGCCGTCGAGCCGATCCTGCCGGCCTCGTAGGCCAGAGGCAGGCAGCGGAACGTGTCGGTGTCGGGTGCCTCGAAATCGAGTCGACGTAGCGACGCCCAGTCGATCCGCCCGAAAGCCGTGGCGATACGGCCGGGGTACTCCAGGGCATACCCGATGGGCAATCGCATGTCGGGCATGCTGAGCTGGGCGATCGTGGACCCGTCAGTGAACTCAACCATCGAGTGCACGACCGACTGCGGGTGCACGACCACCTCGATGAGGTCGTACGGGGTTCCGAACAACTCGTGGGCCTCGATCACCTCCAGGCCTTTGTTCATCAGCGTGCTGCTGTCGATGGTGATCTTCGGGCCCATCTTCCACGTGGGGTGAGCGAGCGCCTGGTCGACGTCGACGTCGACGAGTTCAGCACGGGACCGACCGCGGAACGGGCCGCCGCTCGCCGTCAGCACGATTCGTGCCACCTCGCGTCGGGCATCGGCACTGCTGCGCAAGCATTGATGAACCGCACAGTGCTCGCTGTCGACGGGAACGAGTTCCGCGCCGGGCGTCGCGCGCAACGGCTGAACAACGGGCGCGCCGGCAATCAGGCTCTCCTTGTTGGCGAGGGCCAGTCTCTTACCCTTCTGCAGCGTTCGAACCGTAACCGGCAGTCCCGCGAACCCGACCACGCCGTTGACGACCACGTCGGCATCGTCGGCGAGATCTGCTAGATCGGCGACCACTTCCGCGAATGGCAGCGCCGCGGCGACTTCGGCCCGCCTGTTCTCGTCGGCGACGGCCACAACCTTCGGACGGAACTCGTTCGCCTGAGCGATCAGCACGTCGATCGACGATCCGACTCCCAATGCCACCACCTCGTATCGGCCCTGTTCGGCGCGAATGACGTCGAGGGTCTGCACGCCGATCGAACCCGACGACCCTGCAATCGCGACACGCACCGTTGACATCGGACTCAGTCTTCCATCGGACACAGCCGAATCATGTTCGGGCATGTCGCGGCGGTGCTATTTGGTGGCCCAGGGTTCGAGCACTTGAAGGAGGTAGTACACAGCAGGAAGCGTGAACAGGAAACCGTCGAAGCGATCGAGCACCCCGCCGTGGCCCTTGATGAGCGCACCGAAGTCCTTCACGTCGAGATTGCGCTTGAACATGCTCTCGGTGAGATCGCCCAGCGGCGCCATGACCGAGATGACGATGCCCAGCATGATCAGATCGCCTGCGCTGTTCCACGTCGTCGAGCGATCGGTGAGACCGACGATGACCATCGCGAGGATCGTGGCGACCGTTCCACCGAACAGGCCCTCGACGCTCTTGCTGGGGCTGATCCAGGCGCGCAGCGGAGTTTTGCCGGCAGCGCTTCCCAATATCAGGGCGCCAACGTCGTTCGCGACCACACCGATGGCCAGCAGGCAGAGCGTGTCGGTGCCGATGGTGGTGCTGAAGAACCCGGCAGCGACGGGGAACCCGCCGCCCTTCGAGTACCGCAGGATCAACGCCGCAAACGAACCGAGGAAGCCGATCCACACGACGCCGAGCGTCGTGATCGCCATGTTGGGCATCGGTGCGGCCTCGAGACTGTTGGCACCGATGAAGGTGACGGAGACCGCGACGAAACCGAGAGCAAGGATCAAGGGCAATGCCCGCTCGCCGGCCCAATACGTGGCGATGGGAGTAGCCACACACGCGATGATTCCGATGACCGTTGCAGGTCGATAGCCCTTCTCCGACACCTTGTCGAAGTACTCGATCGCGCCGAAGCCAAGCACCGCTACGACGACAACCAGGACCAGCTTCGGGCTGACCATCACGGAGACTACGAACACGATGGCGATCAGCAGGCCGACGCCTATCGCGCTGGGGAGGTCGCGAGAGTTGGCCTGTGCAGGTCGGTTTGATTGACGCGCCGTCGAACCCGAGCGCGCTGGACGGCCGCCACGATTCGGCTCGCCAGGTCGGCCCTTGCGCGGTATTGGCCGCGACCGGTCGTCTGTGGGGTCGGTGCCGATGGTGATGCGGCCCGGTTCTCGGCGCAACGGCATGGAATCGTCGCGATTGGTGATGTCGTCGACGTCGACACCGAGAGGTTCGACAGGAATCAGCCGCTCGATCTCGTCGGTCTCGTCGTGGGGGTCGACCGGCTCATCATCGCGCCACACAGGGGACTTTCCGGCGAACGTCGACCACACGTCGAGATCGTCGGACGGATCGGAGGGTGCCGACGTGCTCAACGTGCGTGGCAGTTCGCCAGTCGGCGGTTCCGTCCAATGTGGCAGCGGGCCGGTGTCGGATGCGCCGAACGACAGCCCATCGGTGGTGTCGTCGTCCTCCTCGGTCGTCTCGGCGAACAAGGGCGGCCCGAAATCGTCTCCTTCCCCCTCGTCTGGGCGTCGATTACGCCGTGCGTCGTCAGTCATGCAAATCCCCTTTTGCTCGCTCAGACCTCGAGGAGTTCTTGCTCTTTGCGGCCGAAGGCCTTGTCGATCATCTCCACGTGCTCGTGGGTGATGCGCTCGATTTCCTTCTCCGCCCGCTCGAGCTCATTAGCGGAGATTTCTGCACTCTTCTCGGCCGCATCGAGGTGCTTGCGGGCATCGCGGCGAATGTTGCGAACCGCAACTCTGCCATCTTCTGCCATGTTCTTGACGATCTTGACGAATTCCCTGCGTCGCTCTTCGGTGAGCGGAGGAAAGTTGAGGCGGATGATCACACCATCGTTCGATGGGTTGACACCGAGATCGCTGTCGCGGATTGCCTTTTCGATCGCGCCGAGCGACGTGCGGTCGTGGGGTTTGACGATCAGCTGACGAGCCTCGGGAACCTGGAAGCCGGCCAGCTGCTGCACCGGCACCATTGCCCCGTAGTAGTCGACCATCAGCTTCTCGACCAGTGCCGGCGTCGCACGTCCCGTCCGTACTCCCGTGAATTGGCTTTGCACGTGCTCGACCGCCTTCTCCATCTTTTCGATGGCGTCGAGAATGGTCTCTTCGATCACGTTGCCCAGCGTATCGACCTGCGAGCGGGCGAATTGCGCATCCGTCAGCCCTGGATCATCGTGCCGACGCGATCGCCACGCAGAATGGCCTGAAGGCGCCCCGGCGTCGACATATCAAAGACCACGATGGGCATCTTGTTCTCGCGACAGAACGTAATGGCCGTTGCATCCATGACCCGGAGGTCCTTGGTCATGACCTCGATGTAGGTGATCTCGTCGTACTTCGTCGCATTCGGATCGGTACGCGGATCGGCGCTGTACACGCCGTCGACACCGGAGTGCGTGCCCTTCAACAAGGCGTCGGCATCGATCTCGGCGGCGCGAAGGGCTGCAGCGGTGTCGGTCGTGAAGAAGGGATTACCGGTACCCGCAGCAAAGATGACGACCCTGCCCTGTTCGAGGTGGCGCATGGCCTTGCGACGGATGTATGGCTCGCACAGCCGTGGCATCTCGATGGCGCTCTGCAGTCTCGTATCCTGCCCGGCGCGCTCCAAGGCGTCTTGCAACGCCAACCCGTTCATCACGGTGCCGAGCATCCCGATGTGATCCGACTGCGTCGCGTCCATTCCCGACATGGCCCCGGTGCGGCCGCGCCAGAAGTTGCCACCGCCGACCACGACACACACGTCGACGCCCATCTCGCGGACATCGATGATCTCGCGCGCTGTGGCCTCGAGCGTGGCTGCATCCAGGCCTTGACCCGAATCACCAGCGAGGGCCTCGCCAGAGGGTTTGAAGACGATTCGCTTCCACCGTGGCGCTCCCGCCGAATTCATCTGTGGTTCAGCCGATCTCGACCTGGGCGAACCGAACGATCGTTGCCGAACCGATCACCTGGGAGATCGACTGCTTGTCGTCTTTGGCATACGGCTGGTCGAGCAGCGCGACATCCTTGAAGAACCCGTTGAGCCGACCCTCGATGATCTTCGGCAACGCTGCTTCTGGTTTGCCCTCGTTGCGGCTGATGGTCTCCAGCGTCTGGCGCTCGTGGGTGACCACGTCTTCGGGCACGTCGTTGCGGCTGAGGTACTTCGGACGGGCGAAGGCGATGTGAACGGCCACGTCGTGGGCCAGTTCTTGCGTTGCGCCGGCCATCTCGACCAGCACCGCGTTGACGCCGCGACCGCCCTGCAGGTGCAGGTAGCTGTCGAGGACGTTGCCAGGGGCCGCCTCGAACCGGACGACCTCTCCGAGCTCGATCTTCTCTTTCAAGGTGATCTTGAGGTCGTCGAGCTGCGCTGCTCGCTGGCTGACTGCACCCTCACCCTCGGCGATGACGAGCTTGACCAACGTGTCGGCCTCGCCCTTGAAGAGGTCGCTACCTGCGACGAAGTCGGTCTCGCTCTTCAGCTTGACGACGGCCCCGACGTTGCCGTCGACGACCAGCGCCACCAGGCCCTGGTTGTTCTCGCGGTCATCGCGCTTGGCGCTGGCAGCCAGCCCTTTCTCGCGCAGCCACTGCTTGGATTGCTCCATGTCGCCATCGTTGGCCTCGAGGGCCTTCTTGGCGTCCATCATGCCCGCGCCGGTGGCCTGGCGCAGCGCCTGTACGTCTTTCGCAGTGAATGCCATTGTTCGGAATCAGCCTTCGGTTTCGATCGTGGTTTCGGTTTCGGGAGTGGGAGTGGCCTCGGCTGTGGCCTCCGCTGCCGGTGCCTCAGGAGATTTCGGGGTCTCGGTAGCCGTCGGGGTCTCAGTGGCAGTCGGACTCCCGACCGCTGCTGGGGGCTCGGCCGAGGCGACCGCTTCCTCGGAGGATGGCTCATCGGCGACCTCAGCCGGCGAGCCAGACGATGCGACGCGGGCGTCGCGCTCGGCCTGGGCGGCGGCTGCCTGGCGGCGGGCATCGGCTTGCGATGCCGCGAACGCGGCTTCGTCCTCTGCGGAGCGCTTCGGAGCTGCGCTGACCTGCGGGTTGCGTTTGCTGGCGATGTAGCGGCCCTCTTCGATGGCCTCGGCGATGACGCGGCTCATCAGTGCGTTGGCACGGATAGCGTCGTCGTTACCGGGGATCGGAAACTGTACGACGTCGGGATCGACGTTGGTGTCGACCACGGCGATCACCGGGATCTTCAGCTTGTTGGCCTCGGTAACGGCGATGTGTTCTTTCTTGGTGTCGAGAATGAACACTGCGTCGGGACGCCTGCTCATGTTGCGGATGCCGCCAAGGTTCTTCTGCAACTTCTCGAGCTCGCGGCCCAAGAGCAGGGCTTCCTTCTTCGGCATCGAATCGAACTCACCGGAGATGCGCATGCGCTCGTACTCCTGCATCTTCGAGACACGCTTGGCAATGGTCTCGAAGTTGGTCAGCATGCCGCCCAGCCAACGCTCGTTGACGTAAGACATGCCGCACTTCTCGGCGTAGCTGCGCACGGGATCTTGCGCCTGCTTCTTGGTGCCGATGAACAGCACGGTGCCCCCGCCGGCGGCCAGATCGCGCACGAAGTTGTACGCAGCCTCGACGCGGGTGAGCGTCTGCTCGAGATCGATGATGTAGATGCCGTTGCGCTCACCAAAGATGAATCGCTTCATCTTGGGGTTCCAACGGCGGGTCTGGTGCCCGAAGTGCACACCGGCTTCGAGCATCTGTCGCATGGTGACGACGGCCATGATGGTTACTCCTCCTCTGCGGTTGGCGGCGTCATACTCTGGCGCCGAGGCGACCGCAGATAGAGGAGACGTTGATATCGGGGCGATCGGTATTGACAGCCGGTTGCGTATGTTATCGGCCTTGCAGCGACGCGGCACACGCCATGATCGGCGGAGGCGGGCGCCGTCGTGGCGAACCGTCGACCGGAACGAGCCTGGGTCGATACCGGAGAACGCCCAGGAACGGCGCTGGATCGACGTATCGATTGCCGAAGCGGAGGCCGAAATAGAACCGCTCGGTCGTGGTGCCGACGGGATCGCCTCGGCCGACCCTGGTGCCGACAGCCACGCTCGGCGACGACAGTCGCCCGTACGTCGCCGATCGGCCATCGGTCTGGTCGATCACCACGTAGCGCACACCGGCAACGACCCCACTGAACGTGACGACCCCCGGCGCAGCGGCAATCACGCCGGATCCGGGCGACGGTTGGTACTCCAGCCCCCGATTCCCCGGGCAATACGTACACGCGGGCGAACGAAACGGGTCGACGATCGGCGCGTCGACCGGTGGCTGGTAGCAGGCCGGGATCAGCATGATCAGCGCCGAAGCGACGCCGATCATGGTTGGAGCTCGTCGGTTAGGTGACGCCCGAAGCCGACAACCTGGCGCGCAGGTGCAGCACTGCCTTGGTGTGGATCTGCGAGACACGACTCTCGGTGACCCCGAGCACGCCGCCGATCTCGGCAAGGGTGAGTCCTTCGTCGTAGTACAGCGACAGCACCATCTTCTCCCGGTCGGGAAGACGTTTCACCTCGCCGCGGACCAGTCGGCGCACCTCGCCGTCTTCGACGATCGATGCCGGCGTATCGGGCACGTCGCCGCTGAGCGTGCGCGGTTCGGTGCCGGCCACCAACGCGCGGTCGAGCGGACCGACCGTGGTCGAGGCAATCGAGTTGAGCCACTTCTGGAACTCGGGCGCGGAGATCTTGAGGTGCGACGACAGTTCGGCGTCGGTGGGCGCGCGACCGTGACGGCCCTCGAGTTCGGTGAACGCGGTCTCGACCTCGCGAGCCCTGCTGCGCACAGACCGTG
>JBDTWJ010000005.1:0-47746 GCA_040006755.1 Ilumatobacteraceae bacterium | reverse complement strand
GGTTCCCCCAATCACAGGGTTCTGGTTGAGAGACCCCGCCTCCCCCAGGCGGGGTCTCTCCCGTTTTGGCGTACAGTCGCGTGGATGGGTAGCTCGCAGGGTGCAGCCTTCTTCGATCTCGACCGCACGCTGCTAGCCGGCGCCTCCGGCGAGGTGTTCTCCGCGGCGATGAAGGCTGCCGGGCTGGTCAACCGGTCCATTCCCGGCGAGGCACTGCTGTTCAAGCTGTTCAACACCATCGGCGAGACGCTGCCATCGATGGCCCTTGCTCGCCAGGCGGTCTCGCTGGCCAGAGGCAAGCCTCAGGTCGCTGTGCAGGCGGCCGCGGCGATTGCCGCCGAGCGATTGGTCGAGATGATCCAACCGCTCGCCGCACCCCTCTTCGAGGAACACCGAGTTGCCGGTCGTCCCGTCGTGATGGCAACGACGACGCCGTACGACATGGTCAAACCACTCGCAGATCTGCTTGGCCTCGATGCCGTCATCGCCACCCAGTATCGGGTCAACGACGATGGGACATATCACGGGTCACTCGATGGCCCGTTCGTCTGGAGCGCGGGCAAGCTCGCAGCGGTGCGCAGATGGGCAGACGAGCATGGCATCGATCTCGCCGCGAGCTACGCCTACAGCGACAGCGTGTACGACACGCCGCTTTTGGCTGCGGTCGGATTCCCGTTCGTGGTCAACCCCGATTCGCGGATGGCCGTCATGGCAGCGGCCCGTCGCTGGCCGACAGTCGACCTGTCGGCCGGCAGCAACGGGATGGCCAAGATCCCGGTCGTCAACATGGAGATCCAGCGACTCGCGCTCAGCTTCACGCATCCACTGTTGTTTCCCTACGCCCGGTTCGACATCGAAGGCGTCGACAACATTCCCGCTTCGGGCCCGGCGATCATCGTCGGTAATCACCGCAGCTACTTCGATTCGATGGCGATGGCGGTCACGATCGCGCGCACCGATCGCACGGTTCGATTCCTGGGCAAGAAGGAAGTCTTCGACGCACCCATCGTCGGTCAGATCGCCGCGGCGATGGGCGGGATCCGAGTCGACCGCGGAACGGGAGGCGACGAGCCGCTGAAGGCTGCTTCCGAGGCAATCGAACATGGCGACATGGTTGCCGTGATGCCGCAGGGCACCATCCCACGCGGCGAGGCGTTCTTCGACCCCAAGCTCAAGGGGCGCTGGGGTGCTGCTCGCCTCGCTGCGATGACACGTGCCCCCGTGATTCCCGTCGGGTTGTGGGGAACGGAGAAGGTATGGCCGCGGTCCGCCCGGCTTCCCAACGTGCTCAACATCGTCGACCCACCGACCGTCATCATCCGCGTCGGCGCCCCTGTTGCTCTCAAGTACCAGAGCGTGGATGCCGACACCAAGCGGATCATGAAGGCGTTGATGGACCTCCTGCCACCCGAGAGTCGGGTCAAACGCAAGCCGACACCGAAAGAATTGGCGGCGGCCCTGCCACGCGGCCATAGGGGCAACGTCGACGCAGAGTCCGAGCGACGGCCTGGCACCGACTGAACAAAAGCCAACTCGGCAAAGTGCTGTCTACCTACCGGTCGGTAGGCGAGGTATACTGCTCGACGATGAACGACACGGCACTGCTCAACGAACTCACTGAGGTCGCAGAAAAGTTGACCGCTCGCCACTACGAGACATGCAAGCCGTGGTACCCGCACGAGTTCGTTCCATGGAGCATGGGTCGCGACTTCGAGGCTGATGTCGAGTGGAACGCCGACGAGATGCCGATCCCCGACTCGTTACGCAGCGCGCTCTTCGTCAACCTGCTCACCGAGGACAACCTGCCGTACTACTTCCAGACCATCGACCGGATGTTCGGTCGCGAGGGCATCTGGCGCGAATGGTCGCACCGGTGGACCGCCGAAGAGGCTCGTCACTCGATCGCCCTCCGCGACTTCATGACGGTCACCCGCATGCTCGACCCGAAGACTCTCGAAGACGGCCGCATGTCGCAGATGTCGGGTGGGCAGGTCCCGGATCCGACATCGGCAGTCGACGGCTTCGTCTACGTGGCCCTGCAGGAGCTGGCAACCCGCATTGCCCATCGCAACACCGGCAGGGCGTTGCGCGAGGAGCTGTCGGGTCATCCGGCGGGCGAAGCGGGCTACGAGCTCATCAGTCGTGTCGCTGCCGACGAGAACTTCCACTTCCTCTTCTACCGCGACCTCACGTCGGCTGCGCTCGAGATTGCGCCGTCGTTGGTGGTTCCTGCGATCGAGCGGCAAGTGCGCGAGTTCGAGATGCCAGGCACGGGAATCCCAGGGTTCAAGCGGCATGCTCAGGCCATCGCCAATGCAGGGTTGTACAACCTCCTACAGCACCACGAGCAGATCCTCGAGCCGGTCGTCATGAAGTGGTGGAAAGTCGAATCGCTGCAGGGTCTCACCGCCGAGGCCGAGCAGGCACGCGAAGCGCTGATTCGTCAGATTCAGCGGATCGGTACGGCCGCACGTCGTCTCGCCGAGCGAGCTCGCGAGGCGGCAGAACGCGCCCGGTCGACTCTGGTCGATCGCAAGGCCGAGATCACCGGCACACGCACCGTTCGCCCATCGTGATTGGCTGTTCGGCCTGAACCAGCGGTTCGGCTAGTCGCCGACTGCACCGTCGACGCGTTGACGCAACAGATCCGCGTGGCCGCAATGGCGCGCGTACTCCTCGATCAAGTGGATCAGTATCCACCGCAGGTTCGGCTGCCATCCGGGAATCCGCTGGGTCGGCGGATTTGCCTTCGCAAGGGTGTCGAGCGGGACGCCCGCGGTAGAGGACTGGGCAAACTCGATCTCGCTTCGCAGTGTGACGATGGCTTCCTCGAGCGTGTCGTCGTCGCCAGGATGGAAGTCGCCGTCCGGATCGCTGTCGCTGTAGTAGATGGGCGGCGCTTCGACGTCGGCGAAGCGCCGGCGGAACCAGCTGCGCTCGACCTCGGCCATGTGCCGAATCAAACCGAGCAACGTCATCTCGCTCGGCTCGATCCGCAGACGTGACTGTGCGTCGGTGACGCCTTCGGCCTTGCGGATGAGGATGGTGCGTTGGTACTCGAGGAACGAGTGCAGCAACGTAACTTCGTCGCCCGTCGGATCTAGCTCTGGGTCCCTGGCCAAGTCGGTCATAGCAGCGGCTCTCCATCGAATCGGTCGATGCTAGTGAACGAATCGACGGGCTGGCGTTTCAACTTTGTGGTGAACTTGACCGGGTGGCCGAGGAAGATCGTTGCCACCAGCGCGTGCTCGGCGGGAAGATGTAACACCGAGGCGGCATCGGACTCTGCGCGCGACAGGAACGTGGTCATCACCCCACCCAGTCCTCGGGCCCGCGCCGCCAGCAATACGCTCCAGCAGAACGGATAGATCGACGCGCCCGCGGTGATGGGTGGCCGGTGAGCTTGGCCGTCCATCAACGCGATCCTGTTGAGATCTGCGGCAACGGCGAGCACGACTGGAACTTGCTCGATCTCGTCGAGCAGCGGATAGGGCGCTACCACGGGCGTCGCACCTGTGGAGCGACCGAGCGCGAACGGTGCGCGTGAACTGTCGTGGCTTTCACCCAGGTACTCGTACCACACCGCCGTCATCAGATCAGCCAGCGTGCGACGCACCGCCGCGTCCCTGACAACGACGACTCGCCACGGTTGACGATTGCCTCCGCTCGGCGCGAAGCGAGCGTCGTCGAGGATCGCGGCAACAGTTGCATCGTCGACCGGCTTCTCGGAGAACTCGCGGACCGAGCCGGTGGTGCGTAGTGCGCCGAGCAGGTCCATCGACGTTGCCTACACCCTTCCCTTTGAGGTTGGTCTCGCTGTGCTTGGGTTCTCTAGATCCGGCCTTCGGCAACCTTACGGCGTACGACGTTGAGCGCAGAACCGGCCTTGAACCACTCGACCTGCTCGTTGCTGAAGGTGTGCATCCCTTCGAACGGGATGATGGTGCCGTCGGCCTTCACGATTTCGCACTTGACGTTCTCACCGGGCTTCGGGGGCAGGCCCAGAACATTGATGCGGTCGACCTCGTCGATGAGGTCGTAGGTATCGGGATCGGCAAATGTCAGCGGCACGAGCCCTTGCTTCTTGAGGTTGGTCTCGTGGATACGTGCGAAGCCGCGCGCCAAGATGACGATGCCGCGGCGGAAGCGAGGTTCCATTGCGGCGTGTTCGCGCGATGAACCCTCGCCGTAGTTGCGGTCGCCGATGGCTACCCAACTGATGCCGGCCTCGCTGTACTTCTTGGCGAGGTTGGGCAGTGTGTCGGGCGTTCCGTCGCGGAAGTCGACGCCTTCGCCGACGGGACGGTCGAACGCGCTGACGACACCGAGGAACAGGTTGCCGCTGATGTTCTCCAGATGCCCGCGGTATGCGAGCCACTTGCCTGCGGCCGAGATGTGGTCGGTGGTGCACTTGCCCTTTGCCTTCATCAGCAGGGGCAATTTGAAGTAGTCCTTGCCGTCCCACGCCGGGAAGGGCTGCAGGAGCTGGAGACGTTGGCTCGTCGGCGATACCTCGACGACGATGCTCGATCCATCTGGTGGTGGTGGCGTGAACGTGTTCTCGCCTGGGTCGTAGCCCTTGTCTGGCAGCACTTCGCCAACAGGTGCTTCAAGCAGCACCTCGGTGCCATCAGGTGCGGTGATGGTGTCGATGGTGGGATCGAAGTCGAGTCGACCGGCAAGGGCCAACGCCATCACGGTGTCGGGAGAGGTGACGAAGCTCAACGTGTTTGCCGAGCCGTCGTTGCGTTTGGGAAAGTTGCGATTGAAGGAGTTGACGATGGTGTTGGGAACACCGTTGGCCGATGCCGGACGATCCCATTGACCGATGCACGGTCCGCAGGCGTTGGCGAGCACGGTCGCACCGACGGCCTCGAGGTCGGCGAGCAGCCCGTCACGTTCGATCGTCGCTCGGGTCTGCTCGGAACCCGGCGTGATCAACAGATCGGTCTTCACCCTGAGACCCCGCGCGGCCGCCTGTCGGGCTATGGACGCTGCGCGAGTGATGTCTTCGTAGGAGCTGTTGGTGCAACTGCCGATGAGCGCAGCAGAGATTTCCAACGGCCAGTCGTTGGCGCGGGCCTCGGCACCCACCGCGGCACCGACTCGGTTGGCACGGTCGGGGGAGTGCGGGCCGTTGATCAACGGCTTCAACTCGTCGAGGTTGATCTCGATCAACTGGTCGTACAGCGCACCATCGTCGGGACGGAGGTCGTCGGCGACCTTGTCGGCTGCGTCGGCGATGGCCTCGCGTCCGGTCGACTTGAGGTACATCGACATGTTGTGGTCGTAGCCGAAGACACTGCAGGTGGCACCGATCTCGGCCCCCATGTTGCAGATGGTCGCTTTCCCGGTTGCCGAAATACTGTCGGCGCCGGGTCCGAAGTACTCGACGATCGCGCCGGTGCCGCCTTCAACTGTCAACACCCTGGCGACTTCGAGAATGACATCCTTCGGTGCCGACCATCCGCTGAGTGAACCGGTCAACTTCACGCCGATCACCTTCGGCCAACGTACGTTGAACGCGAAGCCGGTCATCACATCGACGGCATCGGCGCCGCCAACACCGATTGCCACCATCCCGAGCCCACCCGCATTGGGTGTGTGACTGTCGGTGCCGATCATCATCCCACCGGGGAACGCGTAGTTCTCGAGCACGACCTGATGGATGATGCCGCTGCCGGGTCCCCAGAACCCGATGCCGTACTTCGCACTGACCGATCGCAGGAAGTCGTAGACCTCTTTGTTGACGTCGATGGCTACATCGAGATCGATGCGGGCGCCTACCTTCGCCGAGATGAGGTGGTCGCAGTGAACCGTGGTGGGCACCGCGGTGGTGGGAAGGCCAGCGGTCATGAACTGCAGCAGCGCCATCTGGGCGGTGGCATCTTGCATCGCGACGCGGTCGGGGTGGAAGTCGTTGTACGTGACAGAACGATCGATCCCGGCTGAGGCATCGTCGAGGTGATTCAGCAGGATCTTCTCAGTCAACGTGAGAGGTCGTGCAAAGCGGGTTCGACCGGCCTCGCAGCGAGCCGCCAGCTTGGCGTACACCTCGTGGACCAATTCGACCGGTGTTCCTGCAGTGACCGACATAGCTGCTCCTCGAAATCAGTTGCAAGGCTGCTGCTTGCATTCCGTTCTGATGTAGACAAGCATAATACAAGTGAGTCCACTCGTGGAAGCCCACCTCTGACGTGCGCACGATTCGATACCAAGAGATCGCCCAGGTGCTGCGCGAACGAATTGCCGGGGTGGGTGCCGGCCATGTGTTGCCGAGCGAGAGCGAGTTGTCCGCAGAGTTCGGGGTCAGTCGGGTGACGGTTCGGCGTGCTCTCGAGACCTTGCGAGACGAGCGATTGGTGGAGTCTCGGCAAGGCTTCGGGTGGTTTTCTGCAACCGCCCCGCTGCAGCAGCGGCTGACACAGCTCGAGACCATCGAGCGACAATTGGAGGAGCGCGGGATTCATCCGCAGCGTCAGATCATCGAGTTCGCGTTCGTTGCTGCGCCCCCACACGTTGCCGCGCGGCTGCACTGCGATCAGGTGTTGCGTGTCAAACGGATCAACCGGGCCGATGGCGAGCCCTTTGCCGTCGTCACCGTGTGGTGTCCTGCCGACCTCGGCCAGAACATGAGCCGACGCGATGTGGAGCGCCAACCCTTCTACGAACTGCTCGGGATTGCCCTCCGCGGCGCGACGCAGACCATAGGCGCCGCATCGGCGAGTGCGGAGAACGCTGCCCTGCTGGCGGTACCGGTCGGAAGCCCCGTGTTGCGCTGCGAGCGCCTCACAACCAGCACGGCCGGCGAACCGATCCTGCTCAGCGAACACATCTTTCCGGCGCATCGCACGGAGTTCGTTGTCGACTTGCCTCTCGCAGAGCCGTCGACGACGCCCAGCGGCCTGCGACTGGTCGAATGATCTGCAACACTCGCACCATGTCCGACCGTGTCACCTTGATGATCTCCGACGGCATCGCCGACGTGCGCATGAATCGTCCCGACAAGCGCAACGCTCTCGACGGCGCGATGTTCCAAGGCCTGGCCGACGTGGGCGAGCGCCTGAAGACTGAGCCTGGCGTACGCGTCGTCGTGCTCAGTGGCGAAGGGTCGTCGTTCTGCGCGGGGCTCGATTTCTCGTCGTTCCAAGCGATGTCGAGCAGCGACTGTCCGGCGACCGACGACGGCAATCCAGGGGCGATGAAGGTTGGGCGAATCACCCATCTCGGCCAACAGGTGTGTTGGGTGTGGCAGGAGATTCCGGTGCCGGTGATCGCAGCCGTTCACGGACACGCCCTGGGAGGTGGCATCCAGATCGCACTTGGCGCCGACATCCGTATCGTGCATCCCGACACTCAACTCAGCGTTCGTGAAGTGCATTGGGGTCTGGTACCCGACATGACGGGCACATTGATGCTCAGCTCATCGGTGCGCGCCGACGTCGCCAAGGAGCTCGTGTTCACGGCACGAGTCTTCGATGGCCGCGAGGCCTTCTCGTTAGGTCTGGCAACACGTCTGTCCGAGACTCCTCACGATGATGCAATGGCGATCGCTCAGGAAATAGCCGGTCGCAGCCCCGACGCGGTGCGGGGCGCGAAGGCTCTCCTCAACGGCTTGTTCAACGATGGCGCTGCGCAGCAGTTTGCCGAGGAGCGTCGAGTGATCAGCTCGCTCATCGGACGCCCGAACCAGGTCGAGGCAGTGATGGCCAACTTCGAGAAGCGCGCTGCATCGTTCACCGATCCTGATTGACATCGATGATGACGATCGACCCCGAGCGACTCAAGCTGTACTCCTTTCAACTGTTCTCCAAGCTCGACGGCGCGGTCACCGCCGGCATGGTCCACCTCGGCGATCAACTCGGTCTGTATGCGGCAATGAAATCGGCCGGCAAACCGGTGACGACCGCTGAGCTGGCCGAGCGAGCGGGTCTCCACGAGCGTTGGGTCAGGGAATGGGCCTACAACCAGGCAGCAGCGAAGCTGATCGATGTCGACGATCGACAACGTTTCTCGCTATCGCCGGAGGGCGAAGCTGTGCTGGCGACGCCGGATCATCCGTCGTTCGGGGCGGGGATGTTCCACCGACTGCCGCAGACGATGGAGGCACTCGTTCGTGTACGGGAGAGCTTCGTCACCGGACTCGGTCACGATTACGACAGTCACGGCCCGGAGGGCGCAGTCGGCATCGAGCGCAGCTTCGAGCCGTGGAACAACGCGTTCTTGCTGCCTACCGTGCTGCCAACACTCGACGGTGTTGTCGAGCGAATGACGGAAGGCGGACGAGCGGCTGACATCGGGTGCGGAGCGGGTAGCGCGGTGCTGTTGATGGCCAAGGCGTTTCCACGATCGATGTTCGTCGGGTATGACATCTCCCGCTATGCGCTCGGTCGCGCCAACGAGAAGTTGTCGACATCCGGGCTTACCAATGCGAGTTTCGTGGATCCACGCGATTCGCCGATACCCGACGATCACAGCGTCGACTTCGTCACCACGTTCGACTGCATGCACGACATGACGCATCCTCAGAGGATCATGAACTCGATTCGTTCGGCGATAGCAGAGGACGGGACCTGGTTGCTCGTCGACATCAAGGCACTCGACACCTTCGAGCAGAACCTCCGCAAGAATCCGATGGCGGCGATGATGTACGGCTTCAGCGTCTTGAGTTGTATGTCGTCAGCGCTCAGCGAACCAGACGGCGAGGGTCTGGGCACCCTCGGCCTGTCGGCCAACAAGGCGCGAGAGATGGCAGCAGAGGCCGGCTTTACCCGATTCCGCAAACTCGAGGTCGACCACGCCGTCAACGCGTTCTACGAAGTACGTCCGTAACGAGGGTGTCAGGCGCTTTCGATGACCTCGAGGCGCCGATCCGCGAACAGCCAGTTGCCGCCGTGTCGCACGTACTGGTCGTGATACGTCCCCAGGGTCATGCCCAACTTGGCAATGTTTGGCTTCTTGAACCGTTCCTGAAGGGTGATGCGACCGGTGCCAGAGCCATGTGTCTCGTCGACTTCGAACACCATCAACGGCGCCGACTGCACGACCCACTCCCTGTCGCGGAGGGCCTGCTCCAGCGCTGCCACAATTGCGCCGCGGCCACTGATCGGTTTTCCCGAGGGGTTCCAGGTGGCGTCGTCGGCCCACAGCTTCGCCCATGAGGTGGTGTCGCCGCGGTTGACATCGTCGCAATAGCTGCTGACAAGATGCCGTAAGGCGGCGTCGGTTGCAGCCGATGGCGCCTGAACGACCGGCCTGCGTTCGGCACCGCTGAAGTCGGCGGGCGCGACACCAATCTCGGAGCCGGCGGCAAACCGAACGTGATCGATCAGTTGATCGCGATTCATCATCCCGTCGTGAGCAGCGAACTGCACTGCGAGGCCATCGACCAGCGCTGTGAGTCGCATCGCCGCAGCGGTTGGATCGGGACACGTGAACTCGCCGCAATCGATACCGATGCGAATGATCCGGGCCAACAGCTCGGTCGACTGCTCGTCGAGTTGCTGGCTGATCTTCTTCATCATCGGGTTACGCAGAGCCTCACCCCAGCCGTCGATCCACAGCATCCACTCGACGTCGTCGCTGCCTTCGGGGACGTAGTTCTGTATCACGCGTTCGAGTTTGCCGAGCGCAGTTGGCGCGTTCTCGATCTCGGCTTCCATCTCCGCGACATCTTTGTTGGCGTAGTGCGCGAACGCCTCGGCGAGGAGTTGTTCCTTCGAGTCGAAGTGATAGTGGATGAGGCTGCTCGAGACCTCGAGCCGCTTGGCGACATCGGCGATGCGAGTTCCGGCGAAGCCTCGCTCGATCACGACCTCGCACGTGGTCTCGAGGATCTCGTTGCGACGTTCGGCAACTGTTGGCTTCTTCACTTCTGCGAACGCTATCGCTGTGTTCAAGCTCCGTGTGGGACGCCGGGTGCGATGCTCGCGGCGGCGTATGGGTCGACGATCCCAATGAGCCAGGTCTGATGATTACCGACCGCCAACAGCTCGAGGATGCCATCTTCGGTCGCTCCTCCGGGCGCGACGTACTGTCTATCGCACATTGCTTGCACGGGAAGGTTCTGCCGGGCGCAGTGTGCATCCACAGGAAGCCGCACCCGTTCGCGGGTTGATGTCCGACGTCGACGCCGCCATACCGGGAGGTGCGCCCGGTGAACGGGGTAGTCATCGAAGCCACTCAGCACGGCAGGCGACCGTAGTCTGACGGGGTGATTCGACTTCGACAATTGGTCAGGCGGGTTCGTTCAGCAGGCTTTACTCCTGACGAGTTCCACAAGATCTGCGTGTCGGCCCTGGTGCTGCTCGGCGTGATCGTGGTGACCGGTGCAGCGGTTCGCCTCACGGGTGCGGGCCTCGGTTGCAACGACTGGCCGAACTGCAACGACTCAGAGTTCGTCGACGTTTCGTCCCAACATTCTGCAATTGAGCAGATCAATCGACTGTTCACCTTTGTCGTCGGGCTCGCGGTCGTGCTGGCGGCGTTGGGGGCGTGGCTCAGGCGGCCTCGTCGCCGAGACCTGTTGTGGTTGTCGACGGCCTTGGTGGCCGGCATCCCGGCGCAGGGTCTGATTGGCGCGGTCGTCGTATGGTCCGATCTCAACCCAGCGGCGGTGCAACTGCACTTCATCTTGTCGATGGTGCTGGTTGCGCTTGCCGTCGTGCTCGTGATCCGCTCGCGTGAACCAGACAATGCCAAGCGAGTCAGCACCGTCGTGCCTCGCACCAGACGCAGGGTGCGGCTGGTGTTGATTTGGACCGGGTTGGCCATCATCGCCGGAACCGTCGTAACGGGCACGGGTCCCCACGCCGGCGACGACAAGGCACGCCGTTTCACCTTCTTCTCCGTCACGTGGGCGACGCGCATCCATAGCGTGGTCGTGTGGGTCGCGGTGCTGATGGCCCTTGGTCTCCTCTGGCACCTGCGCAAACGTGCCCACGATCGAGAAGTGCTCGACGCGCCGTTGACCGTCTGGATGTGCGTGGCCCTTGCCCAAGGTGGCGTTGGCTATCTACAGTACGCCAACGGAGTGCCGCCTGCTCTCGTGGCCCTGCATGTTGCCCTGGCAACCAGCCTGTGGGCGACCTCGGTGTGGTTGTGGTGTTCGACGTCGCGTGTCACGGGATCAGCACGCAACATGATCGCGTCGTCACGCGCCCCAGGTTCAGTTGCCGAGACTTCGAGCGAACTCGGAGAGCTTGTCGACGGCCGAAGCGAAGAACGAGCCGATTGATTCGACGAAGCTGACCGTGGCGTCGGCGCTGCCGGCGGGATCTTGCCACAGACGGATGACCAGAAACGCGACGAACAGATAGAAGGCGATCTTGCTGGCCGCCTTCAACTGTGCGAGAGCGCTTGTCATCATTGGGGGTGCCTCCGAATTGCGATTCTCCGATGCGAAAAATCCAGGATTGAACGGGGTCTCCACCCGTCGGGGATCCTACTCTTGGTCCGAGTGCATAATCAACGACCCTCGCCCGTCGGCCAGGTTCCCACCGCCCGCCACTCCATGTCTGTACCGGTTCCATTACCGGTGAAACTGACCAGTAGGGTATAGTCCGCAGATCTTCAATCCGTCTCGCAGACCGTTCGACTTCGGCGCCAACCATGTTGTGCTCGATTTCGTCAACACCGTCAGCGGGCGACCCGTCTATAGCCGCGATGACCTCGCCGAGGCCGATGACCTGTTCGACTGGGCGCTCGCAGCAGGATTGCTGAGCAACGACGACCTCGTCAAGCCCAGCGGTGATCGATCGTCGGCATTCAGGTCGGCGATCGTGTTGCGCGAGAACCTCTACCTGGCCTTCACGCCACTCGACCTCAGCGAAGCGCAACGCGTTGCCGCGCTCGCCCTTGTTGCGCGCCGAGCCGCCCAAGCGACTCGATCGGCCCAGTGGGTGTCGAACCAATCGGGATACCAAGCGTGGTGGCCGCAGGACACCATCGAGTCGATCTGCGACCGACTCGCGGACGAGGCGTTGCGGTTGCTTCGATCACCGCTGATGTCCAGGGTGGGGTCCTGCGCTGGCTGCGGTTGGCTGTTCCTCGATACCTCGCGGGCGCACGCCCGCCGGTGGTGTTCGATGAACGCTTGCGGAGTGAGGAACAAGATGCGCCGCTATCACCAGCGACAGGCGCGCGAGTCGAGCACGGCGTGAGCGGTGTCAATGTGGCGGTCGAATGCGCGCTCCGCCGGGGGCGTACACGCAAGGGTCGATTGATCGCGACGATCGCTGCCGTCGCTGTCGGTATCGCTGGGCTCCTCCTGGTCGCTGTGGCCGGCACTGTCGCCGGAGACCGCGCACTGCAGCGGGGTGTCGCCGATCTCGAGCCGACCGAACGGGCCTTCTCGGTGACGATGTCTCCCGACCTGTATCCGACGACAGAGCAACTGGCCGATTTCAACGGCAAGATCAGCGGCCGCCTTCGACGACACGGTTTCGGACCCGTTCTGCATACGGTCGAATACCGAGCCTTGGCTGCCGGAGATGGTCGAACCGTTCGATTTGCAGGAATCGACGATCTCCAAATGGCTGCTCGACTGGTCGACGGCGACTGGCCGGCGCGATGCGATGCCGATCGCTGCGAGGTGGTGGCGATCGTCGCCGATTCCGGGCAACCGGAGGCCGTCGCGCCCTTGCCTGCAGATTCCCCATTGGGTCTCACGATTGTGGGGACGGCGATCGCAACCAGCGACCTGTTGCTCAACGGCGAACTGCGACCCGATGAGACTGAACAGATCGTGTTGGCGGAGGGTGTGGCCGAGGCATCCGGACTGCCTGACTACAGCCTGATCCGCCGAACGTACGCATGGCAGGTGCCGGTGATGGGGGAGCAGTTGCGAAGCATCGACATCGTCCCGCTCCTCGCAGCAGTTCGTTCGATCAGTACCGATCTGTCGCTTCCCGCGTTGCACGTCGCGGGACCGGAGGACGACCTCCTGTCGATCAGCAGCAGAACTCGTATCAGTGGGAACCGTCTCGTCGTGCCGATTGCGGCCCTGCTCGTGCTGTTCTTCGGAGTCGCAGTGCTCGCTGGGCTCGGTGGTCGAGCGGACCATCAACGCACGTCGGCGTTGCTTCGGCGTCGAGGCGCCCGGCGAGCTGCAATGGTGACGTTCAGGGTGATCGAAGCAGCGTTGCCGGTGGTCGGTGGTGTGATCGTCGGAGCACTCATCGGCCTGTTGCTGGGTACATATTTCGGTCACCGTGCCGGACTCGATGGCAGCAGCGTGCTCAGTCGATCCATCGACGGATCTCTTGCCGTGCGTCTCGGCGCTGTCAGCTTGTTCGTATGGGTGCTGATCTTCATGACGTTGAGCATCGACGACGCACTGCCCGTGCACCGACGTCGACGACCGCAAGCGAGTGACGTGGCCGGAGTCGCGGCGTTGGTCGTGTTGTTCGTCTTGATCGGCCGCGGATCGGTCTCGACCGGTTCGCTGAACCGCGTGATCGACCCGGCTCTCGTCGCCGTGCCGATCCTTGCTGCGATCGCTCTGGCTTCGGTGGTCGTCCGAGTCGTGCCAATATCGCTGCGCGTCGCCTCGACTGCGAGTCCCCGCCGGTGGCCGCTCACGAAGCTGACGTTGGCAGAGGCCACCGCCCAGCCGCTGCGCTCAATCGCCACGGCCTCGTTGATCGCCGTGACGGTGATGTTCGCGCTACTGACCTTCGGCTATGCGTCGACGTTGCGGCTGGGATCCAGCGATCAGGCGGCGTTCGCTGTCCCGTACGACTTTCGTCTGCAACTAGGCCCGGCGCTAGTCAGGCCGCAGGCCGTGGCACCTGCCGGGGGATGGTCGACGCTCACGCCGGCAACCACGGCCACCGATGTCTTGCGACGCGGGGTCGCGGTGCGCCGGTCGGCGACCAACGTTCAAACCGTGGAGCTCCTGGGCATTGATCCGGCGACTCTCAGCCATCTGCATGGTTGGCGATCGAGCTTCGGCCCTGAGCCCGTCGAGCTCGCCAAGTCGATCGACGCGGCATCTCCGGGAACCTTGGGCACGACCCTTCCCGACGACGCAACATCCATCGTGTTCAGCGGCACCGGCCTCGAGGGCCTGCGCACGGCCGCTGTCATCGCGCGAACGAATGGCACGTGGCACGAGATCACTCTTGATGACGACTTGCGAACCGCACTGACGCCTGGTGACGCCGGCGGCGAGCTGATCGGCTTCCGAATAGCGCAACCGGGCGACGTGTCGAAGTTGATTGAGCACCATATCGGCGAAGGCACGACGTCATTGTCTGCTCGGGCGATCGACGTCGTGCTCACCGGCGTGCACACGACAACGGCCGATGGTCGCTCGGCGTCGATCACCCTTCAGGCCGACCGGCTTCGCGCCGCGGACGCAGTGATCGAGCCGCAACACGATTCGTCGTTGCGCGTCACCGGATCGATATTGGGTGCCTCGATCCTGGTGACCCCGTCAGGTCCTGGTCAGGAGAGTCCCCTCCAAGCTGTGATGGATCCGATCACAGCGCGTACCGCGGTCGACGGAATCGTTGCCCTCCAAACGAGCAGCGGAACGGTACGTGTTCACCCCACCTCGATCGTCGACCGCTTTCCGGGAGTGGGCTCCAGGTTTGCCGTGATCGACATCGCCACCCTGCAGCCGGCGCTCGATCTACTGCAGCCTGGCGCCGGGACTGCCAACGAGTTGTGGCTCGCCACCGACTCGGGTCAACACGAACGACTGCTCGCCGAGCAACTCGGAAAGAGCGGGTTCGACACGATCGAGGTCGATCGCCGCTCGACCCGACAGACGGCTTTGGCCACCGATCCGCTCTCGATCGTGACGCTGTTGATCCTGACCGGGTCTGCCCTTGTCGCCATCGTGCTCGGTGCGTGTGCCGTGGTGTTCGGTGCCGCCGCTGACGCCAGCGACGATCGGCCGCTTTTGCGAATGCTTGCGCTGGAACGGGTCGGGGGCCGGCGACTGGCGGGGATGGTCGCAGGCAAGTCGTTGGCCGCAGTCTGCCTGGCGATACCTCTCGGCCTCATCGGTGGACGTTGGCTCTTGCAGATTGCGACACGTCTCGTCGCAATCAGCGCGACGTCGGGTCGACCGAATCCACCGCTGAGACTGTCGGTCCCCTGGATGCTGGTCGCAGCGTTGTCGGTCGCTCTGCTGCTTGTTCTCGGAGTGGGTGCGCTCGCCGGCGCTGCATCAGCTCGCCGCGTGCCCGACGAGGATCTGATGCGCGGTACGACGTGACGGGAGCACCGCTGTCCGGGGGGCCGACACCACTCGGGCCTGTCATCGACATCGAGGACGCCTTTGTGCTGCACCGCGGTCGCTCCCACGATGTCGCTGCGCTTCGCGGGCTGAGCCTGCGAGTGGAGACAGGGGAGAGGATCGTCGTACGGGGACCCAGTGGTTCGGGTAAGTCGACATTGGTCGGCGCGCTCACCGCGCAGGTCCGAGCCAGTGCTGGTCGCGTCCGCTTGTTCGGTCACGACCTCGCCCAACTCGACCACGCTGCAGTAGTGCGGTTGCGCACGGCCCATGTCGGTGTTGTCAGTCAGCGGTCTGGTCTCGATCTGATCGACGATTTCGACTGTCTCGACAACGTGGCCATGCAGTCCCGTCTCGACGGTCTCCGCCGCACGGCAAGCCGCTCGGCTGCCTCATCGGCGCTGAACCGCCTCAGTCTCGATTACCTCGCGCATCGCCGTCCCACATCACTGTCCGGTGGAGAACGCCAACGCGTGGCCCTTGCGGCCGCCCTCGCGCACGGCCCTGGGCTCGTGATCGCCGACGAACCGACCGGCGAGCTCGACGCCATCAGCGCCGACGAGGTCTACGAGTTCCTTCGCGAACATGCCGAACGCACCGGCGCGGCGTTACTCGTGGTCACGCACGACGCACGAGCCGAACGAATCGCCACACGAGTGCTGACGATCCACGATGGTCGGCTGAGTGAGGAAACGCTCGCCGGACGTACATCGTTGGTCGTCGATGGAAGGGGATGGGTGCGCCTTCCCGATGCGCTACGTGTCGAAGCTCGAATCGTGGGCCGCGCCGTTGCAGCCGTTGCTGATGGTCAGATCAACCTCGTCGGCTCCGAACCCGTGTCGACACAGGCAACCGCTGTTTCCACCAACGAGAGACAGCGGGGTGCCACGGTCGTCGAGCTGCACGATGTAGAGCTCGACCTCGACAACACCACCGTCGGACCTGTTTCGATGGAGCTGCGCCGCGGGCAGATCACCATCATCACCGGACGATCTGGATCGGGCAAGACCAGCGTCTTGTCGCTGATCCTCGGCGTCAGCCGGCCGACGCGTGGCGTTGTCAATCGCCCGACGATCTCCTTTGGATGTGCGCCCCAGACGGCAGCATTCGCCGATCAGCAGAGCGTCGCCGACAACATCGATCTGGTTCGGGCAATTCGGCTGAAACGGCCCGACGCCGACGGAGTCGCGCTGCTCGACGATCTGGGTCTCGCGGGGCTCGCCGACAGGCCTGCCGCTTCGCTCTCCGGCGGTGAGCGTCAACGATTGTCGGTGGCGCGAGCGCTTGCTGTCGACGCCGACGTGGTGGTGCTCGACGAACCGACCTCGCAGCTCGATCGTGCTACCGCACGGCTCGTATCACGGGCGATCAAGGACAGTGCACGTCGTGGTGCATGCGTTGTTTGCGCGAGTCATGATGAGGAATTGACCGGGGTTGCGGACCAGATCATCGATCTCGGCGCAGCTCACGCGCGGCCCGGGGTTACTTGTCAGTAGGGGGCCGGGCTGTTAGGGTTCCGCCGCGATTCCGTACTGGGATCGTACTGTCGGTCGCTGGTGGGGGCGAGCCATTTGGCCTGTCTCCACTCGTGTGCCGAGGGGGAGAAACCAATATGCCAACGAAAGGCAGGACCATGAGGTTCAAAAAAGGGTTAGCGCTATTCATCGCGCTAGCAGTCGTAGGCGTCGCCTGCGGAGACGACAAGAAGGACAGTTCCGGCGATACCGCAGCACCGTCGGTTACAGCTGCTCCTGGTGACACAGCCGCTCCTGGTGACACAGCCGCTCCATCTGCCGGTGGCACCTTGGTCGTGTCGACTGACCTTCCGCTGCAGGGTGCTTCAGCTGATGCTTCGGCCGACACCAACAATGCGATTGCCCTGCTCCTCGAGCAGGCCGGTGGCAAAGCTGGTGCGTTCAACATCGAGCTCAAGACCTACGACGATTCCACCGCAGCCAAGGGCGGTTGGGACGACGCCACTTGCGCCAAGAACGGCAACGACCATGTGGCCAACAGCGCTGAGGTTGCTGTCATGGGCACCTACAACTCAGGCTGCGCCAAGATCGAGATCCCTATCCTCAACCAGGATCCCAGTGGCCCGATGTTGATCATCTCGCATGCCAACACCAACCCCGGCATCACCAAGGCGTGGGACCCGGGCGAGCCCGACGTGTACTACCCGACGGGCGTTCGTAACTACGGTCGCGTCATTGCGACCGACGACTTCCAGGGTGCGGCAGGCGCACAGTTTGCCAAGCAGGACCTCAAGGTCACCAAGTGCCTGGTTCTCAACGACGCTCAGACGTACGGCGTCGGCGTTGCAGACGCGTTTACTGCGGAGGCCAAGAAGCAGGGCATCGAGATCGTCGGCGAAGAGGCATGGGATGCAAAGCAGCCCAACTACACCGCGCTGTTCGAGGGTTACAAGGGTTCCGGCGTTGACTGTGTCTACCTCGGTGGAATCAACGACAACAACGGTGAGCAGTTGATCCGCGACAAGGTTTCCGTCCTCGGACCGAACGACGGTACGGTCAAGCTGATCGGCCCCGACGGATTCACCGGTTACCCCACCGTGAAAGCACTCGCCGAAGCGCAGGAGATGTACATCACCTTCGCCGGTCTCCCCGCTGGTGAATTGGTCAAGGCCGGCGGCGCAGGCGCGAAGTTCGTCAACGACTTCAAGGCCAAGTACGGGCACGACCCTGCATCGGCGTACGCGATCTACGGCGCTGCTGCGTTCCAGTTCATCTTGAAGTCGATCGAGGCTTCTGACGGAACCCGCAAGGGTGTACGTGACGCTGCCTTCTCTGGCAAGATCACGATTCCGGCAGAGGAGTCCGTCATCGGTAAGGAGTTCAGCATCGACGAAAATGGCGATGTGACCGTGATCGACATGTCGATCCAACTGTTGACCGGCAACGAGGAGACCTTCCTCAAGGCGTGGCCCGTCGGCACCTGATTCAGCGGTCAAATCAAATTCATCCGTAGTTTGGGGTGGCCCTTTCGGGGCCACCCCAAACTCATAACCCGGGGGCTTTAACCTTTGTCTACTGAGCGCGCAATCCTGACGCACCGGCGCCATCTCTCTCCCACAGACATTCTCGGGATCGTCGTTCTTTGCATCGGCGCAGCGATCCTGGTGCACGCATTCATCCAGGGCCCGACGACCTTCGCCCAGGTGTTGACGATCGGCCTGTCAAATGGCGCGCTGTATGCACTGATCGCCTTGGGCTACACGATGGTCTATGGCATCATCGAACTGATCAACTTCGCTCACGGCGACCTGTTCATGCTTGGTTCGGTCTTCGCGGCAATCTTTCTCGAGGAATGGCTCAACCAGACACGGTCGAGTGTCAAGGGTTGGCTGCTGCTCGCCCTCATCTTGCTCGTCGTCATGGCGGTCTGCGCGGTCATCAACGTCGTCATCGAGGCACTGGCCTATCGGCGACTTCGCAATGCGCCGAAACTAGCGCCCCTCATCACCGCGGTGGGCGTCAGCTTCATCCTGCAGAACATCGGCATCATCTTCAACGGGTCGGCGCCCAACTCGCGGGCCAGCGTGCTGCCGCAGGGAACGATCGACATCGGTGATATCTCGATCCGCATCAAGTACCTCGTCGTCATTGCAGTCACTGTTCCGCTGCTGTTGCTGATGACCTGGATCGTGCAGAAAACCAAGGTGGGCAAGGCGATGCGCGCGACCGCGCAAGATCGCGACGCGTCGTTGCTGATGGGCATCAACGTCGACAGAATGATCTCGTTCACGTTCGCTCTCGGTGGAGCGATGGCGGGTGCCGCCGGCACGCTGTTCGTCCAGGTCAACGGGCAGACACGCTATGACGCCGGCTTCCGACTCGGGCTGATCGCCTTCACGGCCGCGGTGCTCGGGGGCGTCGGCAACTTCCTGGGTGCAGTCATCGGAGGTGTGATGATCGGTGTGATCCAAGGTCTCAACGACAGTGGCCTCGGGTTCTTCCCCGGCCAGAAGTGGACCCAGACCGTGATGTTCAGCATCCTGATCGCGATGATCATATTCAGGCCGGGGGGCATCTTCGGCAAGCATCAGCAGGAGAAGGTGTAGCCATGATCGTTTTTGCATGGGCCATCGGACTGTTTGTCGTTTCGTACGCTCTCATTCACTACGCATTTCGTCTCGATCAGGCGAAGGCGTCGTTCGCGGCCATCGGCATCGCGATCGCCGTAGTGCTTCCGCACCTCGGTTTCACCAAAGACACGGGCAGCTTCTTCCCGATCTTCACGGTCGTGCTCTGTGCGGTCTACGCGCTGTTCGCTCTCGGACTCAACGTGGTGGTCGGGTTCGCGGGTCTGCTCGACCTCGGCTACGTCGCGTTCTTCCTCTTCGGCGCGTACGTCGGCGCGTGGTTCATGTCGATTTTCGCCGTCAACGTCACACCGGCATGGCGCAACATCAACATCCACGTCCTCGACGCGGCCAGCCCCAACTTTCCTGGCATCCACCTGTCGTTCTGGCTCGTCGTCGTCATCGCGGCCATCGTCGCGGCGATTGCAGGTGTCGTCATCGGCGCGCCGACGTTGCGGTTGAAGAGCGACTATCTCGCCCTCGTGACGCTGGGCTTCGGAGAGATCCTGCCCGAGGTCTTCCGCAACGGCAACGATCTGCTCGGTCTCAACCTGACAAACGGTACCAAGGGAATCGGACCGGTCGACAATGTCGGAATGGGCTTTCTCAACTACATCCCCGGTGTTCCAAAGGTCATCAGATCGTCCGACTTTCAGACCAAGTACTACGTGATCCTGGTCTTCTGCGCGTTGTTCGTGTGGGTCTCGCTCAAGCTGCGTGATGGCCGGTTGGGTCGCGCCTGGATGGCCATCCGAGAGGATGAACTTGCGGCCAGCCTGATGGGCGTTCCGCTGATGCGCACCAAGTTGTGGTCGTACGCCATTGGAGCAATTGCCGGTGGCGTCGGTGGTGCCTTCTACGCCACGATCGTCGGGACGGTCAACGTCGACAACTTCACCTTCCAGTTCTCGATCATCATCCTGTGCGCTGTGATCCTTGGTGGCATGGGCAACGTGTGGGGATCGATTCTCGGCGGGGTCGTCATCACCTGGTTCAACTACACCGGGCTGGTGTGGATCAGCGAGAAGTCTGGCTTCAACTTGAAGAAGTACGAGTTCGCCTTCTTCGGTCTCGTCCTGGTCGTGATGATGTTGTTCCGGCCGGAAGGATTCATTCCGGCGGCTCGAACAAAGCAGGTAAAACAGGCCGAGAAAGAGATGCTCGCGACACAGGAGGTGGACGCATGACACTGCTGCTCGACGCCCGTGGAGTAACCGTTCAATTCGGTGGTCTCACCGCCGTGAGCGATGTCGACTTCGTCATCCCCGAGGGCTCCATCGTCGCTCTCATCGGTCCCAACGGAGCTGGCAAGACCACGTTCTTCAATGTGTTGACCGGCCTCTACACGCCGACGTACGGCGAGGTGCTGTTCGACGAAGTGTCGGTGGTCGGGGTCGCCCCGCACGCAATCGCCGCCCGCGGCATGGCCCGCACGTTCCAGAACATTCGGTTGTTCGGCGCGATGACCGCGTCGGAGAACGTGATGGTCGCCATGCACCCGCACCTACGCAGTGGTGTGGCGTCTACGATCCTGCGTCTGCCGAAACAGCGTCACGAAGAAAATGAGGCGCGCGCCGTCGCCAAGGAGTTGTTGTCGTTCGTCGGTATCGGCGGAACCGACGAAGAGTTCGCCAAGAACCTGCCATACGGCGATCAGCGTCGATTGGAAGTCGCTCGCGCCTTAGCGCTGAGACCGAAGTTGCTGCTGCTCGACGAGCCGACCGCTGGCATGAACCCCCAGGAGTCCGGAGCATTCACCGCGTTCGTCCACCGAGTTCGCGACGAGCGTGGCATCACCATCTTGCTGATCGAGCACGACATGAAAGTGGTCATGGGCACCGCGGAGCGAATCACCGTGCTGGAGTACGGTGCCAAGATCGCCGAGGGCACGCCGGCCGAGATTCGTGCCGACCATCGAGTGATCGAGGCCTATCTCGGCAAGTCGGCGACAGAAGGGGCAGCATGACATCGACCGATGTGACCCAGCCATCCGCACGCGCTGCCGGACGCGAGGCGATGCTGAGCGTCGACGACATCCACGTCTATTACGGCAACATCGCAGCCGTCAAAGGCATATCGCTGACGGTGTATCCGGGGGAGATCGTCACCCTCATCGGTGGCAATGGTGCGGGCAAGTCCACCACGATGCGCACGATCTCGGGGCTGCTGAGGCCCAAGCGAGGCGAGGTGCATTTCGAGGGCAAGCGCGTCTCTGGGCTGAAGGGTCACGAGGTGGCTCAGCGGGGCATTGCCCAGAGTCCAGAGGGTCGGCGCATCTTTCCGCGGATGACGGTGACCGAGAACCTCGAGTTGGGTGCGTTCCTACGCAGCGACAAAGCCGAGATCCTGGCCGACATGGAGAATGTGTTCGAGCTGTTCCCGCGCTTGAAGGAACGCCTCACGCAGAAGTCGGGAACCCTCTCCGGTGGCGAGCAGCAGATGTTGGCGATGGGCCGCGCGCTCATGGCACGGCCGCGGTTGTTGCTGCTCGACGAGCCGTCGATGGGCCTGGCGCCTGTGCTGGTCGAGCAGGTCTTCGAGACCATCACAAAGGTCAACGAACAGGGCACCACGGTGCTCTTGGTCGAGCAGAACGCGCTCGTCGCTCTCAACATCGCCAATCACGCGTACGTGCTCGAGACGGGCCTCATCACCCTCGAGGGGCCGGCGAACGAGTTGGCGAACAACGACGAGGTCCGCAAGGCCTATCTCGGCGAAGATTGATGCGGTCGCCGGTCAGCGCGGCTTGACTGCCATCAGGCAGGCCATCTCGTAGACGACCGTTGCCGCAGCCAGCGACGTGATCTCGGCATGGTCGTACGCGGGTGCGACCTCAACGACGTCGCCGGAGACGAGGTTCATGCCGGCCAGCCCACGCAAGATCATGACCAGTTCACGGCTCGTCATGCCGGCGATCTCCGGCGTACCGGTGCCTGGAGCGTGTGCGGGGTCGAGCACATCGATGTCGACCGACAGGTAGAGCGGTCGGTCGCCGACCCTGTCGCGGATTCGTTGGGCGACGGCGTCGACGCCGAGTCGTTCGATGTCGTCGCAGCTGATCATCGAGAATCCCAATGCGGCGTCGTCGACGTAGTCGGACGGCGAGTAGATCGGTCCGCGGATTCCGATGTGCATCGACGCCTCGGTATCGAACAGGCCCTCCTCCGCAGCACGACGAAATGGCGTGCCGTGAGTGAAGCGTTCGCCGAAGTACGCGTCCCACGTGTCGAGGTGTGCGTCGAAGTGCACGAGCGCAACTTTGCCGAACCTTCGGTTCATGGCCTTCAGCAAGGCGTACGAGATGGTGTGGTCGCCCCCGATGGTGATGACTCCGTCAACCTGATGCGGCCCGTCTGCCGGGCCAAGCAGGTCGCTGACCCTTCCTTCGATCGCCGCGAGGGATTCCGGGATCGAGTACGGATTGCAGGCGATGTCGCCGGCGTCGGCGAACTGCAGGTTGGCGAACGGTTGTACGTCGAACTGTGGGTGGTACTGCGGTCGGATCGCACGCGACGCCTGCCGGACAGAGATCGGACCGAACCGTGCGCCGGGGCGAAAGCTGACACCGCCGTCGAACGGCGCGCCGATGATCGCGACATCGCATCGTTCCACGTCGCGGAGCTCGGGGAGGCGCACAAAGGTCGATGATCCGGCGTAGCGAGGCATCGTCGCGGCGGCGACGGGTTGGATCGGGGTGGGCTGATCGGTCACACTCAGAGACTGTATGGGGTTGGACCGATCTCTTCCTGATCGCGCCGAGGTGGTGATCATCGGTGGCGGTGTGATGGGTGCCAGCGCTGCATTTCATCTCGCAGAGGCCGGGGTCACCGACGTGTTGCTCCTCGAAGCCGACCAGCTGTCGTGCGGCTCCACGTCTAAATCGGCAGGCGGTGTGCGGTTGCAGTTCTCCGACGAGATCAACATCGCTCTGGCGCTGCGCTCGATGGACGCGTACGAGCGTTTTGCCGATCGGCCCGGAGCCGACATCGGTCTGCGCCAGGTCGGCTATCTCTTCCTGCTGACCGATCCTGCCGACCTGCCGGTCTTCGAGAAGAACACCGTGTTGCAGAACGCGATGGGTGTGCCGAGCCGAATGATTTCCGCTGCCGAAGCGGGGCAGTTGTCGCCGCTCGCGAACGTCGATGATGTGCTCGCCGCCACCATCTGCTCGCGCGACGGCCACGCCACTCCGGACGCCGTCGTTCTGGGGTATGCAGCGGCCGCGAGGGAGATGGGTGTCGCCATTGCGACGGGATGTCCCGTCACGGGAATCGATGTCGATGGCGGAGACATCACCGCCGTGCACACGTTGCGAGGCGCTGTGGCGACGTCGAATGTGATCTGCGCGGCAGGCGCATGGTCGCCGAAGATCGCGGCGATGTGTGGGGTCGATCTCCCTGTTCAACCCGTCGCCCGTCCCATTTGGTACACCGAGCCGATGCCCGACCGCCCGGCGCATGTGCCGATGACGATCGACTTCACGACCGGGTTCTACTTCCACTCAGAAGGTCCGGGTCTGTTGTTCGGCATGGCCGACCCGGACCAGCCCCCAGGTTTCGATGCCCCCATGCGACCCGACTGGCTGGAGGTTGTCGGCGAGGTCGTTGCCCATCGCGCACCCGCGCTGCTCGACGTGGGTATCGCCGGTGGATGGCACGGCTTCTATGAGACCACTCCCGACCACAACGCCCTCATCGGCGAGGCCGCACACGTGTCGCGCTTCATCTACGCAACGGGTTTCTCCGGGCACGGCTTCCTGCTGGGTCCGGCGGTCGGCGAGGTGCTGCGTGATTTGGTGTTGGGGCACACACCTCCCGTCGATGTCAGCGGGTTCGACGTCGAACGCTTCCGAGGCGAGACTCGCCCAGAGCACAACATCGTCTGAGTTCACAGGAGTGTTTGCTGCCCGCCCGTGGTGTCAGGAAGCACTCCGATGGACCTGAGAGCGGCGGAACGTCAGGGCCAGGTTGCGACGGGGGCACCGAGCACGGCGGGGTCGACCGTAACGCCGAGGCCCGGCGTCACGGGTGCGTTGCCGCGACCGTTCACCGACCGCGGCTGGTAACCCGCCAGGTGGTTGTCGGTCCAGTCGTTCATGAACGACACGGCGAACAACGCATGCGGCGGAGTGCTGGCCCCGAGATGGCTGACCGCGGCGGATGTCAGGTCGCCACCCCAACTGTCTTCGATCGTGAGCCGAATACCGAGTTCGACGGCGACATCGCGGATCAACGTTGCGTTCGTCAACCCGCCGACGCGATTGAGCTTGAGGTTGATCGCTTCCATCCCGCCGGCTTGCGCGGCCTCGACCAGCGCGGCGACGTCGGTGATCACTTCATCGAGCACGAATGGGAGTGTCGTGTTGCGCCGCACGAGCAAGCACTCGGCCAGCGTCGGGCACGGCTGTTCCAGGTACAGCCGTTCGGCATCGTTCATCATCCTCGCCGCAACCACCGCGTCCTGTCGGCGCCAGCCGCCGTTTGCGTCAGCGAGGATCAGGTCGTCGTCACCCGTTGCTTCGACCACAGCGAGGCTTGCTCGCGCATCGGCACGGGGATCGTTGCCGACCTTCAACTGGAAGTGATGGATGCCGAGGCTGCGCTGCTCGAGTGTGAACGCCACCATCGACTCTGCATCGCCGAGTGGCACGGCCTTGTAGAGCGGAATCTCGTCGGCGAGCCGGCCCCCGATGAGGTCGACGACGGGCCGACCGACGGCCTTGCCGTAGATGTCCCAGCAGGCGACGTCGACCGGACTCTTGGCGTAGTTGTGACCCATCAGGGCTTCGCGCATTCGCCGGTTGACGTCGGCAAGGTTTGTCGGGTCTGCACCGATCAACGCTGGCGCCAGCTCGTGCAGCGCCGGCACGGCGCCACGAGCATGCGCTGGAAGGTACGTCGCGCCGAGCGGGCAAGTTTCAGCCCAACCGTCGAGGTGCTCGTCGGTGACGATTCGCACGACCGTGCTCGTGAGCGTATTGACGATGCGCCCACCAGACATCACGTAGGTGCCGTAGCGGTATCCCAGCTCGTAGGTGTATGCCTCGATCGACGTGATGCGCATGACCCGGCACCGTACTGCCGGAGTGGGACGAGATCTCCATAGAGAGCGCGGAACCCGAGCCTTGTTGCTCACATGTTGCCGGCGACGTCGCAGCGACAAAGGTCCGTGACCCCGGCGAGTTGAGTGACGCGCTGGTCGCGGCTCTGCGTGCGCCGGCGGATGGCTGGGTAGCACGCGGGCTGCCGCTCGCCCAGCGGGCGCCTCTCCGGCTCAGTCGGTCGCGAACTCATCGATCATCGCCGCGACGACATCGGGCGCCTCTAGCGGGGTGAGGTGTCGTAGCCCCGGCAGGATCACCGAGTGGGCATTCGCAAGCGCCGAAGCGAGTGCTGTCGCCATCGCCGGAGTCGAGCGCTCGTCGTTGCTACCAGTCGCGACCAAGGTGGGCGTTGTGATGTCGCCGACACGATCCTTGAGGCCAGCATCGGCTGTGGCAAATACCTCGTATGCGTCGGCAAAGCAACGTGGGTCGTTGTCGAGCAGTCGTTGCCGAACAGAGGCGATCATGTCAGGATTGGCAGCCGCGAAGGCGGGTGTGAACCACCTCCGCAATGCCGGATCGACGGTCGCGGCGAAACCGCCGTTGCGAACTTCGTCGACGCGCTCGAGGATGGCTCGTCGCTCGCCATCGGTACGGTCGTGCACGCCGTTCAACAGCACCATTCTTCGGACCTTCTCGCCGGCACCCGACAACGCATAGCCCTGGGCAACGAGTGCGCCCATCGAGAATCCGACGAGGTCGACCTCAATGTCGAGGGCATCGACAACGGCAGAGAGCTGATCGACAAAAGTCTGCAAGCTGTACGGACCAGCCGGCTTTGCGGCACCGCCGTGACCGATCATGTCGTACGCAATCGTGCGCCGGCGTGCGAGTCCCGACATCACCGACTCCCACATCGAATGATCGAGCCCCACGCCGTGGATCAACACGACCGGGACTTCGCTCGACTTCATCCAGTCGATTCGGCAAACGCCGGCATCACTTCGTCGATGAACAACTGCAGCGAGCGTTTCTGGTCTGCGATCGGTGCGCCGTAGCTGGCGCAGTAGAGGAAGTCGACGCCCAACTCCTCGTACCCGCGGAGCTTGGCGATCACCTCGTCGGGCGTGCCGAACATCAGGTGTTCGCGCAATGTCTCGGGCGCGTACTCGTCGCGGTGAGCGAGTTGCTGCAGATCGATGCGCTCTGCGAATCCATTATCGACATCACCGAGCTTCTTGAACAGGTTCTCGAACTGGCCGGCCTGCCGCTGCACCGACGCTATGTAGCGGTCGCCATCTGCCTCGTTCTTCCAGACCGCCGAGTACCGCATCGCGACCATCTTCGGTCGCGGCACGCCGGGCGCCTTCTCGAGTGCGTCGTCCATTCGCGAGGCGTATGCCTGCAGCTCCGAGAACGGCCGCATCAGCGGCCAACACATGATGTTGCAGCCGTTGGCCACCGCCCAGTCGTAGGTGTCAGGATCGCGCGCCGCGACCCAGATGGGTGGACTTGCCTGGACCGGCTTCGGGCAGGATGTCGATGTCGGAAACGACCAGTGGTCACCGTCGTGGGCATAGTCGCCGGCCCACAACGCCTTCACCGCTGGCAAGAGCTCGCGCAGCGCGGCACTCGCGCCCGCCGAGTCGAGGCCCGGCACGATCCGATCGAACTCACGTTGATACGCGCCGCGGCCCAGACCAAGTTCCAAGCGTCCACCACTGAGCAGATCGAGCAGCGCGGCTTCTCCGGCGAGACGAATCGGGTTCCAGTACGCCGCAACCGCAACGGCAGTGCCGAGTCGTATGCGCTCGGTATGGGCAGCCCACCACGCCAGCAACTGGAACGGTCCGGGAGCGATAGTCATCTCGATCGCATGGTGTTCGGCTGCCCAAGCGACCTCGAAGCCTGCGGTATCGGCGAGTTGCACCATCTCCAAGACATGATCTGCGACAGCACGCATGTCGTCGGTCGGATCCATGCGCTCGAGGTTGATGGCCAGACTGAATCTCATGCCGCTGTTCTAGTTGTCGCGGCGGTCGCATATGGCATGCTGCGAGCGTGCCGCAAGCCTCGTACGTCGCGTCTGGCGACAGCCCGCTGACTCCCGACCCAGATCTGATCCAGCGCCTGGCATCGCAGCACGATGCGCGGCGGCGCGTCATTGAAACGATCGTGCCCGTCCGATCCGGCTACGCGTTCACCCTCGATGCCGGACAGATCGTGCGGTTCTCGACGGTCGACGGTCCGCAGGTCGTCGACCTCAACTTGTGGTCGCGCAGCGATCCGCGCGAACGGTTCTGGGCCGCCCGCACGCGGCAGTTCTATGGCACCCACGTCACCACCGGCCATCGACTGTGGAGCAATCTGCCGTTCCTCAGGCCGATGGTCACGTTCATCGCCGACACCGTGGGCTACGGACGCGATGATGATGACGCGGGCTGTCACGATCTTCTCGGAACCCGCTGCGATCCGTATGTGAACCAATTGCTCAGCGGCGCAGCGTACGACTTCCATTGTCATTCGAATCTCACCCGGGCGGTGGCACAGTTCGGGCTCACCGAGTTCGACGTGCACGACGTGATCAACCTGTTCCAGGTGACTGGTTTGATGCCCGACGACAAGCGTTACTTCATGAAGACCTGCCCCGCTCGACCTGGCGACTACGTCGAACTGTTCGCGGAGATCGATCTCCTGATAGCGATCTCGCTGTGTCCGGGGGGCGATCTGGCCGTGCCGATCTGGGGCGAGGGCTCCGACCGCGAGCCGAACTGCAACCCGTTGTCCGTCGAAGTGTTCCAGCCCGAGGTGGAGTTGCTGAGTGGATGGGAACCAGCGCGACCCGTTGCCTACCGTGGTGCGACCGGGCTTCGGCACGGGTACGGCGGGCCTGCCGACCCACCGCCGCCGCTCACCGAGCGCGTTCCGGTAACGGGTTAGGGCTGCGCCGGAATGGGAGTGTTGCTTGGTATTGCCGCGGGCATCTTGCTGGGCGTCAGCGACTTCATGGCAAACCGCGCGTCTCGAACGATCAGTTCTGCCTCCGTCAGCCGAACGAACCTCTTCATCTCGGGGTTGATCGCTCCACTGCTGCTGTTGGTCAAACCGGTCGACTGGCGGCTCAGTGACATCGTGATCGCCACGATCTCGGGTGTCACGCTGTCGGGTGGTCTGGTGATGCTGTACCGGGGCTACACGGTGGCACGCATGGGTATCGTCGCGCCGACAGCATCGGTGCTGCTCGCCGCCGTACCGGTCGTGTGGGACCTGATCCAGGGGCACACGCCCAGCACGCTGGCCGCCTGCGGGATGGCGCTGGGGCTTGTCGCTCTCGTCCTGACGACCTACCAGCGCGGCGGCATGGGCAGCGTGAAGATCGGCGTCCTGCTGGGTGTCGGTGCCGGCGTGCTGTTCGGCATCGCGTTCACGCTGACGGCGGAGACGTCGGAGGCATCGGGGCTGTCGCCAGTGCTGATCCAGCGTGTGTCGGGTCTGCTCTTCCTGATCGGGGTGCAGCGATTCGACAAGGCGCCCATCCTGGCGTTGCGACCGCCCGCGCGGAAGTGGGCCGTCGTATCGGGACTCGCGGGCGGGGTTGCACTGGGCTCGCTGAAGCTCGGCTACATCAAAGGCTCCGCAGGCCCTGTATCGGTTGCAGCATCGCAGTTCGCGGCCGTCGCAGTGCTGCTCTCGGTGATCTTCAACAAAGAGCGTCTGCGAACCTGGCAGGCGATCGGTGTCGCAGCAAGCGGAGTCGGCGTGGCGCTGATGGCCCTGGGTTAGGCACCCGTCCCCTACCGCGCCGATTCGGGCCCAGTGGTACCGTTGACCGCATGAGCAACTTGAAACTCGAAGGTGTGTATGTACCGGTTGTCACCCCGTTCGACGCCGACGAGGGACTCGATTTATCGACCTTGACAAAGGTACTCGACTTCACTCTTGACGGCGGTGTGCGTGGCGTGGTCTCTTGCGGTACGACAGGCGAGTACTACGCGATGTCGTCCGATGAGCGCAAGGAAGTCATGGCTCACACAGCGGAAGTCGTCGGCCAGCGCGCTCAACTGGTGGCCGGTTGTAATGCCGGGTCGACGCGCGAGGCGATCAAGCTCGCCGAGTCGGCCATCACCATGGGATACGACGCCATCATGCTTGCCGCACCCCCGACCTCGCTGCCGTCGCAACGCGAGTTGGCTGCTCACTATCGGGCCGTGGCCGACGCCGTCGACAAGCCGGTCATCCTCTACAACTATCCGGCGCGTGCGGGCGTGGAGATCGGGTACGACTGCCTCGACGCCGTTGCCGACCATCCCAACATCATCGCGATCAAGGAATCCAGTGGCGACTTCTCCAGGTTCTTGCATTTGCAACGGACCTATACAGGCAGTCTCGAGATCATGTGCGGAAGCGACGACCAGGCAGCCGACTACTTCGCCTGGGGTGTGCGCAGCTGGCTGGCGGGCACAGCCAATGTGCTGCCCCGCCATCACGCGGTGATCATGAACACGGCCAACGAAGGCAACTACGGTTTGGCCAGAGCGCAGTTCGCCACAATCCTGCCGTGGATCCAGAACATGGAGAGCGGTTCGTACAACTCCAAGGCAAAGCTCGGCCTCGCGCATCAGGGTTTCGATTGCGGCCCGGTTCGGGCGCCGTTGCTCGGTCTCACCGACGACGTCGCGGCCGAATACCTGGGCGTGCTCGACCAGGCCCTCGCTGCTCCGTTCGCCAAGAGCTGAGCGCCGGTGCGCTCGACCAAGTCGTACACCGCTGTCGAGGTACACGCCGAGGGCGAGCAGGGAACCTGCTACCTGGGCTCCGTCTTCGACGTGCCGGGTGCTTCGATGCGCGACAAGTTGCGGCATATCAACGAGGTCGACGATTCGCTTCGCAAGTTCCTGTGCTTCGAGCCGCGAGGCCGACCCCAGGCCAGTGCCAACCTGGTGTTCCCCTCTCTCGATCCGCAGGCCGATGCCGGGTTCATCATCTGCCAGGCTGACCGCGCCCATGCAATGAGCGGTTCCAACACGATCTGCGTGGTCACGGCTCTGCTCGAGACCGGCACGATCGCGATGGTCGAGCCCGAGACGCACGTGGTGCTCGAGACGGCTGCCGGACTGATCCGGGTCACCGCGACGTGTCGCGACGGCCGCTGCGAGCGGGTGACCTTCGACGGTGTTCCTTCGTTCGTCGAGGCGCTGGATGTTCCGCTTCATGTCCCCGGTCTCGGTGACATCAAGGTCGACGTTGCATACGGCGGTTGCTACTACGTGTTCGCCGACCCGGCGCAGTTCGGCGTCAAGCTCGACCGCGAGAGCGCGCGGCAGGTCGTCGAGGCGGGCACGGCCATCTCGTTGGCCGCGCGCCAGTCGATCAAGGTCCAGCATCCCGAGATCGCCGAGATCGACTTCATCTCCTACGTGATGTTGATCGGCGATGACGACCCTGCCAACGGCTCATTGCGGGGCGCAACGGTGCTCAGTGGTCGTGTCGATCGCTCGCCGTGCGGCACCGGGAACTCGGCTCGGCTCGCGTTGCTCGCAGCCCGCGGTGCGGCAGGTGTCGGCAGCCGCTTCATCGCCAGGTCGTTGATCGAGAGCGAGTTCATCGTCGAGATGATCGGTGAGACGACCGCCGGCGACCGGGCGGCCGTGTTGCCGCGGATCTCCGGCAGGGGTTGGGTGGTTGGCACGCGCACGAGTTCGATCGATCCGTCCGACCCGTATCAGCTCGGTTACGTGCTCAGCGATATCTGGGGCGACGAGGTCGGCGCATTGCAGTAGTCGCGCTCAGCGACTCGATTTGGAACGGCGCAACGGGTTGCGGTCTGGATCGAACGCGCTGATGTCGGTGGAGCTGCGGCCGGTCATGATCAGCTCCGAGATCGCCACGCCGCTGGGCGGTGACAGGGTGAGGCCGAACATGCCGTGGCCCGCGCCGACGACCACGTTGCTCCACCGCTTCGGCCTCCCCATGAAGGGCAGACCGTCGGCGCTCATCGGTCGTGATCCGGCCCACGTGTCGAACCGCTGATCCCAATCGAGATCGAGGAACTTTCGCATCGACGCAACGATCATCTCCACACGCCGGCTGTCGAACGGCGGGTGATCGCCGCCGAACTCCATCGTGCCGCCGAGTCGAATCCGATCTTCGAACGGCGTGGCTACGGCGTGCACCTCTTCGAAGATCACGGGTTGCTGCAGCCCGAGTGATGTCGGAAGGGCAACGTTGTATCCCTGGCCGGGGATCACCGAGAGACGGAGGTCGAAATGCTTCGCAACCAGGCGGGATCCCGCACCCGCCGACAACACGAACTCCTCGCCACCGATGTTTCCGCTGGTGGTGGCGAGCGAACGAACACGGCTCCCAGATGACTCGACGCCGGTGACCTCGGTGTGTTCGACGATGTGGACGTTGCGTGACTTGAGGATGTCGATGACCGAATCGACGTACCGACGTGGATCGAGCGAACGGTCGCCCGGCATCACCAGTCCGGCACGAATGTGATCGGTGATGGCCGGTGCGATCCGTCGGATCTCGTCGCCGTCGACAACGCGATCGGGGATGCGGGCACCGAACTCGACCATCGGTTGCAGTGCTGCGAAGTGGTGCTCGGCCTTCGCCACATCGTGGTACGGCACCAGGAGTTCGCGACTGAGGGTGACCGCAACGCCCTGAGTGGCCAGCCGCTCGAGAATTGCGGAGCTGTTGCGGTTGAACTTCGCTAGCGCTGCACGACCCGACTGGTAGCGCGAAGCGGTGCAGTTGCGCGCGAAGGCAAGCAGCCACGGTGTCATCGCTGGCACGGCGCGGGGGAGGACTCGCAGCGCCCGCTGCGGATCGCGTAGCGACTTCAGCGCGTTGACGATGGCGCCGGGTGCAGGAAGCGGCTCGACGATCGCGGTGCACATGAATCCGGCGTTGCCGCGGGCGGCGCCGCCGCCCAAGGCTCCGCAGTCGATGATGGTGACCTCGGCGCCTGCCTCGGTGAGGAACAACGCCGACGACAGCCCGACAAGTCCGCCTCCGACGATGACTACTGACTTGCTCACGAAGCCTCCAAGATGCCAGCGGCCGCAGCGGCGCGTTGGGCGATGACCAGGTCCTGCACGGCAAGGCCGACGCTCTTGAAGAGGGTGATTTCAGCATCCGATGTGCGTCGCAGGCGTTCCGCCGACAGATCGGTGAGATCGCCGGCAATCCTGTCCCAATCCCACGCGCCTTCCTCGGCGGCGAGGTGCAGGTCGCCGGCCTCGGCCCGCGCCGCCGCGATGTCGTCGACCGCCACCGTCGAAGCAGCAATGAGATCGCTGCTGACCTCGCGCAGGTCGAGGCGGTACGAACCAACGAGGTTGATGTGCGTGCCCGGTCGCACATCGCTGAGTCCGAACAGCGCAGTAGATGAGCGGGTTGCCGCGCACACTACGTCGCACGCCGCAGCGTCGGCGTAGGAGCCAGCGGTCGCAGAATTCCCGGATGCGACGAGTTCGTCGACGACCCCGTCGACATGCGCAGCCGTGCGGCCCGCAACAACGACGCGATCGATGTCGGGTCGGACCACTCGTACAGCGTGCACGTGCGCGACTGCTTGTGGCCCCGTGCCGATGACTCCGAGCGAACGTACGTCGGGGCGCGCCAGTGCGTCGGTGGCCAACGCGGAGATCATTGGTGTTCGCAGAGTGGTGAGTGCTGCACCGTCGAGCAGGGCGACAGGTTGGCCGACGCGCATGTCGAACAACACGTAGACGCCTTGAATGATCGGTAGCCCGCGAGCCGGGTTCACAGGTTGGATACCGACGAGCTTGACGCCGGCCGCGTCGCCTGCGGCCGCCGGCATCACCAGGAATTCGCCGCCGCCGGCGCCCGCGTGGACACGGTCTACATGAGATGGATTCCCCGCAAAACACGAGCGCAGTGCAGCAAGCGCGTCGCTCAACGGGACCAGCCGGAACAACTCGTCGGCGTCGATGTACGGGAGGGTGCTTTGCATCGAAGCGATCATGGCAGGAACGCTACGGTTCGTGCATGTCTGACGGGCCGAGTGCGTTCTTTCGGGCGGTTCGATGGTGACCGTGCGCCGTGTAGCAGGAGTCGACTCATCAACGCAGAGCACGAAGGTCGAGGTTCGCGATCTCGAGAGCGGCGAAGTCGTCGCTCGTGGCGCAGCGCCCCATCCCGCGACCACGCCTCCCCGATCCGAGCAGGATCCGCACGCATGGTGGACGGCGTTCGAAACTGCCTGGGCCGCCGTCGGCTCGCCGACAATCGAGGCCATCAGCGTTGCGGGTCAACAGCATGGCATGGTCGTTCTCGATGAGGCCCGTGGGGTGGTCCGACCGGCCAAGTTGTGGAACGACACCGAGACTGCGCCCGATGCAGGTTGGTTGATCAAGCAGTTGCCGGGAGGAGCAGCCGATTGGGCGAATGCTGTTGGCAGCGTGCCGGTGGCCGCGTTGACGGTGAGCAAGCTCAGTTGGCTGCATCGCAGCGAGCCGGAGAACTGGGAGAAGGTCGCCCACATCGTGCTCCCGCACGACTGGATGACTCTTCGTCTGACAGGGGAACTGACCACCGACCGCGGCGATGCGTCGGGCACCGGCTACTGGTCGCCGCTCACGGGGGAGTATCGATCCGATGTCCTCGCCATCATCGACAAGGATCGTGATTGGTCCGGCGTCCTTCCACGAGTGGCCGCCGCGGACGAAGTGGTTGGCAGGTGGAACGCTGCGAAGGTCGCCTGTGGAACGGGCGACAACATGGCCGCTGCTCTGGGTCTGGGGCTGCAGCCGGGGATCGCTGTGCTGTCGTTGGGCACCTCGGGTACGGCCTACGCAGTCAGCGATCGGCCGACCGCAGATCCCAGTGGCGCGGTCGCTGGTTTCGCTGACGCGAGCGGTCGCTACCTTCCGTTGGCCTGCACGCTCAACGCCACGAAAGTGACCGATGCAATCGCCCGGCTTCTTGGTGTCGATCACACCGAGTTCCACCGGCTTGCCCTGTCTGCGTCATCGGGTGCCGGTGGGGTGACGATGCTGCCGTACTTCGACGGCGAGCGAACACCCAACCTGCCGAAGTCCACGGGGCTCCTCGCAGGACTGCGCAGCGACGTGTCACGCGAGCAACTTGCCCGTGCCGCGGTCGAAGGCGTCGTCTGCGGACTGCTCGATGCGCTCGACGCATTGGCTGCGCAGATTCCACTCACCGCTGTTCGTTTGGTCGGGGGCGGTGCGCGTGGCGCGGCGTATCGACACGTCGTGGCCGAGCTGTGTGACCTGCCGGTGTCGCTCGCGGACGCCGACGAAGCAGTCGCTACGGGAGCCTGCGTGCAGGCGGCTGCGGTCGCTCTCGGTGTATCGCATGCGGAAGTTGCCCAGCGCTGGGGCCTCGGCGCGCATACGCCGTTGGAGTCATCGACAGGCGATGCAGCGGGGGTGCGGGCTCGGTATGCCGAACTGCGATCGGCGACCCACCCATCGACGGCATGACCAACGATCCATTCTCTGTGCTCGGCGTCGGTCCAGATTCAACACTCGAGGAAGTTCGTCTGGCGCGACGGAAGCTTGCCGCCAGGTTCCATCCGGATCACGGTGGCGATCCGACGAGGATGGGTGAGATCAACGCTGCCTTCGACCTTGTCGTGGCCTACCTGAGGAATCCACCCGCGCCACCACCAGTTGCGCCGCCAGAACGGACTCCGGCGTCCGAGCCTTCAACCGCTCCGTCGTCGTGGCGCAGTAGTCGGGGTGTGCAACACGACGCTCCCTCGTTCACCATCGACTCTCTGCCGGCCGAGGCATTCGAGGCGCTGCTCGTCGTGACGTCGTGGATGGGCGAACTACTGGTCGATGATCCGCCGTACCTGCTCGAGGTTCACCTGACCGACCCCGGGCCGTGCTGGTGCCGACTCGATCTCGTCCCCGATGCGGGCAGCAGCACGGTGACCCTCACCGTCGCCTCGATCGGCAGCACTCCCGCCCCGGACGTCGAAGCAGTGCGCGACCTCTGGATCGCCAACCTCAACAGCCTCTCGCCCGGTTCAAGTCCCTGCGATGAGAGATGAGCCGTTGGGTGCCGCACATCTCTCATCGCGCTGGTCGGAGCTGCGGGTGAGATGAGAGATATGCGGACGGGGGCGGCTCATCTCTCATCTCACGGGTAGCGCCGGAGGTGGGGATGCAGCGGCTTTGACGAGGCGGTCGCGGATGGCGTGGCCCAGGCCTTCGGGCAGCGGGAGCACGGCGATCAGGGTATGCACCCCTCGGTCGTCGGCGTCACGCAGCCTGGAGAACAGGGAATGGGCGTACTGCGCCAGATCGTCGTCGTCCAACACCTCGGCGCCCGGATTGGCTGCGACGAGCACCTGAGCTTCCGCAGAAGAATCGGCGAGCAGCACGCGACACCTCGGCGCATAGTGCGACAGCAGCATTCCCGGCGCCCGACTGGACCCGGTTGCCGCGCCCAGTGTCATCTTCAGCAGAGCGGTGATCTCGTCGGCCGGTATGCCTCCGGGCCGTAGGACCTGTGGCGGATCCACGGTGCAGTCGACGATCGTCGACTCGACACCAACAGGGCACCCACCACCATCGAGGATGAAGTCGACGTCGTCACCCAGATCAGTCCGTACGTGGTCAGCGGTGGTCGGGCTGACGCGGCCGAAGCGGTTGGCCGACGGAGCAGCAAGTCCGCCGCCGAACCGCTGCAGCAACTCCAGTGTCATCGGGTGGGCGGGCACTCGCACGCCGACGGTCGGCAGCCCGCCGGTGACGACATCCAACACGTGGGCGGCGCGCGGCACCAGCAGGGTGAGCGGTCCCGGCCAGCACGCGTCGGCCAGCACTGCAGCGGCCGGCGGAATCGTCGCGGCCCAGTCGCCGAGCAGCTTGGCGTCTGCGATGTGTACGATGAGCGGATGGCCGGCGGGCCGAGACTTGACGCTGAAGATCCGCTTCACCGCGTCGGAGTTGGAAGCATCGGCGGCGAGGCCGTACACCGTCTCGGTCGGGATGGCCACCAAGCCGCCGGCGCGCAAGACCGTGAGAGCCTGATCGAGATCGATCACGATGGAAGTGCGTCGAGGAACTCGAGCGCGGCGTCGATGAAGCCGAATGCCTCGGGCGTAGCGAAATGATCCACGTTCCGCAATGTGCGAAGGGTCGCATTCGGCAAGGCGTCGACCAACGGCTGACCAGGCCCTGCGAAGTCGCGATCGCCGATGACGACCAACGTCGGGCAGGACACAGACGCCAACATTTCGGGTTTCAGCGGTTGACGCATGCGCTTCATGACGGCCGTCAGGGCAACGATGTCGTTGTCGGGCTGGCCCGCGTACTGCACGAACATCCGCGCCAAGTTGTCGTCGGGGTCGCCGTGGCCTTCGAGTGCGGCGACGATGCGCTGCGTGCGCGAGTCGTCAGTGTCGAACAGCGACGCTCCGATCCCGGCGAGCACCAATCGATTGAAGCGCTGCGGTTCGACTATTGCGAGTCGCAACAGCGTGATCGCGCCGAGAGAGAACCCAATGGCATCGACCGGTTCATCGGGCGAGGCCTCGACCACGCGAGCGGTCAGGTCACCGTAGGCGTCGGAATCGTGTGGCTTCGGTGCAGTGCCGTGGCCGAGCAGATCGACACCGATCACTGACCTGTCGGCGTCACGGAGCAGCTCGGTGAAACCGCTCTGCTGCCAGGTCGCCTCGAATGACCCGCCCCAGCCATGCACGAGAACCACAGGTGGCGCCACGCCGCAACCGTACTGGCCGCCGGTCGTCGCAGATGGCCTGCGGAAGCCGTAGCCTTGAGCGGTCCGTCATGGCCACCGTCGATCTGGAGCTGTTATGCGCCTGCTGAACGAAAGCCCGCCGTACGACCTGACCTACAGCGACGTCTTCATGGTTCCCAGCTTGTCGTCGGTCCCCTCACGCTTCACGGTCGACCTCAGGACCCCCGACGCCCTTGGCACGACCATCCCTGTAGTCGTCTCCAACATGACCGCGGTGGCCGGGCGCCGCATGGCCGAGACCGTCGCCCGCCGTGGCGGGCTCACCGTGCTGCCACAGGACATCCCACTCGATGTCGTCGAGGGCGTCGTCGACTACGTCAAGTCGCGTCACATCGTCTACGACACACCAATCACGCTCAGCCCAACTCATACCGTCGGCGACGCTCTCGGGCTCATTCACAAGAGGGCTCACGGTGCGCTGGTGATCGTGGGCGACGATGGCGCACCGGTTGGGATCTTCACTGAGCACGACGCCGTGGGCTTCGATCGCTTCAGTCAACTGAAGAACGTGATGAGCAGCGATCTGATGGTGATCGAAGCAGGCACTCCGCCCGACGAGATCTACGATCGCCTCAGCGGCCAGCGTCTGTCGGTCGCTCCCGTTGTGGACGTGACGGGGCAGCTGATCGGATGCGTCACGCGCAAAGGCGCGCTTCGCTCGACCATCTACCAGCCCGCCGTCGACGACAACGGCCGGCTCCGGATCGCGGTGGCTGTCGGCATAAACGGCGATCCGGCGACCAAGGCGAAGGCGTTGCTGGCGATGGGGGTCGACGTGCTGGTGATCGACACGGCGCACGGTCACCAGACGCGAACGCTGCGGGCGATCGAGGAGGTTCGGGCGGTTGCGCCCGATGCACCGATCGTCGCCGGAAACATCGTCACCGCGCAGGGTACGCGCGATCTCATCAATGCCGGAGCCGACGTCGTGAAGGTCGGGGTCGGTCCCGGCGCGATGTGCACGACACGGATGATGACCGGCGTAGGCCGGCCACAGTTCAGCGCAGTTCTGGAATGCGCGGCGGAAGCCGCAATGCACGACAAGCACATCTGGGCAGACGGAGGCGTGCGCTATCCACGCGACGTCGCGTTGGCGTTGGCTGCCGGTGCCGCCAACGTGATGTTCGGATCATGGCTCGCCGGCACGTACGAGTCGGCTGCCGACACGTTGCGCGATCCCGACGGGCGTCTCTACAAGGAGAGCTTCGGCATGGCCAGCAATCGTGCCGTGAAGATTCGCAACCGAACCGAGACGGCGTTCGAACGTGCTCGCAAAGAACTGTTCGAAGAGGGCATCAGTACATCGCGCATGTACCTGGATCCTGATCGACCAGGCGTCGAGGACATCATCGACGAGATCGTTGCCGGTGTTCGCTCGGCGTGCACGTACGCGGGCGCGGCCACGATCGCAGAGTTCCACGAGCGTGCTGTTGTCGGCGTGCAGAGCGCAGCCGGGTACAGCGAGGGTCAGCCGCAGGGGACGAGCTGGTAGGTGCGAATCATCGCCATCGATGGTCCGGCAGGAGCCGGCAAGAGCACTGTCGCGCGTGCGCTAGCGGCTCGTCTCGGCCTGGAGTATCTCGACACCGGTGCGATGTATCGCGCAGTCACCTTCGCAGCAATGCGTCATGGCATCGACCCTGCCGATGTCGATCTGGTTGCGGAGCTCGCTGCCGATCTCAGCCTCGAGGTCGGCGAACACGGCGTGCTGGTCGATGGACACGACGCGACGTTGGAGATTCGGAGTCATGCGGTGACCACTGCGGTCAGCGCAGTCGCCGCCAACGGCGCAGTACGCGCAGAGTTGGTGCAGCGACAACGCGAATGGGCCAATCGGCGCGGTGGGGGAGTGCTGGAGGGTCGCGATATCGGCTCGGTGGTGTTCCCCGATGCCGAGCTGAAGCTGTACCTCACCGCTGCACCGCGTGTTCGTGCCGAACGGCGTGTGGCGGAAGCAGGAGGCGATGTCGATGAGATGGCCGCCGCCATCGAACGGCGCGATCGGTCCGATGCTTCCCGCACGGATGGTCCACTGGTCCAGGCCGACGGCTCGATCGTGGTAGATACCACCGGGCTCAGCATCGAGCAGGTGCTCGAACGCATCGAACTACTCCTGGAGCGGGAATGACCAAGATTTCGACGAAGCTCACCGGCAACAAGCTGGTCGACCGGATCGCATACAAGATCGTTCGGTTCATCGTGACCTCGTTCTGCCGCACGTGGTGCCGGATGACCATCGAGGGCCGGGAGAACGTACCGACGTCAGGTCCATTCCTGCTGGCGCCGACGCATCGCAGCATCCTCGACACACCGATCGCGTCGGGTGTCACGAAGCGTCGCATGCGGTTCATGGGTGCCGACAAGTACTGGAAGAACAAGGCGTTCGGCCGCCTGCTGACGGCGTTGGGCGGCTTTCCGGTCAGCCGCGGGACGGCCGACCGTGAAGCCCTGAAACGGTGCATCGCGGTGTTGGAGGGTGGCGAGCCGCTGGTGCTGTTCCCCGAAGGCGAACGCAAGAACGGACCGATCGTGCGGCCACTTTTCGACGGCGCTACCTACGTCGCGGTGAAGGCCGGCGTTCCGATCGTTCCGATCGGCATCGGTGGCTCCGAGCGCGCCATGCCGAAGGGCGCGAAGTACATCAGACCGCGCAAGCTGCATGTCGTCATCGGCAAGCCGATAGCGGTACCGAAGATCTCGGAGAGCCCCAAGGCGCAGCGCGATGCCGCCCGGCAGTTGACCATTGATCTTCACACCGAGTTGCAACGGCTGTTCGACTCCGCCGAGGCGCGAGTCGGCTGACGTGTCAGGAGTTGCGCGAGAAGTAGTGGCGCAGTCCCATTGTCAGGGAGAGGGGGTCGTCGACACCGCACAACTCACGGGCAGAGTGCATCGACAACTGCGGCACGCCGACGTCGACCGTCTCGATGCCGAGACGTGTTGCCGTGATGGGTCCGATGGTCGACCCGCATGGCATGTTGTTGCGGCTCACGAAGACCTGCGAAGGCACTCCCGCTTCGTCGAACACCTGCCTCAGCCAGGAAGCAGAATGCGTAGAGGTCGCGTACCGCTGGTTGCTGTTGAGCTTGATCGCCGGGCCCTTGTTGACGATCGGTTGATGTTCGGGCTCGTGGCGCTCGCGATAGTTGGGATGTACCGCGTGGGCGTTGTCTGCTGAGACACAGGTGCTCGTTGCCAGCTGCGTGAGGAAGTCGGATCGCGATGCTCCCGTCGCGATGGCGATTCGCTCGAGAACGTGCTCGAGCAGAGGCCCGGCGGCGCCTGCTGTGCTCTCCGAACCCACCTCCTCGTGATCGAACAACGCGATCACCGACGTCGCATCACCCTGGTCATCGGCCGCGCAGATTGCACGAACCGCTGCCCAACATGACACCTGGTTGTCGAGGCGGCCCGCGGCGAGCAGCGACTGGTCGCCCCCCAGCACTGCGGGCGGCGTGCGATCGAAAAGGCACAGATCCCAGCCGGAAACATCGCCGGAGCCGACGTGTAGCTTGCCGGCCAGCCAGTCGGAAAACTCGCCCGGCCTCGTCGCACCCGTACCCCACACCGGGGTGAGATGTTGTTGCTTGTCGAGGAGCAGACCGCGCTCGTTGACTTCGCGGTCGAGATGGATGGCCAACTGCGGGACGCGGCAGATCGCCTCGTCTACGACGACGTCGACGCTCGAACCATCGGCGAGTTCGACACGGCCGGCGACTCCGAGATCTCGGTCGAGCCAGGAGTTGATCAGTGCTGCGCCGTACACCTCGACGCCGAGTTGTTTCCAACCGACGGATCCGACGTCGGGATTCGGTTTCACCCGCAGTCCTGGCGAGTCGGTATGGGCACCGACGAGCCGCAAGGGCGAACGCGCTCCGGCGGCATCCCCGCGGCTCCACGCCACCAAGGCCGCGTTGCGAACTGCGAAGCCGTGAGACGGCAGGTCGGTCCACGTGGTGCCGAGGTCGGCGGCGACGAATCCGGCCGACAGGAGCCGGTCGGCCGCGGTCGACACGACGTGCCATGGAGATGGCGACGCCGTGAGGAATTCAATGAGATCGTCGAGTTGTGTCATCACGTTCCTTGGAAGAGGCCCATCGGTAATCCAGTGCCGCGCAGGTGAGAAGTCTCGTTGATGGTCACGACCGATCGAATACCGCCACGGGCCGCACCAACGCGGTTGATGCTGGTGTAGTTGGGATAGAAGAAGCCCCCCGGATTCGGCAGCGCCAGCACGTGGCACAGGTACCCATTGATGACTCCACCGTGGCATACCACAGCGATCCGTTGGCCGGGATGTGCGTCGATGAGCCGCTCGATCGTCGACACAACACGACAGCGGAACTCGTCGGCGCTCTCGTCGTCGGAGGTCCACTCGCCGTTGACGATTGCGTGAAATCGAGGGTCGTTGGCAGCCTTCAACTCCTCTGTCGGGATGTAGTCGGGGGAGAGCCGGTCGAACTCCGCGACCCCGTCGCAGATCTGCACGTCGAGCGGGTGATGCGCGGCGATTGCTGCTGCGGTTTCGCACGCACGATGCAACGGACTGGCGTAGATTGCATCGAGATGCTCCGACGACAGGTACGTTGCCAGATGCTCGGCCTGCGCTCGTCCGTCGGCCGACAGCTCGGGATCCGCAGGAGCGCCCACTCCCTCGCGGCGAATGGGCAGCGCGTGTCGGATCAGCAACAACTCCATGGACCACTAGATAATCAGGTATGAACGCCCGCACGAAGATCGTGGCCACACTCGGCCCGGCAACCGATCCGCCGCAGATCCTCGATTCGCTGCTGGTGGCCGGCGTGGATGTCGTTCGTCTCAACCTCAGTCACGGGCATCTGGCCGAACACATAGCTCGCCTTCAAGCGGTTCGTGAGTCAGCGCAGCGAACGGGCTGCGTCGTCGCCGTGTTGGCGGATCTACCCGGACCGAAGATCCGCGCCGCCTCGTTCCCCGGAGAGGGAGTCATCCTTGCCGCAGGCTCGATGATCACGATGGTCCCCGACTTGGAGAGCAGCTCGAGCGAAGTCATCGGAGTCGACTACGACACCCTGCTCGAGGACCTTCATGGCGGCGACAAGATCGTGATCGGCGATGGCGCCATCACGCTTCGAGTCGAGCGGATCTCCGCAAGCGGCGCCGAATGTCAGGTCCGCAGTGGTGGACACACCCAAGGCCGCCCCGGAGTGCACCTTCCGTCGGAGCGGCTGCGAATCCAGTCGCCGACGCCCGAGGATCTCACATTCGCCGCGGCGATGGCAGCAGAGGGCGCCGACTTCCTCGCCGTCTCGTTCGTCCGAGATGCCGATGACCTCCACAAGGTTCGCAGCGCCGTGGCAGATCCCATCAGGTTGGTCGCCAAGATCGAGACACTGGCGGCGATCGAACACCTCGACGAGATCATCGCCGCTTCGGATGCCGTGATGGTTGCCCGCGGAGACCTCGGGATCGAATGCCCACTCGAAGACGTCCCCCACATGCAGAAGCGAATCGTCCGTACGTGCGTCGAGGCCGGGGTACCGGTGATCACGGCAACACAGATGATGGAGAGCATGATCACCGCGCCATCACCGACACGTGCTGAGGTCAGCGACGTCGCGAACGCAGTTTTCGACGGCACGGATGCGTTGATGCTCTCTGCCGAGACCGCGATCGGTGTCGACCCCGTCAACGTGGTCAGGACGATGGCGCGTGTCGCGGAGAGGGCCGAACAGGATGCCGATTACGCACACTGGGCCGACCACCTCGGAAGGTTGCAACGCAAGAGCTTTCCGGAAGGTCCCGACCGAATCACGCTGGCCATCACTCACGCTGCGGGATTGGCGGCATCCGATGCGGGTGCTGATGCAATCCTGTGTTGCACGCGCTCGGGACGGACAGCGCTAGCGATGGCCAGATTCCGCCCGGCGGCTCAGCTGATCGGCCTGTCGCCGGATCCCGTCACCGTGCGGGCGCTCTCGCTGTCGTGGGGAATCACGCCGTTGCAGGTCGAGACCTACACGACCACCGATGAACTGGTCTGGTTCGCAGTCGAGTCCGCGGTCCAGCACGGCCTCGCCAGCACGGGGCAAACGGTCTTGGTCTTGGCCGGTGCGCCGGATCGTGCCAGCGGCGCGTCGACCGATGTGCTGCGGATCGTTCGCGTTTCGTGACTGCGTTGTGGTCGGAGGAGGCCGGCCTTCCCGAGAACCCTCTGGTCGTCGTCATTCACGGATCGATGGATCGATCAGCTGGCATGTTGCAGCTCAGTCGCCGTCTCGATCCCGATTTTCGCGTGTTGCGCTACGACCGCCGGGGGTACGGCCGATCATTTCCACACCCCGGCCCCTTCACGATGGATGCTCAGGTCGACGATCTCATCGGTCTGCTCGCAGGAAGGCGGGCTGTGCTGATCGGCCACAGCTATGGCGGCAACGTCGCGTTGACCGCCGCTGACCATCGTCCTGGTCTGGTGGCCGGCGTGGCCGTCTACGAGACACCGCTGTCGTGGGAGCCGTGGTGGCCTGGCACCACCGCCGGCTCGATCGCGGTGGCCGAGGCGGGAAAACCGCGCGAGGCTGCCGAACAGTTCATGCGGCGCATGCTCGGTGTTGGACGTTGGGAGGAACTGCCCGAGCGGACCAGGCAGGCGCGGCTCGACGAAGGTGTCGCGATGGTCGAGGAGCTTGCCGACCTCCGCCGAAACCGGCCGTGGATCGCCGAGCACATCACCGTTCCCGTGGTCACGTCGTACGGCAGCCTCGGGGCCGCTCATCATCGCCAGGGCATGCAGCATGTGGCGGCCGAACTCGGGTGTCCTGTAATCGAACTGCCCGACTGTCGCCACGACGCTCCGCTGAGCCATCCCGGCCTGTTCAGGTCGGCGGTGGTCGAACCGTGGCTCGAGAGGATCGGCGCGCCCTGGAGCGGCCGATCTAGGGAACCGAGATCTTGACGTCGGTTCCGAGGAAGGAACAGGTCACGTCGGCGTTGGCGACCGCCCCGCGGTCTCTCACCTTGCTGGCGCAATCCTGTAGCGAGGATCGCTGAGTCCATACGCCGAGCGCCAGGCCGCCAATGATCAGCACCGTGATGATCTTGGTCGTGATGTTCTTGATCACGACCGCCGAGATCACCATGAGAGCGACGAGTGCCACGGCGACGGTGATCCCGATGTTCTTCGCCGACTCGTAGGTCATAGCGGTCATGCTCGAACCATAGGCCGTAGGGTGATCCCGTGAGTGAGCACTCGATCTCGATGCATTCATCCGGTCCGCCGCGAACTGTGCTGCCTGCAGAGGACGGTGCGGTCATCGAGGCGCTTCGTCATGCACTCGCCGCTCCGGAGCAGGATCGTCGTGCCGAGGTTGCCAAGGTCGTCGTGGCCAACCCGCGATCAATCAACGCCTGGGCTGCGCTCGGCAGCCTCGGTCGCGACGAGATCGAGCGCTATGCGGCATTTCGGGTCGGCTACCACCGCGGGCTCGACACGCTGCGCGCCAACGGATGGCGAGGCTCGGGGTACGTGCGTTGGGCCGACGAGACCAACCGCGGGTTCCTGCGCTGCCTTCGTGGCCTGCAGCAGATGTCCGTCGCCATCGACGAGCGCGACGAAGCCGAGCGCATTGCGGTCTTCATGCAGCAACTCGATCCGGGTGGCATCCCCGCGCAGGATTGAACGGAATGACATCTGTTCCCATTGGAGCGGTGCTGTGCGGTGGCGCCAGCAGGGGCATGGGAACCGACAGGGCAACCATCCTGGTTGCCGGCGTCCCACTGGCGCGACGTGTGGCTGATGCCCTGGTCGCTGCAGGGTGCGGCCGGATCGTGGCGATCGGCGGCGATGCGTCCGACCTCGGCGATCTCGGCTTGGAGCCTGTCGAGGACGAATTTCCCGGTGAGGGTCCGCTCGGGGGTGTCCTGACTTCCCTCACCTTGGGATCACCGGCGGTCGTTGTTGCCTGTGACCTGCCGAACCTTCGGCCGCAAACCGTCGCCGAACTGATCATGGCGCTGGGCGACCACGACGCGGCGATGGCCCACAACGATCGCATCGAGCCACTGTGCGCCGTTTGGTCGGCCAGTGCAGCAACGCAACTGCGTGCGCGATTCGACGCGGGGGAACGGGCAATGCACCGTGCTGTCGAGGGCCTCGACATCGCCTGGGTGCCGGTTGCGGCGGCCGAGCTTCGCAACATCAACACGCGCGACGACCTGGAAAGCCTCTAATCTTCACGACGGTGACTATTTCCGAAGTATCCGTCGACGAACTCGAGTCCGCACTTCAAGCCGGCGCGCGCCTCGTCGACGTACGCGAGCCTGACGAATACGAGGCTGGTCATGTGTCCGGTGCAGTCCTGGTGCCGCTGGCAACGGTGCCCGACTCGCTCGGGCAGTTCGCCACCGACGGGCCGACCTATGTCATCTGCAAGAGCGGGGCTCGCAGCTATCGCGCCTGCGAGTTCCTCGCCGACCAGGGTCTCGAGGGGATCAACATCGAGGGCGGCACGATGGCGTGGATCATCAGCGGACGCACCACTGTGCCCGGGGATCAGCCTGCGTGACGTTTCGCTGGATCGATTCCCAGCCTGATTTCGACGATCTCGTCGATCGACTGTCCATCGAGCCGCGCTATGCGCTCGACACCGAGTTCCATCGGGAGCGAACGTACTTCCCGAAGCTCGCCCTCATGCAGTTTGCTATCGATGGCGAGACGACCCTGGTCGACCCGCTGGCCGTCGACCTGTCATCCCTTCGCCGACTGTTCGCCAGCGACGCTCTTGCCGTCCTGCACGCCGCTCAGCAAGACCTCGATGTGCTGACGCATGCGTGCGGCGCAGTGCCGGCCCGCATGTACGACACCCAATTGGCGTCGGGCTTCCTGGGCTACAGCACGCCCTCGCTCGTGTCGCTGCTGATGTCGGAGCTGAAGGTGATGGCTGCAAAGGGGGATCGCCTCACCGACTGGCTTCGTCGGCCATTGACTCCCGAGCAGTTGACCTACGCCGCAGCCGATGTCGACCATCTCCTGGCCTTGAAGGATCAACTCGACGTGCAGTTGGCCCAGTTGGGTCGCACCGACTGGGTCGCCGCGGCGTGCGAAGAGTTGCGTCAGCGGCCCGCAAGCGGTACCGATCCCAGCCAGGCCTGGCTGCGGATCAAGGACGTACGAATGCTCAAGCCGCGTGCTCGCGGCGTGGCCAGGGCACTTTGCGAATGGCGCGAGCGCCGGGCAATGTCGGTTGACGTGCCGGTGCGTCAGATCCTGCCCGATCTTGCGGTGCTCGGAATTGCTCAGCGCCAGCCGAAGACCGCCCACGATCTCGTGCAAGCACGAGGCGTCGAGGAACGGCACAGCAAGGGCAACCTCGGCAAGGAGATCCTCGAGGCGGTAGCCGACGGCCAACGCAGTGACATCGATCTGCCCGCCCCGGATGGCGAGGAGCTCGATCGCCAGCTGCGCCCGGCCGTGGCACTCGTGTCGGCCTGGATGGCCGATCTGGCCCGCAAGCAGCGTGTCGACACCAGCCTCCTGGCGACACGCGCCGACCTGGTTGCTTTGCTTCGCGGTGATGCTGACGCGCGGCTCCTGGAGGGCTGGCGCGCCGAGCTCGTCGGCGACGGAATCCAGCGCCTCGTGCAGGGCAAGGCCGGTTTGACGTTCGACGGCCGAGGCGGCCTGCGGCTGATCGACGTTGCCGCGGTCTGAACGCTCAGTTCTGCGTCAATTTGTGCAGCTTCGTCCACAAAGCGTCGAACGCCTCGCTGACATCCGCCGAACGGGCGCCGAAGGAATGGATGGGCCTGCGCTCGCCGATCGCCTGGTTGACGATGACCCGCTGCGGGATGGATGGCTGCCAAATGGTCTCGTGGCCGACGATACGGGCCAGTTCGTCGTAGCGCCGCTCGGCTTCATTGCTCACCGCCGGGACCTTGTTGACGATCACGCCCGCCAGCTCCAGGTCGGGGTTGTGCGAATCCCAGACTTCGTCGATCGCGTCGGCGACGGCGCCAATCCCTCGTAATCCCAGCGCAGCCGGCTCGACGACCACCAACGCCAAATCGGCGGCGATCAAACCGCTCATCGTCAGGTTGCCGAGCGACGGCGGACAGTCGATCAGCACGGCGTCGTAGTCTGCCGCCACGTGCCGAAGCGCTCGGCGCAACCGTTTGGGCTTTCCGGCCTCGTGATCCTGCAGGTTTCGCGAGGACGGAACGAGATCGACCTCGAGGCCCCATTTCGACATCAGGATGTTGGCCGGCACCCGTGGTCCCGCCAGAACGTCGGCGGTCGACGGCTCGTCAGCCATCGGGTCGTAGCCCAGAACCCAGGTGCTCGATCCTTGCGGGTCGAGGTCGACGACCAGGATCCGATCGCCTGCCTGAGCTGCGGCAGAAGCCAGTCCGAGGGTGACCGTGGTCTTGCCGACGCCGCCTTTTTGGTTCAACAATGCGGCAATGCGACCCATCGAGGTCATCGTGTCACATGGCGGGGCGGTAGTGACACCCGCTACCTGCGGGGATGCCGTGTGTTGGCTTACCGAACAGGTAGAGTGGCATCCAATGTCAACTCTCTAGGTTCGGGAGCCCTACCGTGAAG
>JBDTWJ010000004.1:0-48843 GCA_040006755.1 Ilumatobacteraceae bacterium | reverse complement strand
CAGAACGCAAACCTCGCGCTCGACATCGCGGACCGTGCCTACGTGCTCGAGGCCGGCCGCGTCGTCCTATCCGGTAGCGCGGCTGACTTGCGCGCAGACGACGCCGTACGGCGTGCCTATCTGGGGTTCTAGGAGGGATCGATGAACGCCATACTCGCCGTGCCAGGGATCGAGGAGAACTTCTTCACACCCACCCTGTTGCTGCAAAACCTGACGAACGCATTGGCGAACGGGGCCGTCTATGCGCTGATGGCGTTGACCGTGGTCATGATCTACAAGACCACCGGCCATCTCAACTTCGCGCAGGGCGAGATGGCGATGTTCTCAACGTTTCTCGTCTACGTGCTCGCCATCGAGCAGGGCTTCAACATATGGCTGGCGATCGTGATCGTGGTGATCGGGTCGATGGTGGTCGGCGCGGTGTTCGAACGCGTGCTGATCCAACCACTCGAAAGTCGCAGCGTGCTCGCGCCGGTCATCCTCACGCTCGGGCTGTTCTTCATCCTCAACGGTGGCGCGGCCACCATCTGGGGGACGCAGCCGAAGTCGCCGATCCCCGCGCCATTCCCCGGCCGCCTCGACGACAAGATCGACATCATCACCAACCGCGTACCCCACTTCTTCATCACGTACAAGGCCCTCGGTGTCTGGGCGACGGTCGCGGTGCTCGTGCTGTTGCTCGACCTGTTGTTGAAGCGCACCAAGCTGGGGCTCGCCTACCGCGCTGTTGCCGCGAATGCAGAGTCGTCGGTGATCGTCGGCATTCCGGTCAAGCGGATGTTGATGCTGGGATGGGCGCTTGCGGCAGGAATCGGTGCGATCGCCGGAGCGATCATTGCCCAGTACCGCAATGTTCTCGATTTCAATTTTATGGCGGCGGTGCTGTTGTTCGGCTTCGCCGCCGCATGTGTTGGCGGGTTCGACTCCATCATGGGCGCGGTCGTCGGAGGTCTGCTCGTCGGCATGGTGGAGACGTTCACCCCGGCCCTGTTCACGTTCGTCGGCAACGAATTGTCTCTTGTGATGGTGTTGTTGGTGATCCTCATCGTCCTGTACTTTCGCCCGCAGGGTTTGTTCGGATCGAAGCGCGTGGAGCGGGTGTGAGGTCACTTCCGATCGTCATCGAACGTAAGTCGCCGGGTCATCGCGCGTTCCAGCTCCTCGGTGTTTTCGTGCTGATCGTGTTCTACCTCTACACGGTCAGCGTTGCCGAGAACTTCAGTGCCCTCCGATGGGCAATCGCGGTCACTCTCTCCATCGGCATCCTCGGCTTGAACATCGTCACCGGCTACTCGGGCCAGATCTCGATCGGCCACTCGGCATTCTTCGGAATCGGCGCATACACCACGATGATCTTGATCGCCGATCATGGTTGGCCATTCCTCGCGACACTGCCTGTTGCCGGCGCCCTCGGTTTTCTCGTCGGAGCCGTCATCGGCATTCCGGCGCTCCGGATACGTGGCCTGTACCTCTCGTTGATCACGCTGGGGCTCGCCCTTGCGTTTCCGGCGATCGTCAAGTCCGACGACTTCTTCGGTGTCAACGTCGCAAGCCTCACGGGAGGCAGCAACGGCAAGGTCATCAGCAGCGGAGACGTGACCACGACGAAGGGCTTCCATTGGAACCCTCCGTCGTGGGTTCCCGATGATTGGACCGCCAACGACTGGGTCTTCACGACGGTGGTAGTGATCGCGATCATCCTCTTCGCTCTGACCTCCAACCTGATCCGCAGTGGGGTCGGTCGAGGTCTTGTCGCCATGCGCGACAACGAAACCGGAGCCGCTGTGTCGGGCGTATATCCAGCTCGGTACAAGGTGCTCGCTTTCGCGACAAGCGCGTTCGTCACCGCGATCGGCGGGGGCTGTTTCGCGCTGGCGTCGACGACGATCGGACCTGACACCTTCGGGCTGCAGCGCTCCATTGAGTTCATCGCCGGCCTCGTGATCGGAGGCGTCGCCACCATCCTGGGTCCGGCGATCGGCGGTGTGCTCGTGGAATGGTTGCCCTACTGGGCATTCGAAGTCGACTGGCCACTGCTGGGAAAGCTTGAGGGCCCGCAAGCCGGAATCCTGTTTGGAGTGATTCTTGTTTTCATCATCTTCTTCATGCCTCACGGCATCGTGTACGGACTTCGCCAGCTACGTTCGAAGTTCGTGGTGTTCGTCCCACGCCTGCCACCACCGGAGGCGCTTTCGCTGACCCCGCCCACCGCAAGTGAGGCGACCACCGAATCAACCCAGCCAGTCTGACATCGCGATCGCAAGCGTCCAACAAACAACGAGGGAGAGGTACTCATGAGAGAACGTTCAACCAGGGCTCGACTCGGACTGACCGCCGTAGTCTGCCTGTCATTCATTGCCGCAGCGTGCGGCAGCGACGACAACAAGGATGGAGCGTCGGAGACGACTGCTGCTTCGGCGACCTCAGAAGCTGCGCCTTCTGACACCACAGCAACAACGACGGAGGAGACCACAGCGTCGACGGACGCCGAAACCTCTGTTGCCTCGACCGAACCCGCGGCGGCGACGTTCCAGGTGCCCACCGACAACTGCCCGGCCGACACCACCGAAGCTGTAGCTGACGGCGCACCGATCAAGATCGGCTTCATCGGGCCTCAAACCGGCCCGTTGGCCGGATTCGGCGTCATCGGTCAAGGCATGAAGGTGTACTTCGACAAGATCAACAAGGAAGAGGGCGGCGTCGATGGTCACCAGATCGAGGTCGTCACCAAGGACGATGCCTACGATCCAGCCAAGTCGGCGCCTGCTGTCCAAGAGGCGCTCGACGGCGACAAGATCTTCGCTTCCGTGTTCCAGATCGGTACGCCGAACGTTGCAGGCACCCGGCAGTTGTACGCGGATGCATGCGTGCCACAGGCGCTCGTCGGCACCGGCTTCCCGGCGTGGGGCGATCCGGAGCACTTTCCTTGGACGACCGGGGGTATCCCGTCGTACACGGTCGAGGCCAAGGTCTGGGTGCAGTTCATCAAGGAGAAGTTCCCCGACGCCAAGAAGGTCGCGATCCTGTCGTTCAACAACGACTTCGGCAAGACCTACAAGACAACACTCGACAAGGAGCTACCGGCCGCAGGATACGAGATCGTCGCAGACGTCGCCCATGAGGCGACATCGGATCTGTCCAATGAGGTCACCCAACTTCTCGCAGGCGGGCCCGACGTCATCATCGGCGGAACGACATCGACGTTCTGCACGAGCTTGATGACCCTCGCTCGCCAAGGCGGCTTCACCGGACCGATCCTCAACTCCTACACGTGTCAATCGATCCAGCAGTTCATGGTGCCAGCGGGGGAGGCCGCGGCGAACGTCTTCACGCTCGTCGTTGCGAAGGATCCGTCTGATCCGGCATATGCAGACGATGCCGGCGTGAAGCAATACCTCGCGGATGTGGGCACATACGGTCCGGGGATCGATGCCAAGGTTGGCAACGTTTTCACCGGATACAACGCTGCGTTCTACGTCGTTGACGCGCTTACACGGGCGTCGAAGATGGATGGAGGACTCACTCGGGCAAACCTGATGAACGGCTTCTGGTCCTTCGACCTCAAGGGGCCGATCGCCATCGGCGGCATCGGTCATGTAGATGGCGTCACCGACGCCTATATCTCAGAGTTCGGCGTGATGTCCGAATACGACCCAGCGGGGCAGACCTACAAGGTCGGGGAGGGTGTCAAGATCGACGTCGAAGGCGAGGGAGGCCTGTACTCAGCCGGCTGAGTCGGCAGACCAGCAACGATGCGGCTACGGGCCAGCGCCCGCCGGCCGCGTCGTTGCTGGTCACTTCCTCGACAAATCGGGTCAAAGGCCCGGTACTTGTTCGCATATCTGGGTAGTAGAGGCGGTCATGGCTATCGAGCGGAATCGCGGCCGATGTACGGGCTGATCAATCAGGGCGTGCACGATCTGGCCGTGCAGGTGGGCGGAGAAGACCTCTGGCGCGAGATCAAGCCTGGCGAGCCACGTCACGCCGGTGACGGCCGCCTCGCGTCACTCACAGCCGATTCCGTCGCCATCACGCTCGAACTTGGTCTGCCACCCCGGATCGCCGGCGTGAATGGGGGGCAGCGCCCGCAGCGCGCACCGCGGTGCAGTTCTGGTAGTACACGGTTCTGCGTGGACTTGAGGACGTCTCGAAAGATCCACCGAAGGAGTGCCGCGACTGGGCTGGCTCAAACGCAGAGTTTCATTCACGTCGACCCACCCGGCTGATGATCAAGACCCGCTGACCTTGCGTCGGCGCGCTACGCCCGGCAGGCTTGCTCGGCATGGATTGGCCCACGTGGGATCAGGCGGCAGTCGTCGCGGCCCTGTGTGGACTTGTCGCGATCGGACTACGTAGGGCTCGCCCGACGCAGATGCGAGCCGCGGTCATGACGGCTGCCCAGGAGTTGGCGCTGATGGCTTCGCTGTACTCCATTTGGCGGCTAGCCAGAGTGCTGCCACTGACGCGGACCGATGGCGCCATCGACCGTGCCCGCCAGATCGACCAGCTGCAGCACAGCCTTCACATGCCGACAGAGTTGTCGTTGCAACGTTTCGTTTTGCGACACGACTGGCTCGCGCAGTTTTCGAACGGCTACTACGCGATCGCGCATGTGCCCGCACTGATCGCCTTCCTTGTATGGCTCTTCGTGCGCCACCGGGACATGTACTCCCGCTGGCGCAACTCGTTGGCGATCCTCACCGCGTTCTGCATGGTGATCCGCTTCGTTCGGGTCGCGCCGCCACGGTTCCTGCCCGACCTCGGGTACATCGATCTCTCGACGCACTACGGCTTATCGCTCTACGGACCCGTGGGCACCGGCGTATCGGATCAGTTCGCGGCGATGCCGTCCATCCACGTTGGTTGGGCAGCCGTCGTTTCGTTCGGCATCGTCGCGGCACGTACCAGCCGCTGGCGTTGGCTGTTCTTGTTGCATTTGGTCCTGACGATGATCGTGGTATCGGCCACGGGCAATCACTGGTGGCTGGACGGAATCGTCGCTGTCGTGTTGCTGATGGTCGGTCTTGCCATCGACGGCGCTGTGCGCCGCCTCGTCAATTCACGGCAGGTCGAGCGGTCAGGCGATCTCTTGCGCGACCGGCTCGTAGAAGAACTCGGCCAGGCCGGTGACCTCGACGAGTCGGTCGACACCGCGCGACGGATTCTCGATGCGCAACGACCCGCCAGCTTGTTTCATCAGCAGCGACTGGGAAGTGAGCACGTTGAGGGCACTCGAGTCAATGAATCGGACCTGTTGCATTTCGACCACGACGTGGTCGTCGAGGCTGAGTTCGTAGAGAACGACTTGTAGGGCGAGAACCGAGTCGACGTCGACGTCGCCACGCAGGGAGATCAGAACCACGCCATCCACGTAAGAGGTTTCGACTCGCAATACGTCGTCAAGCATTCTCGGCACTTCCTGTTGAGGCTGGTCCCCATTGTGGCTAGGGCGTCACCCTGCGTCAAGCGAGCGTTTGACATCACTTCGGATGAGGGCCTGAGTGCAGTGGAGCCCAGCCGATCGAGCCCAAAATCAGCGAGCAGCGCGGCGGATCCGAGGGACGCGCGGCGCCGCGCTCGAGGTGACCGATCCATGACGTGTCGACCGTCACGGGAAATTTCGTTCGCTGATTGACCAAGCGGGGCCGCGACGTTTGACAGTGCCAGTGGCCGGGTACGGCGATCGCATCCACGAAGGAGCCGGATGGAAAACCGCAACCCTGAGCTGACGACGACATTGACGTTGCTCGCGCTCGCTGTCCTCAAGGAACGTTCACTCGCTGACGATCTCCAGCGGCTTGTACGGCTCGCCACGCACCATCTTCGCACCAGCTCCGGTGCGAGCATTGCTTTGCTGATCGACGGACAACCGTCGACAGTCGCGATCACTGATCATGTCGCACTCGAGCTCGATCTCACGCAGTACAACGTCGACGAAGGACCATGTATCACCGCGCTGGCAGGTCGCGCCATCCGGGTCGGATACCTCTCTGAGGACGAACGGTTTCCACACTTCGCTGCCGGCGCGGCTGATCAACGCGTGCTCAGCGTGTTGTCTACGCCGATCACATACGACGACGCCGTCATTGGCACGCTCAACGTCTACTCACGACAGGCCGACGCGTTCGACGACAATGATCAGAACACAGCGGATCTGGTGTGCGCAGAAGCCGCTAATGCAATCGCCAGGTCGGAGATCTTCAGCGCGGCCAAGACGATCAGATCGCAGCTGCAGGCCGAGTACGACGAACGCTCGTTGGTCGCATGTGCGCAGGGCGTGCTCGTCGCCCTCCAGGACTGCAGCACCGACCAGGCGTTCCGCCTCATCCGCAACGCGGCCGACGCCAATGCCGAGGCACTGCTGGTGACCGCGCAGCGGATTTTGGACGCCGCGATCGACGACCAGCACAACCCGAAACCGTAACGATCAATCGGACGTCTCGTCGGATAGCACTACTTTGGGAGCGAACAGCACCTCCGCGTTGGCGCGCACCGGAGCGAATCACACCCCATTGGTATCGTCAGCGCATGCCTCGTCTCGATCCGAAGGAGCGAGCCAGTCTGCCCGACCGAGCCTTCGCATACATCGACTCCACCGGCCATCGACGGCTTCCTATCCATGATCCAGCGCACGTGCGCAATGCTCTCGTCCGTTTCGGGCAGGTCGCGTTCGAAGACGAGCCGGCACGCGAGCAGGCGCGCATGCGTCTGCTGAATGCGGCAAAGAAGTTCAAGATCGTGCCAGTGGGTTTCATTGCCGGTCAGTTGCAGAGCGAGCGCACGCTCGGCGAACAGCCGCGGCCACGAGACCTTCCATCCGGGTTCGTCACGATGCTGATGACCGATATCGAAGGTTCCACCGCGCTGGTGCAGCAGTTGGGTGCCCGCTACAAGGAGTTGATCGACGGAGTGTGGTCCATCCTTCGTGATGGGGTTGTGAAGGCCGGTGGCCACGAGGTCGAGGCACGCGCTGACGAGTTCTTCGCAGTGTTCGAGGCCCCGCGATTGGCTGTCGACGCAGCAATCGCACTGCAGCTCGAGCTACTCGCTCGATCGTGGATCGACGACCTCGACGTGAAGGTGCGCATTGGAATCCACAGCGGTTACCCGACCTCCACCGAAACCAATTACGTCGGCATGGACGTCAACACCGCATCGCGCATCACCGCAGTCGGCCACGGTGGGCAGGTCGTGGTGTCTGCCAACACACGCGAGGGTGTCATGTCGTCGGCTCCCGGAGGAGGTGTCCGCTTCAAGGCGCTCGGTTCGCACAAGTTGCGCGGGCTTCCAGAGGCAATGCACTTGTTCCAGGTCGCAGCCAAAGGGCTTCCGTCGAGGTTCCCCCCGTTGCGCACCTCGTCCTCGTGAATCGTCCGTGACGTTACGAACGCCGTGCCGCGGCGGGCGCTCGTGAATCGTCCGTGACGTTATGAACCCCGCCTCGGAACGGTCCATTTCGTCACTGACGATTCGAGAGGGTTCGGAGCAGCCAGCGAGAGTTTCGTCACTGACGATTCGAGAGGGATTGAAGTGGCGCGACGATCGAGCCACTCCCGCCGGCTTTCAGCGGTCTCCGGAGGCGGCAGGGACGCCGAATCAGGGCCTTCGAACAGGCAAGCCATGGCCGGTCTAGACGACGTCGGCCGGATCACGGTTCGGTCGCCTCCATTCGTTCCGGCGCATTGTGGCCCGTCTGGTCGAGGCCGGCAGCTGTGTAGACCGACAGGTAGTGCGTCACGACGGGGGCGGATCCCATGTATCTGCGAACGGGATCGAGGAAGAGGTCGGCGTTGGCGGTGGTACGTCGATGCTGGCGAAGGTGTTCGCCCCACGACTCGACATAGAAGGTCTCGATGAATCGGTCGGGTTCAGCGAGGTCTCTATACAGGCCCCAGCGGTAGGCGCCGGTTCGACGGCGATGGCGTTCGACCCGTCGCATGGACTCTGCGAACGCGCGGACATCGTCGGCCGGCACGACGTACATCACGGTCACGAGCACCGGCCCATCGGTGGCGTGAGGGACGATCGTCACGGTTGGGTCGTCCGTCGGAACCATTCGCAGGTCGAGCCCGGTGGCCGCGCCGAGCAACCAGCGCCGACTGGTCGCCAACGACAAGAGCAGAACACCCGCCGCGGCGAGGTGCGCACTCGTGAGGCTGACCTCGGCGAGGACGCCCCAGCCGGCGCTGCCGATGGCGACCGAGCCGGCTAGCACGAGCATGTACAAGCCCATGCCTCTGGCCCGCACCCACTCCGGCAAGGCCGAGAACGCGGCCACGCCTGTGCTGGTCAATGCGGTCGACCATGCCAACCCACCGACGAACATCGCCATGCCAGTGGCCCATGGCATGCGGCTGACACCTTCCACGACAAGTGTGGCAGCGACCACCACGGACGCGCCGAAGACCAGTTGGTCGTGGTGAAAGCGTTCGTCGAGACGCGGGCGTATCACCGCTGCGCAAGCGGCGCCGATGCCGAAGCATCCGAGCAACACGCCGTACCCCCCGCTCGAGAGCTCCAGGCGACTGCGGGCGATGATCGGCAGCAGCGACTGGAGCGCTGCAGCAGGAAACGTGAAGACCGCGGTGCGGTTGAGCACGGCTCGAAAGGCAGGCGAGTGAGCGGCATAGCGAAGGCCGGCCCGCATCGCGCCACTGAGCGTTTCGGTGTGCATCGACTCCTCGACCACCGGCCGCCGCCACCATACGAGCACACCGACGATTGCCAAGAACGACGCAGCGTTGAGCAGGAACACCCAGGCCGGGCCGGCCACAGCAACGACGAATCCTCCGATCGCAGGTCCGATCGCCCGACCAACGTTGAACGTCAACGCGCTGAGCGCGAATGCTTGGCGAAAGTCTCGCGGCGGCACCAGATCCGGCTGAATGGCTTGGAACGCGGGAAATGTCATCGCCGATCCGGTACCAAGGCCGAACGTCAGCGCCAACAGACTCACGGGGGTCACCACGTCGAGGAACGACATCACGGCCAGCGCCGCAGCGCAGACAAGCATCCATATCTGCCCGCCGATCAGCAGCCGGCGGCGATCGAAGATGTCAGCGAGCGCGCCTGCAGGTATGCCGAAGAACAGAACGGGCAGCATGGTCGCCGTCGGCACCAAGGCGATGAGAAACGGCGATGCACCGAGGTCGCCCATCAGCCATGCGGAACCCACGCTTTGCATCAGCGTGCCGATGTTGGATGCCAGTTGGGCGATGAACAGTGCCCTGAACACCGGATGCCTCAGCGGAGCCCAAGGCGAGAGCCGAGCATCAACAGTCTCGACGTTGGCCTCGGTCATCGCCCGCAACCCTACGCAATTCACGCGTTATCGACATCGGCCATACGCGTCATTCAGATGGCTAGCGTTGGCCCGAGTGAGTGTTCGTGCGTCGCGAGGCGGTCCTTCCTGACAGTCAAACGGATCGTGATTTCGGTGCTACTTGGCGTCGCAGCACCTGCGCTGGTTCCGCCATCTGTCGCCGCGAATGCGCCGCCGGTCGAGGCGCTGCTGATCGGCGACTCGGTGCTCAACGGTCTCGCCCAGTCGTACAGCTCCGCGGGCCGCGCAGCGTTGGCCACGCGGCACTCGTTCATCCTTGACACCGCTGGATGCCGCCGGCTGATCACCACAAGTTGTCGCATCCCTCCGGGTCCCGCCCCGACCAACGCCATCACTGTGCTGCGCGGGCGGGCAGGCCAGTACAACCGGGCACTCGTGATCGCGGCCGGCTACGACGATCCTGCGACCGGTGAGTTCGGAATAGGCGCAGCAGTCGATGTGATGATCGCGGAGGCGCATCGGCAAGGAATCGAACATGTCATCTGGCTCACCTATCGCGAGGCCGGGGGAGCAGGCAACGCCGCTCGCTTCCGCCAGAGCAACGCTGTGTTGCGAAGTCGGACTGATCCCGAGCTGATGCTGGCCGATTGGGCCACCTTGAGCGCCGGAATGCCGTCGAGTTGGTTCTCGGCGGACGGGATCCACCTCGGTCCGCAAGCCGCGACCGCCATCGGGGATCTCATCGGTGACGTACTCGATCAGATCCCCGTCGTTCCCGTGAGATGCACGACCGATGTTTGGTCGGGAGGCGAGGTGCCACCTGGGAGTCCGATCCCTCCCGCGGTCAGCGGTGGTCTTGAACTGCTGCCCACTCCGGTACGCGTCGTCGATACACGAGAGCTGTCAGGCAAGCTCGGTGCGAGCCAGATGCTGAGCCTGCAGATAGCCGGAACCAACGACGTGCCCCTCGACGCGACCGCCGCGTTGATCTCCCTTACTGCAGTCGAGCCGTGTGCCGACACCTTCCTGACCGCGTTTCCGTGCGGCACCTCGATGCCCGTCGCCTCGATGGTCAACGCCAAGGCGTTGTCGATCGTCGCGAACTCGGCAGTCGTGCGTCTCGGGGGCGGTGCATTGTGTGTCTATTCTTTGCGGCCGACCGACGTGCTGGTCGATGTCAGCGGATGGATAGCGCCGAGCGGACTCCGGTCGACACCGTTGACACCGGTTCGGCTCGTCGATTCGAGACCTGGTGAGCACCAGATCCTGCCCGTCGCGCAGCGCCGTCTCGCGGCCGGCGCTTTGCTCGTCGTCGATGTCGCCTCCTTGCCCGGAGTCGACGCAGGCGCCTCGGCCGCAACGGTGAATGTGACTGCGGTCGATCCGGCAGGCAATGGATTCCTCAGTGTGCTTCCCGGACCCTGCGCCGGCTCGACTCTCCCGCCGCCAACCTCGAACCTCAATGTCACGTCCGGCCGCGATGTGGCCGCTTCTGCAACCGTGGGCCTCGGCTCGGGGCAACTGTGCATCTTCAGCAGTACAGAAACCGATGTGGTGGTCGACCTGCAAGCCACGCACGGAAACGTCGGCGGAAACGTGACACCGATCGATCCACGACGACTCATCGACACTCGACTGACCGGCAGACTCGCTCGTGGCCAGCCGCTGGCGGTCACCGTCGACAATGCCCCAGCCGGGGCGATCGTGAATGTCACGGCCGTCGAACCGGCAGGTCGCGGATTCGTGACGCTCTATCCGTGCGGGGCGACGGTTCCCATCGTGTCGAACCTCAATGTCGTTGCTGGCGCGATCGTCTCCAACCGTGCCGTCGTGACGACCTCGGACTCCGGTCAGTTCTGCGTGTTCAGTTCGGTCGACACCGATGTAGTGATCGACATCGAAGGTTCGATTACGCCGAGCTGACCATCTCGACATCCACCGGCGCACCACCACCGGGACCGTTGATCGGGATGATGTCTTGCGGACATGCCGACGCGATGACAATCACGTTGTCCTCGGCGCGGAACAGCACGCTGTCGCCGGGTGCCGACACGGTCGGCTCAAAGGCAATCTTGCCGTCGAGATCCCACGGAATGTTCATGAACAGGTTCAGCGGCGCCGGAACCGGTGTGTTGCGCACGACCGAAAACTCCGCCAAGGCTTCGGCAAAGTTCTGGCAGCACGAGCGATGAGATGGAGGCGCGCCGAGTTGCTCGTATCGGAACTTGTCGCACGCCGCGATGAACGTGTCGTGAACGCCGGGGCTGGTGTCCTCCACGAATGTGAGAATGGGTGAGCGTTCCTCGTCGAGCATCTGGTCGCCGGGGTGGGGGCGGAGGTGACTCCAGAGCACTCGGGAGTGCTGCATCGACATCGCGATCTCCGGTCGGTCGGCTCGTATTGCCCAGAAGTCGACGACTTGAGTGCCATGGGTGTTGATCACCCGCACGGTTTCACCGGCGTTGACTCGCAGTGCGCGACCGTGACTTCCTGGCACAGTGACGCTGGGCATGAGACCTCCACATGGGTTTGGGAAATGGGAATGGCAATGGGATGACAGAACAGTCGACAACGTAGTTCGATCGAGGTGGGCACAGTCCAACCGGTTGCGGCAGCGTGCCTGTAATGTTCGATTCCGTGCGTGCCTATGCCGACGCCAATGTGTCGAGCGCATTACTCGGTCGACCCTGATGCTGGTCAGCCGCCAGTTGCTTGCCAATCGTTATCGCAACAAGGGGACCGCATTCACGGCAGATGAACGCGACCTGTACCACCTCAATGGGCTGCTGCCACCAGTGGTCGAAGACCTCGACAACCAACTGCAGCGAGTGCGGGAGGAGTTCGACGCCGCGCATGGTGACATCGCGCGACACATCTTCCTTCGCGCTCTCCAGGCCAACAACTCGGTGTTGTTCTACAGGTTCCTCGTCGACAACCTCGAGGAGCTGCTTCCAATCGTGTATACGCCGACGGTCGGCTTGGCATGCCAGGAATGGTCACGCACCTATCGCCGCGAGCACGGTTTGTACATCTCGTGGCTCGATCGGCATCGTGTCCCAGAACTCCTCGACAATGCGCTGTCAAATGGTGATGTCGATGTCGTGGTCGCGACCGACGGTGAACGAATCCTCGGCCTCGGCGATCTCGGTGTCGGCGGTATGGGGATCCCCATCGGCAAGCTGGCTCTCTATACGGCGGTTGGCGGTGTCGACCCCGAGCGGACCCTGCCGGTGTTCCTCGATGTCGGAACCGAGAACGAGGAGCTGCTGTCGGATCCGTTGTATCTGGGTTGGCGACATCGACGTCTTCGAGACGAGGAGTACGACGAGTTGGTCGACGCGTTCGTCGACGCACTCCGCTTGCGCTGTCCTCGCGTCCTGTTGCAGTGGGAGGACTTCGCCCAACGGAATGCCAACCGGTTGTTGTCCGCGCACCGAGACAGGATCTGCTCGTTCAACGACGACATCCAAGGAACGGCGGCCGTGGGTGTCGCCGCGATCGTTGGCGGGATGCGGATCACTGCGACGCCGCTCACGGATCTGCGCGTCGTGATCGTCGGCGCCGGGTCCGCCGGCATCGGAATTGCTCGGCAGGCAGTCGGCGCACTCGTCTCGGCAGGCATGTCGATCGACGAAGCGCGTCGGCGTTGCTGGCTCGTCGACCACGACGGCCTGCTACACGACCGCCTCGACGGTCTCCCCGACTTTCAGGCCGAATTCGTACGACCGTGGGAATCGGTCGCCGCTCTGGGAGACGATCGTGGACAAGTCGGCCTTCTCGAGGTCGTTCGACATGTCGCTCCACATGCGCTGGTCGGCGTCACCGGCCAGCCGGGGCTCTTCACCGAGGAGGTCATTCGGGCGCAGGCCGAGTCGGTCCTCCGCCCGATCGTGCTGCCGCTGTCGAATCCAACACGCCGCGCCGAGTGCGTACCGGTCGATGTGCTGGGTTGGACCGACGGTCGTGCAGTGGTAGGCACCGGAAGTCCGTTCCCCCCGACGATGGTAGGGGGCGAATCCCATGCCATCACTCAGGTCAACAACCTCTACTTGTTCCCCGGCCTCGGTCGCGGAGTGGTCGCGGTCGGTGCCTCCAAGGTCAGCGATTCGATGCTCAGCGCGGCAGCAACTGCCATCGCCTCGGTCGTGCCCAGGGACGCCGGAGCGCCCCTGACGTTGCTGCCACCGCTCACACAGGTGGGCGACGTTGCCGACGCTGTCGCGCTCGCGGTCGCTCGCCAAGCCGTCTCCGAGGGCCTGGCCGATCATCTCGAGGACGAGCAAATAGTTGCGGCTGTCGAGGCGCACAAGTGGCGCCCGAACTACCGCGACGCCACGAATCAGGCAGGATGAGTCAATGAACGCTGGACATGCGCAGCCGAGTCCCTGGGTACTTGCCGGCGAACCGACCAGCCTGGGCGACCCGACCGGTCTCATCACCTTGGTCGACGGTCAGACGTTTTGCCTCAGTGGACGTTCCGGCGACTTCAGCACCAACCCCACACATGGCGTGTTCTTCGCCGACATGCGCGTTCTCAGTCAGGCCAGGTTGCTCGTCGGGGGCGTCGCCGTCGAGCCCCTCGCTGTCAGCCTTGTCGATGCAAGCCAGTGCACGTTCGTGGGGCGCTCGCTCGCTCAGCATCAGACCGACCCGCGAATTCTGGTGGTGCGCCGCCGTCAACTCGGATCGGTGTGGCACGAACAGGTCGAGCTGCGCAACACGACGTCGTCGCCCGTTTCTGCGATCGTCGAGCTGGAGGTCGCTGCTGACTTTGCCGACGTGTTCGCAATCAAGGAAGGCCGGCCGAGCGGCGAGGGGGAGCACTCACTGGAGATCAAGGAAGACAGCCTCCTCTTCGGATGGCGCCTCGGCGACATTCATCGCCAGGCCGAGCTGACCGTCGAAGGACCACCTGTGCAGGTGTCGACGCATGGGTTCTTGTGGAGCGTCAACATCGAACCCCACGGTGTCGAAATGCTGCAACTCGATCTCATGGTTGCCCTCGGTACGAAATGGATCGAACGCCGGCACCATCACCCGAGCCTGCCCAACGCAACGAAGCGCAATGAGGGATGGTTGTCGTCGGTGCCGAAGTTGCGCAGTGCCAATCGGCAGTTGAGCGCCGCGTACGACCGCTCGATCGAAGACATCGCCGCGTTGCGCTTGCACGACCCCACGGGTCGCCACCGACCCGTCATCGCCGCCGGCGCGCCGTGGTACATGACGCTGTTCGGTCGTGACGCGTTGATCAGCTCGTACATGTCGCTGCCGGTCGATCCAACGTTGGCCATCGGCGTGCTCGAAGCGCTCGCTGAGTTGCAAGGTCGGGTCGTCGACCTGGTGACCGAAGAAGAGCCAGGCCGGATCATGCACGAGACCCGCTACCTCGGGGTCGACGCGCCGACGCTCACGGGCGGCAGCACGTACTATGGATCGGCTGATGCAACCCCGCTGTTCGTCGTGGTGCTGGGCGAGCTCAGTCGGTGGGGGCTCGATGAGGACGCGTTGCGCAAGCTGTTGCCGCACGCGGATCGCGCGCTCGAGTGGATGGCCACCTACGGCGACAAGGATCGCGACGGTTACATCGAGTACCACAAGACCTCGGATCGTGGCTTGACCCACCAGGGTTGGAAGGACTCGGGCGACGGCATCCGCTATCGCGATGGTCGTGTCGCCGAAACGCCACTCGCGTTGTGTGAGATCCAGGGGTACGCATACGGCGCCCATCTTGCTCGGTCTGCAATTGCCATCAGGCTCGGCGACCCTGAGACCGCCCTGAGGCACCAGGCGCTCGCTGCTGACCTCAAGGTGCGTTTCAATCGCGACTTCTGGCTGGAGGATTGCGGCTGGTATGCGGTGGGCTTGGGACCCGACAAGGAACCGGTTGATTCGTTGACCTCCAACATGGGTCACTGCCTGTGGAGTGGCATCGTCGACACCGATCGCGCAGCGCAGGTTGCCGAGCGCCTGATGTCTCGGGAGATGTGGAACGGCTGGGGTATCAGGACGCTCGCCGACGACGAGCGCGGCTACGATCCGATGAGCTACCACTGCGGCACTGTCTGGCCTCACGACGGGGCATTGTGCGCCGCCGGCTTGAAGCGCTACGGGTTCGATGCTCACGCACTGACTGTCGCCAGCGGCCTGCTCGCCGCGTCCGAGGCGTGGCAAGGCCGATTGCCGGAGTTGTTCAGCGGGCTCGATCGGTCCGATGTGGAAACACCGATCCCGTTCCCTACTTCGTGCTCGCCACAGGCCTGGGCGGCGGCGACACCGTTCCTGCTGCTGCGCATCATGTTGGGCATGGAGCCCGACGAGTCACGAGGCCTTCGCGTGGATCCGATACCTGGGGCAATCGAGGACGATCTGTTCCTCGGAGGTGTTCGGTTGGTCGATCGGCGATTCAACATCCGTATCGACGATGGTGTGGCCAGCGTGCGTGAAGTACTTCCCGATGTTGTTGCCGCCTTCTCGCCGAACGGGTCGATCGTCGACGATCTCAGCCCGCTCGCGGTGCCGGGATATACCGGTGCAGTGCCTCCGCCACGCCGGAGCCGAAACTGGCCGTGGTCAGTGGCACGCCAGAAGCTCGCACAGCGTCGTCAGCGTTAGCAACACCGACCCCGATCCTCGCGATTGCAAACATCGGCAAGTCGTTGGCAGCGTCACCGATTGCCAGGACCGGTCGAACGCCTACACCGAGTTCTGCCATCGCGGCTCGCAGACCGATGCCCTTGTCGCAGCCCGGGGGAGCGAGAGCGATGGACCCCTTGTTGGTCACGATGTGCCGGCTGCTGCCCACGCGGTCGCGTATTTCGGTGACAAGGGAGAGTGCAGATGTCGGCGCGCCGATGACCACGTGGCCAACGTCGAGGTTGGGAACCTTCGCGGCCTTCAAGGCCGCAACAAGTTCGGGCTCGGCAGGCTCGGCGAGCAACGTGAGTTCCTCTGTGAGAACATTCACGAGCACCCCGCCCTCCTCGCAAATGACGCGATCCGTGAGTTCGAGCACGTCGGGCACCACATAGCCGAGTTCGGCCCATCGTCGTCCGGTGACGATGATCAACGTGTGGCCGTTGGCGTGGGCCTGCCGGAGCGCGTCGATCGCTTCCTGCGCAACCTCCACCCCGTCGTACAGCGTCCCATCGATGTCAACTGCAACTACCATTTTTTCCACTCCCCTTTCTTACCTGCCAGATGTGGCTACTCGGCATTCGGGTCGTGACATCGTTGCGGTGGAGATACCATCGGGTACCTCGGGAAGGGTTCGATGAGAATCTGAAAGGCTTGAACTGATGAAGGGACTCGTCGTGGTAGCCAATCGGCTGCCTGTCGAAGTCGATCGAGACGGCACGTTCAATACCAGCCCAGGGGGCTTGGCGTCTGCTCTGTCATCGGTTACCGCAGCAGGAACCCAGTGGGTCGGCTGGGCAGGGCCTGAAGCGCCTGCGCTCAAACCGTTCAACCATGAGGGCCTTCATCTGCATCCTGTCGCGCTGAGCAACGACGAGGTCGACCGCTACTACCGGGGTTTCGCGAACGCAATCCTGTGGCCGCTGTTCCACGGTCGCCTGCGGAAAGTTGAGTTGAATCGCGCGTGGTGGCAGTCATACCGCATCATCAACCGCCGTTTCGCGTCGGTTGTCGCCCGTATCGCGCCGCTTGGCGGCACGGTCTGGGTCCACGATTACCACCTGCTTCTGGCGCCTGCCTTGATCCGGGCCAAGCGACCGGATCTGCACATCGGGCTATTTCTGCACATCCCCTTTCCCAACGCGCAACTGTTCTCGATGTTGCCGTGGCGCAAGGATGTCATCAGAGGCATGCTCGGAGCCGAAGTGCTGGGCTTCCAGGTCCCGGAGGATGTCGCCAACTTCGTCGCTGCGGCCGACCGCCTGGTCGACGCTCGAACACGCGGGCACACCTTGTTCGACGGCGTGCATGTCGTCGACGTCGATGCCTTCCCGATCTCCGTCGATTTCGACCACTGGGATTCGCTCGGTCATCGCGCCGCTCCGGCCGCGATGGAGAATCGCGCCAAGGTCGGTGGCGAATCCATCTTCCTCGGGATCGATCGGCTCGACTACACGAAGGGCATTTCGCAGCGGCTTCGCGCCTTTGGTGAATTGCTCGACGAGGGTCGCCTCGATACCGAGAAGTGCACGTTTGTTCAGGTTGCCGTGCCAAGCCGCGCCGACGTAGCCGCGTACGAGGACGAGCGCGAAGAAGTCGAGACGCTGGTCGCCAAGATCAATGCCAATCACCCGCGCAGTGACGGTTCGGGTCCCATCATCCACATGAACACCTCACTCGACGAGGGTGAGGTGGCGATGTGGTTCCGGTCGGCGGATGTGCTCGTCGTGACCTCGCTCGCCGATGGCATGAACCTTGTCGCCAAGGAGTTCGTCGCGGCTCGTGGCGACCTAGACGGCGCCCTGGTGCTCAGCGAGTTCGCGGGGGCCGCACACGACCTCGACGGGGCGTTGATCGTGAACCCATACGACATCGAGGCGATCAAGCGTTCACTCGTGGCGGCCATCGAGATGCCGGCTGCCGAGCGCGCCGCGCGACAGAGAACCATGCGGGCGGCGGTGCAGCACAACGACGTTCATCGCTGGGCTCGGAACTTCCTCAACAGGCTGCAGTCGTCATCGCCAGTTCGCGCCGTCGAGCTTGCGTTGCGCACCGACGAATCCACCGCAGTCGGTTCCGACACCTTGCGTCACCTTCGGTAGTCGACGGTTCTAGGAGAACGAAATGAAGGTCGCGATCATTGCTCCGCCGTGGTTGCCCATACCTGCACCTGCGTACGGAGGAACAGAAGCAGTCCTCGACGTGCTGGCGCGTGGGTTGAAGGCGGCGGGGCATGAGGTGTTGCTCGTGTGTCACCCCAACTCGACGTGTCCTGTGCCGAAGGCCTCGATCATTCCGGCGGAGGACGTGGTGAGAATGGGAAAGTCGAACATCGAACTCGAAAATGTCATCGGTGCGTACGAGCTCGTGAAGGATTTCGAGGTCGTTCATGACCACACCTTGGCGGGGCCGATCTATTCGGCTCGGTATCCGCAACTCCCGGTGGTCACCACCAATCACAATCTTTTCAATCGTACGTACACCGCGATCTATGGGGCTGTTGTACCTCGAGTCGCGCTGGTGGCGATCTCGCACTCGCATGCAGCTTCCACCGACCTGCCCATCGATGCGGTGGTTCATCACGGCCTCGACGTCGAGGACTACCCGTTCGGCGATGGCGACGGCGACTACGTCGCGTTGCTCGGGCGGATGGCAGAGAACAAGGGAGTGCATCGCGCCATTGCAGTCGCCAAGGCTGCCGGGTGGCGATTGAAGATTGCAGCCAAGATGCGCGAGCCGCAGGAACGCGCCTATTTCGATGAGTTCGTGCGGCCGCACCTCGGTGACGATGTCGAGTACCTGGGCGAGGTCGGCGCGGAGGAAAAGCGGGATCTGCTGAAATCAGCCAAAGCGCTGCTCAATCCCATCAAGTGGCGCGAGCCGTTCGGCATGGTCATGCTCGAAGCCTTGGCGTGCGGCACACCAGTCGTCGCCTGCCCGCAGGGTGCGGCTCCGGAGATCGTGGAGCACGGTGCGGTTGGCTTTCTGGGTGACACCGACGACGAACTCATCAAGGGCCTGCTGTCTATCGACCAGATCGATCGTGCCGCGTGCCGCGAGCACGTACGTCAGCACTTTTCGGTCGAACGAATGGTCGAGGGCTATGTGCGGGTTTTCGAACGCCACCGCAGTCGTTACGTCGGGGCGGCCCCAGCATCGAACTGATCCTGAGTCACGCCGCACCGCCTTCCTCCACAGTTCTGCTCTTACAGATGTGCCTCCGCCGCGGCATGAACCGCGGCGACGATCGGCTCCCAGTCAGCGCCGGGTCGGCGGGTGACGGTCACGAAATCGTTGACGCCGAAGACCGTCTTGACGCCACCTGCAGCGAAGATGGCGAAAGCGAAAGCGTTGTCGGCCGCGTCGTCGGCGCTGGTGGCGTTGAACATTCCGTCGAGCCTGGTGTCGAGCGTGAACTTCATCGCATCGGGATTGGGTGTCGAGGACGGGGTTGCAGTAGTCACGGCCCGATCGTAGGCCGTACCGATCGGCCAATGGTTTGGTGGGGCCCGGGGGGTGGGTACACCGCGATATGACCAACGACCCCGCGTTCAACGATCCTGCCGCACATCCCGGCGACGTACCGATGACCGATGTCCTCGAGGCCTATGCGCAGGGTGGCTTCGATTCGTCGTTCGTGGTGAGTGATGATTCGAAACTCGAGTGCGTCGAATGCGGCGTCATTTCGGAGCCGGCCGATGTGTCGATGAGTTCGCTGCGACGTTTGGAAGGTGCTTCGGACCCCGACGACATGGTGGCAGTTGTTGCCATCACGTGTCCGGCCTGTGGCGCGAAGGGCACTGCGGTGCTCGGATTCGGCCCGATGGCGACGCTGCAGGACTCCGAGGTTCTGAAGGAACTTCGGGACGATCGATCGGATGCGACGGCTCCCGGAAATTCGGCGCACGGCGAAACAACCGGCGACGACACGACCAGCGCAGGCGACTGATGGTCGCGACCGGCCTCGCGTCGGTGCTAAACAAAACGTCATGCGGGTCGCCATCAGCACAGGCGGAGGCGACGCCCCGGGTCTGAATGCCGTCATCCGCAGTGCCACCCTGTGTGCACGCCGTCGAGGATGGGAGGTCATCGGCATACGCGACGGCTTCAACGGCCTCATGTTCCCAGAGCAGTACCAGGAAGGCAGCGGCGTCTTCGTCTTCGAGCGCCACATGGTGCGGGGCATCGGCTATCTGGGTGGCACGGTGTTGGGGAGCACCAACCGCGGCAACCCGTGCAGGTTTCCCGTCGAGCAACCCGACGGCACCTTCATCTACGAAGACCGCACCGACCATCTTGTGTCGTTGTTCCGTCAGGCCGACATCGATGCTCTGATCACGATCGGCGGCGATGGCTCACTGGCCATCGGACAACGGTTGTTCGAGGCCGGGCTGAGAGTGATCGGTGTCCCGAAGACCATCGACAACGACCTCGACAAGACGACCGTCACGTTCGGCTTCGACACGGCGGTCGAGGTCGCGACCGAGTCGATCGACCGGGTGTTCACGACGGCGACGTCGCATAGCAGGGTGTTCGTCGTCGAAGTAATGGGGCGTTACGCGGGATGGATAGCGCTCAACGCCGGTGTGGCGGCCGGCGCCCACGCGATCTTGATCCCTGAAATCCCGTTCAGCCTCGAGCCTGTCGCGGCGCTGATCAAGTCGCGTGAAAGGCGTGGGGCCAGTTTTGCGATCGTCGTGGTTGCCGAGGGAGCGATACCGAAGAATGGCCAGAGATCTGTCGTCGGCCAGGCGTTCGATCAATCGGAGCGTCTCGGCGGGATTGGCCACGCGGTGGCCCAGGAACTCACCCGACTGACCGGCCGCGAGACACGGACCGTGGTGTTGGGTCACCTGCTGCGGGGTGGAACGCCAACCGCGCACGACCGCCTGTTGGGTACCCGCTTCGGTGCCGCCGCCGTGCGCGCCCTCGAAGAGGGTTTCGACGGTGTGATGGTTGCCCTCAACGAGCCGAATGTCGAGTATGTGCCGCTGGTCGAAGCAATTGGTTCGATGCGCACCGTGCCTCTCGATTGCGACACTTTGTTGGCGGCACGCGACATCGGCATCAGCTTCGGCGAGGGGTAGCGCCGTGTGGCGGCCTCCGCATGGCAGCTGTCTAGCGGCCGGCCGGACGACGCCCGCTCGAATTGCGGGCACCGCCGCTACGCCCGCCCGCACCGCGCGGTGCGCCGGATCGGGGTGCCTTGGTCGCCGCCGCTGGACGACCGTTGCGTGGTCCGCCTGCTGCCTGTCCACGCCGACGTCCCGGCTGCGACGGTCGCTGACGAGCGTTGGCGGCGACGTCTTCAGCGCGTTGTGGGCGAGGTGCAACCTTTGGTGCCGACGGTCCGGCCAGCTCGGCCAGCAAGGGGTGCAGAGGATTGACATTGGTGACCGTCGGTGTGATGCCTGCGGCGCGTGCGAGCGATCGTACGTCGCCCGCCTGATCGGGAGTCATCACCGTGGCGACGACGCCTTCGGCACCGGCGCGGGCCGTGCGACCTGAGCGGTGGAGGAAAGCCTTGTGCTCGGCCGGAGGGTCGACGTGGATCACGAGGGCGATGTCGTCGACGTGGATGCCGCGAGCGGCAATATCGGTGGCTACGAGGACGCGGACCTGACCGCTGGTGAAGTCGGCCAAGTTGCGCTCCCGTGCACTTTGCGACAGGTTGCCGTGCAGTTCGACCGCTGGGATGCCTGCGGCACACAACTGCTTGGCGAGCTTCTTGGCGCCGTGCTTGGTGCGCATGAACAATAGGGAACGGTCCAGTCCCGACGCCAGCGCGCTGACGACAGCAGCCTTGTCTCCGGATGCAACGGCGAGGACGTGGTGCGTCATCGTGTTGACCGACGACACTTCAGGGTCCACCGAATGGACGACGGGATTGACGAGGTACTGGCGGACCAGGCCATCGATGGCCTTGTCGAGGGTTGCGGAGAACAACATGCGCTGGCCACCGACCGGAGTCGCGTCGAGAATGCGCTTCACACCCGGCAGGAAGCCGAGGTCGGCCATGTGGTCGGCCTCGTCGAGGACGGTGATCTCGACTGCGTCGAGGCGACAGTGCCGCTGACCGATCAGGTCCTCGAGACGACCCGGACAGGCGACGACGATGTCGACTCCATGACGAAGCGCTGAGACTTGAGGCCCTTGGCCGACGCCGCCGTAGATGGTCGCTACTCGCAGCGACATGGCTTCAGCCAACGGCTTCAAGGAGATCATCACCTGATTGGCGAGCTCGCGGGTGGGAACGAGGATGAGGGCGCGCGGTCGGCTTGACTCGCGGCGACGCCCGCTCGCAGCGAGACGCGTGACGATGGGCAGCGCGAAGGCGATTGTCTTGCCGCTGCCGGTCTTGCCGCGCCCCAGCACGTCCTTGCCGAGCAGAGAGTCGGGAAGTGTTGCCGATTGGATTGGGAAAGCGGTCAGCACGTCGCGGTCGGCGAGGACGCTGATGAGCGGAGCAGGTACGCCGAGCTCCACGAAGTCTGTGATGTAGTTGATGGGCGCGACTGGCTGCATTGTCGGCGCGGGCGGCGCAGGGCGAGGCGCGAACCCTTGATCGGCGGTACGAACCGCACGTTCGGCGCCCTGGTGCCTGCCGCCGTTGCGACGGCGCGCGCCGCGATTGCTCGAGGTGGATGTGGTCATTGTGGGGGATTCCTTTATGGGTTGTTGGCCGTGGATGCAAAGACCAACAACTCGCTGGAATCACTGTGCGCTCGAAGCGCTGCACTCGACCGCGGGATACGTGTTCGTAGCACCGCCGTCGAAGAGACTATCGCTGAACTGGCCGAATAGGGCGGATGACGAGTGCTGCATGCTCGATGTCGTGCAGCTGAAGCAGTGCGGACTGACGGTGGGTGCTCTCGAGGTGATCCGTTCGTGACAGCGCGGCGAATGCGTTTCGAGGAAAGGGGACATCAATGTCCAACACGGCTACATCCACCGAGACTTCCGCCTATGTCGGCACCGTCGCCGATCTGTACGCAGCCTTCGGTCGAGGTGACGTTCTCTACATGCTCGATCGCATGTCCGACGACATCTCGTGGGAGGAAGGTCTGCGAGTCACCGACCTTCCTTGGTTCCAACGTCGTCAGGGCAAGCAGCAGGTGGCCGAGTTCTTCCCGGCTGTCGCCGAGGGCGTCACACTGTCGACGTTCGAGCCTCAGATGCTGACGGGCGACGGCGCAACGGTTGTCGCTGTACTGCGCATTGCAGGCTCGCTCAACAGCACCGGCAAGCGCGTCGAGGAAGATCTCTGGGTTCACCTCTGGACCTTCGACGAGGACGGCAAAGTTGCTTCGTTCCGTCATATCGGCGATCTGGCCCGCGAGGAGATGGCATTCAAACCGTGATGGATGGTCGCCAATCGGGCGATCCGAAACCGAAGCCGGCCGCCTCGATTGCGGCGCAGATTTGAAAGACACTCAGGTCTTCGTACGTGCGCCCGACGACCTGAACGCCTGTGGGCACGCCGTTGCTCGCCCGGCCTGACGGAAATGACAAGACGGGACAACGGCTGAACACGTTGAACGGGAACGTCATCATCGCCACGACGTGATGTGGCAGATCCTGCCCGTTGATCACCACGGCCTCGTCGATGTACGAGTTGCCCGCTCGCAGGCCGGTCGTCGCGATGGTTGGGCACAGCAGCACGTCGATCTCCTCGAACAACCTGCCGAGTGGCTCCCACAGCGCGGTCTCCTCGACGAGGCCCTCGTAGAAGGTCAGGTCGGGTTTCATGGTCGCCACGAACGCTCTGGTGTAGTCATTCAAGAGGTCGCCGTGCTCGGCCTCGATCTCGCCGATGCCAGGCCCGAAGATCGCCGCGAAGTGAGCACGTGTCACCTGCCAGAAACGATCCGTCGACCACGGAAGCACGACCTCTTCAACCTGTGCCCCGGCTCGGCGAAGCGCGTCGGCGACGTTGTTCGTGTTGGCGACGATGTCGTGATCGACGGACCAGTCGCCGAGCGTCATCGAGAGTCCGACTCGCATCCCTTCGACGTCTGCGAAGTTGCGCGGGATCTGTGGTGGATCCCGAAGCGACACGTTGTCGCGCCAATGGGGACCGGCGATCACGTTCTCGAGGAGGGCGCAATCGGCGACCGTGCGGGCAAGTGGGCCATCGTGGCAGTATTGGTCGAGGTGATACGGAGCCAGGCCGGGCACGCGACCGAACGGCGGCTTGAAACCAACAACCCCGCAGAACGATGCCGGAATGCGGATCGATCCGGCTATGTCGCTGCCGGTTGCGAGCGGCGCGTACCCGGCTGCCAGTGCCGCCCCGGACCCGCCCGACGAGCCACCGGGTGAGAACTCGGTGTTCCACGGGTTGCGGGTGACGCCCCAGAGCTTGCTGTGCGTGAAGCCGGCGCAACTGAACTCTGGCGTTGCCGTGCGGATGTGGATGATCCCACCGGCGTCCTGGATGCGCTCGATGATCGGGTGGTCGTACGTGGCGACGTCACCTGCGAACGCAAGTGACGCCTGCTGCCACGGGCGTCCGATCATCGGGTGCTCCTCTTTGGCGGCGACGCAGAGGCCTTCGAGTGGGCGTGGCGCGTCACCTTTGCCGAGGTAACGCTGCTCGGCAGCACGTGCCTCAGCCCGTGCTTCGTCGTAGCGACGGTCGACCACCGCGTTGATCAGCGGATCGTGCGTCTCGATCTGTTCGATCAGGCCTTCGACGTGCTCCATCGGCGAGAGATCGCCACTGCGGAACAGGTCGAGAGTTTCATACGCGGATCGAAAGTGCAGCTCGGCCATCGAGCCAGTATTGCCGAGACGATCAGGCGACGATGTTGACCATGCGTCCTGGGATCACGATGACCTTCTTTGGCGTCACGCCGGCGAGCGACGCTGCGACCTTCGGATCCGCCAAGGCCGCGGCCTCGACAGCGGACACGTCGAGATCCGCCGCGACGGTGATGTGACCGCGAACCTTGCCGTTGACTTGCACCGGGTACTCGACCGTGTCGGCAACCAGCATCCCCGGGTCGGCGACTGGGAACGGTTCGTGCGCGAGCGAAGTACTGTGGCCGAGCTTCGCCCAGAGTTCTTCGGCGACGTGCGCGGCCAGCGGCGCGACCATCAACACCAACGGCTCGGCGACGTCGGCTGGGCTGCCACCCAGCTTGGTGAGGTGGTTGTTCAACTCGATCAGCTTGGCGATCGCGGTGTTGAAGCGAAGGGCATCCATGTCATCGCGCACACCGCTGATCGTGCGATGAAGCAGCCGTTTTGTTTCGATGTCGGCCGGCGTCGGCAGCAACGCGAGATCGCCCGTCTCCTCGTCGACGATGTTGCGCCACAACCGCTGCAGGAAGCGGTACATGCCGACGACGTCGCGGGTCTCCCATGGGCGCGATGCGTCGAGCGGGCCCATCGCCATTTCATAGAGCCGCAGCGTGTCGGCGCCATAGCTGCCGCAGATGTCGTCGGGCGTGACGGCGTTCTTGATGCTTTTGCCCATCTTGCCCCACTCGCGGGTGACGGGCTGATCGTTGTAGAAATACGAGCCGTCGCGCTCTTCGACCTCGGTGGCCTCCACGTAGATCTCGCGGCTGTCCTTGTACGCCGCGGCGAGGATGTAGCCCTGGTTGAACAGCCGGTAGTACGGCTCCTTCGACGACACATGGCCCAGGTCGTACAGCACCTTGTGCCAGAAGCGCGCGTACAGGAGGTGCAGCACCGCATGCTCGACACCGCCGACATAGAGATCGACGCCGCCGGGATGTGGACGCCCGTTGTGGCCGGCCTCTTGCGGTCCCATCCAATACTTCTCGACTTCGGGATCAACGAAGCGCTGCTCGTTGGTCGGGTCGAGGTAGCGCAGTTCGTACCAGCAACTGCCGGCCCACTGCGGCATCACGTTGGTGTCGCGGCGGTAGGGCTGCGCACCGTCACCCAGGTCGAGCTCGACATTGGTCCACCATTCGAGCCGATCGAGTGGGCTCTCGGGATTCGAGAACTCGTCGTCGGGGTCGAACGTTTGCGGCGAGAAGCTGTCGGTCTCGGGCAGCACCACGGGCAGCAATTCGTCGGGCAAGCCGTGCGGATTCCCGTCGAGGTCGTAGACGACGGGGAACGGTTCGCCCCAATATCGCTGGCGACTGAACAACCAGTCGCGCAACTTGTACGTGACGGCTGCCTCGCCGCGGCCATTGCGTTCGAGCCACTCATTGGTCAGCCGCTTTGCCTCGGCGACGCCGGAGATGCCGTTGAGGTCGAGCGAGTCACTGGCGCTGTTGACGTATGGCGCGTCACCGACGTAGGCGCCGTCCCATGTCGAGGTGTCGAGCTCACGATCGGGAGGCCGCTGGATGGCGGGAATCGGGAGGCCGTAGAGACGAGCGAATTCGAAGTCTCGCTGGTCGCCGCTGGGCACCGCCATGATGGCTCCGGTTCCGTAGCCCATCAGCACATAGTCGGCGATCCACACCGGGATCGATTCGCCGTTGACCGGGTTGATGACGTAGGAGCCGGTGGCGACGCCGGTCTTCTCGCGGGTGTCGTCCTGTCGGTCGATGTCTTTCTTCGACGCGGCCTGATGTCGATACTGCGACACGACTTGTTTCCGATCAGGCGTCGTGAGCGAGTCCACGATCGGGTGCTCGGGAGCCAGCACCATGAACGTCGCTCCGAACAACGTGTCGGGACGTGTCGTGAACACGCTGATTGGCCCTGCCGTGGACTGGAAGTGCACGGTGGCGCCCTCACTGCGCCCGATCCAGTTGCGCTGCATCGCTTTGATCGCGTCGCTCCAGTCGAGCAGGTCGAGATCAGCGATCAATCGATCGGCGTACGCGGTGATTCGCATCATCCATTGACGCATGTTGCGTTTGAACACTGGGAAGTTGCCGCGGTCGCTGCGGCCGTCGGCGGTGACCTCCTCGTTGGCCACGACTGTTCCGAGGCCTGGGCACCAGTTGACCGGTGCGTCACTGACGTACGCCAGGCGGTACGCGTCGACGGTGGTGCTTCGCTCGGCGGAGGAGAGCGCGTTCCACGACCGGCCGTCGTCGGTTGGGCGCCGACCCGACGCGAATTCATCGATCAGTTCATCGATCGGACGGGCCTTGTCGGCCTCGCAGTCGTACCACGAGTTGAAGATCTGCAAGAAGATCCACTGCGTCCATCGGTAGTAGCCGGGATCGGTGGTGCTGACACTGCGACGGGCATCGTGGCTGAGCCCGAGGCGCCGTAGCTGCCGCCGGTAGTTGGCGATGTTGGCGTTGGTCGTGATGGCCGGGTGCTGGCCGGTTTGCACCGCGTACTGCTCGGCGGGCAGGCCGAAGGCGTCGAACCCCATCGTGTACATCACGTTGTGGCCGGTCATGCGTTTGTACCGGCTGTAGATGTCGGTGCCGATGAATCCCAACGGATGACCGACGTGCAAGCCGGTGCCCGACGGGTAGGGGAACATGTCGAGCACGAATATCTTGGGACGGTCGGCGATCTTGGCGGGCTCAGCCAGGGGCCCGGCGGGATTCGGTGCCTCGAACGTGCCGTCGGCCTCCCAACGATCTTGCCAGCGACGTTCGATCTCCTGGGCGAGCGCGCCGGTGTATCGGAACTTCGGGGCGTCGTCGGGAGGGGTGTTCGCCGAGGTCATATACCAAAGATCCTACGATGCGACGCGCCGCTACTACGGTTGCAAATCATGTCTTCGCGCACCGTGTCGCCATATGTCGGCATCGTCGATCGCATCGTCATGGCCGCTGACCGGCCCACCGGCGTCCGGTTCGTGGGCCCCTCCGTGGCACCGGCCTCCGGCGAATCGTTCGTGCCATGGCGCGAGATTCACGACGAGGCCAGGGTCGTTGGTGCTGCGCTGCAGGCTCGCGGCCTGGTACCCGGCGATCACGTGGCCATCCTCGGCCCGACCTCGCGTGAGCTCATTACCATCGTCCAGGGCTGCTGGTTGGCCGGGTTGGCCAGCATGGTGCTGCCGCTGCCCATGCGTATGGGGTCGCTCGATGCCTTCATCGAATCCACTCGTGCCCGAATCCGTCACGGTGACGCCAAGATCGTCGTGATCGACGAACTGCTCGCTGCGTTCTACGAACGAACCATTGGCGACCCACCGATCGAGTTGATGGCGTCGGTGCTGCCGGGTTCCTCGATGGCTCCCAGTGGCGAGAAGCTGGAGATCCCCGCGCACGATCCGGAGCGGCTCGTGATCCTGCAGTACACCAGCGGATCCACCAGCGAGCCCAAGGGCGTGATGATCCCCGACCGAGTCCTTGCCGCCAACATCGATGCATCCTGCACGGCCGCCGAGCTGGGCGAGGCTGAAGTGATGGTGTCGTGGCTGCCGCTGTACCACGACATGGGTCTCGTCGGCTTCTTGTCGATACCCATGACCAACGGTTGCCAGCTGGTGCAGGCTGCGCCGCAGGACTTCCTGGCAAAGCCGGGCAACTGGATGCAGTGGATCAGCGACTGGGGCGGCACGGCCACCGCCGGACCCAACTTCTCGTGGGTGCTGGCGACTCGCGCCCTCGCTCGGATGCACGGCCTCGACCTGTCGAAGCTGACGCTCGCGCTCAGCGGCGCAGAGCCTGTTGATCCGAAGGCCGTCGACGCGTTCGTCGAAGCTGCCGCGCCGTTCGGATTCAAACCGGGCAGCGTCTTCCCGGCATTCGGAATGGCGGAGTTGGCGATCGGCGGGGTGTTTCCGCCGCGCCACCGCGGCATGGTGTGCGATTCGGTCGACCGTGTCGTGTTGGAGCGCGACCGCATCGCCAAGTCGCTCGATGTCGCCGACGCGGAGGAAGAGCTCGATGTACGGCGGATCCCGCGGCTGGGGAAGGCGGTGCCAGGGCTGGAGATGAGAGTGGTCGACCCGGTCACGCACGGCGAGTTGCCCGAGCGTCATGTCGGCGAGCTGTTGCTGCGCGGCACGTCGGTGACTCCCGGGTACTACAAGCGACCCGACGCAACCGCTGCGTTGTTCCACGACGGCTGGCTGTGCACGGGCGATTTGGCGTACACGATCGAGGGAGAACTGGTGCTGTGCGGTCGCATCAAGGACGTGATCATCGTGGGTGGTCGCAACGTCTTTCCCGAAGACATCGAGCGGGCATGCGGCACGCTCGAGGGTGTCCGCGCCGGCAACGTCATTGCGTTCGGGGTCGAGGGCTACAAGGGCAAGGAGAGTGTCGTCGTGGTTGCCGAGGTGCGCACGGACGATCCGCCGCACGTGCGCGAGGCATTGCATCGTCGCACGCTCGAGGTCTGCGGTCTGCCGCCTCGCGATGTCATGTTGGTGAAGCCAGGCACGCTGCCGAAGACATCGTCGGGCAAGCTGCAACGTGCCAAGTGCCGCGAGCTTTACCTCGACGAGGCCCTTGAACTCGTTTAGCCGCACTTCATCCGGTCAGGCGGCTTGCAGCGATGCGAGCACTTCGCGCCAACGCTCCGGGTCGCTCTTGTACGGAGCGTAGAAGCTGATGCGCTGCACCACGTCGCCGTAACGACGCGACAACTCGGGCGCGATCTGTTCGGGAGCAGCCACGACCGCGAACGTGTTGAGAATCTCGTCGGTGATGAGGTTTCCCATCTCGACCCAGCCGCCCTTCTTGGACAGCGCGTTCAGCTCTTCGTGCAGGCCGTCCCAACCGTGCAGCTCCAGGACGCCTTTGTATGCGGGCGTCGAGCCGTAGAACGCGATCTGCTGACGAGTGCCTGCCTCGGCTGCTGCCATCTCCGCCTCGTCGTTGCCGGTGACGACGAATGACGGGCCAACGATCTCGAAACCCTCCACCGACTTGCCAGCCTTCGCCCGTCCGCGTGCAAGCGCCGGCAGCGTGACCTCGCGCAGGTATCGCTCGGTCGTGAACCCGTGGCAGATGAACCCGTCACAGACCTCGCCGGCAACCTCAGTCATCAACTCGCCGACACCTGCCAGGAATATCTTGGGAACTCCAAAATCGCCGAGGTCGCCGCGGTCGGGCGCGAAGAACGGCGTCATCAATGTGTGGGTGTAGAACTCTCCACGGAAGGCGAGTGGCGCGCCGTTTTGCCACGTGTCCCAGATGGCGCGAATTGCCATGATCATCTCGCGCATGCGCGGTGCGGGATGACTCCACTCCATGCTGAATCGCTTGGTGATGTGCGGTTTGATCTGACTGCCGAGCCCGAGGATGAACCGACCTTTGGAGAAGGATTGAAGGTCCCATGCGGTGTGGGCGAGCGTCATGGGATTTCGGGCAAAGGCAACCGCGATCGACGTGCCGAGCTCCAACCGCTCCGTATGCTCTGCCGCCAACAGCAACGGGAAGAACGGATCGTGGGCTGTCTCTGCCGTCCACGCTCCGTCGTATCCGGCGGCTTCGGTTTCCTTGGCACTCGACGCAACCTTGCCGAGGTCGTAGCTGACTCCTCCGTCGACTTTCATCTCGCCGACCGTAATCGCAGCTTATGGCTGGTCAGGTGTCCTGGTCGCGTAGGAAGCGCTCGAACTCTGCGGCAAGTTCGTCGCCGGTGGGAATCCCGGCCGTGCCGAGCAGGTCGGTCTGTTCCTTGGCTTGATCGTAGAGGTCTTCGAGTTGGCTCACCATCGCACGGTGCTCGTCGTTGCTGGCGACGAGTTGATCGAGGCGCTGGCGTTGGATGAGGGTCTCCTGCCGAAGCGCCGAGGCGTCGATGGCCAGGCCGGCGACATCGTGCAATCCGGTCAGCAACGCGAGGGTCGCCGCTGGATAGCTCATTGCGCTGACGTAGTGAGGTACCTGGGCCCAGATGCCGAGCGCGGCTACACCCTTGCCGATGAAGGCGTGTTCGAGGACAGCGCCCATTCCGGCGGGCACATCGACCGAGTTCTTGAGGTATGGCAGGTTATCCACCACGTCGGCCGAGGGCGAGCTGCTCGACAGCCGTGGATCGCGAGTATGTGGTGTCGCGAACGGATAGGCGCCCAGCACAATCATCTGCTGTACACCCAACTCGACAGCCAACGTCGAGGTGACATCGGCAAAGTTTCGCCATTGCGAATCGGGCTCGGGCCCGCTGAGGGTCAGCACGTCGTGACCGTCGGAGTCGTTGCCCACCTGCACCTCGATATCGGCCCATACCAACCGCACGTTGATGCCTTCGCGGAGCTCCATCATCGGGCGCCGAGCTCGATAGTCGATGAATGTGTCGCCGTCGAACGTGGCCAAGGGGCGCACCGACCATTCCTGTTGCACGGTGGCCATGGCAGCGGCTGCCGCTCCGCTGGCATCGATCCAGCCGGTGAGCATGACGACCATGACGGGCGAGGTCAGCGAGGGGAGCGGCTCGTGCAGTCGGTATGGGTCGTTCACGACAGGGCCTCCAGACACGCCGCCGCACGCGCCGCAGCGGCGTCGATCTGCACGACAAATGTGTCGAGCTCGGCGGGATCGCGCGAGCCCAGCGCGCCACCGAGATAGCGGTAGTAGACGCCTTGCAGGATGCATGCGAGCTTCCAATACGCGAACGACACATAGAACGGCAGCTGCGACACGTCGCGGCCGCTGACGAGCGCGTAGCGGGCGACAAGATCGTCGCGGTTCAAGAAGCCGTCGATCGTGGTCGCGGATCCGCCCCACGCCGAGGCATCGTCTCCGGGTCCGGTCCAGTACACGTACAACATGCCGACATCGGCAAGTGGGTCGCCGAGTGTGCAGATCTCCCAATCGAGCACCGCCCGAATCCCACCGTCATCGCCGACGATGCAGTTGTCGAGTCGATAGTCGCCGTGTACCAGTGTGGCGGGGCCCTGTGCGGGAATGCGTTGCGACAGGGCATCGTGCGCGTCATCGATCGCCGGAACGTCGCGCGTCTTCTGGTCGGTCCACTGCCCGTACCACCGCTTCAGCTGCCTGGCGATGTACCCCTCGTGCTTGCCGAGATCCGTCAAACCGCACGCATCGAGATCGACCGCGTGAATCGCAACCATCGTGTCCACCAGAGATTTGCTGGCTTGCCGTCGAGCTGACGGTGTGAGGGCCAGTTCGGCGCCTGCCTTATCGCGTATCACATGACCCTCGACGAACCCCATCACGTAGAAGGGTGCCCCGTTGACCGATTCGTCGGTGCACAGCGCGAGTGCAGGTGCGACCGGTACCGCCGAACGCTGGAGGCCCGCGATGATCCGATGCTCGCGAGCCATGTCGTGTGCACTCGCCAGGCGGTGCCCAAGCGGCGGCCGGCGTAGTACGAATGCGCTGCCGTTTTGAGCTGCGACGCGATACGTGAGATTGGAGTGCCCGCCAGCGATCACTTCGAATGTAAATGGGCCGCGAGCCCCGGCAACATTGGCCTGCAGCCATTGCGTGACTGGTTCGAGGTCGATGCCTGGGGCGTCGTTCATGCTGCTCGTACGGTACTCCCGGTATCGTGCCGATATGGCCATCGATGTCACCGACGCAACGTTCCAAACCGAGGTCGTCGACCGCTCCAACACCAATCCCGTGGTCGTCGATCTGTGGGCTCCATGGTGTGGTCCGTGCAAAACCATCGGTCCGATCCTCGAGAAGGTCACCGACGCCACCAACGGCGAAGTTGTTCTCGTCAAGGTCAATGTCGACGAGAATCCGGGCGTCTCGCAAGCGTTCCAGGTGCAGTCAATTCCGGCTGTCTACGCTTTGAAGAACGGCGAGGTGATCGACGGTTTCGTCGGCGCACATCCCGAGCATGTCATCGAGGAGTTCGTCGCCAACCTGTTGCCATCCGAAGCCGACCGCACGGTCGCCTCGCTGCTCGCCGAAGGCACAGAGGGCGCATACCGGGCCGTACTGGAGTTGGACGCCGACAACGAAGATGCGATTGTGGGGCTCGCCGAAATGCTGGTGGCGCGCGGCGAGGCCGAGCAGGCCCTGTCGTTTCTGTCCCGCATCCCCGAAACCGACCGCACGCGCAGGATCGCGGCGGCGGCTCGTGTCAGCACGCAGCCGGAGTTGATCACCGACGACTACGACTCCAAACTGGCCGATCTGCTCGAGAAGGTGAAGAACGACGACGAGGCTCGACAGCAGTACGTCGACCTGTTGGAGCTGATGGGGCCCGACGACCCACGAACAGCTACCTACCGCAAGCAGCTGACCGCCCGCTTGTACTGATCACCGGGAGTATGGTTTGACCATGCCGAGCGAACATCGCATCGAACATCGCGATGGCTATCGCCTGTGGGAGGGCGGCCCCGTGCCCAGAGGAGCGGATGGAATCACGATCGGCTCACTCGTGATCGTGCGCAGCGGCAAAGCGACGCCATACCTGCTGCGGCACGAGTTGGTGCACGTGCGCCAATGGAAGCGCTTCGGCATTGTCGGGTTCGCGGTCCGCTACCTGGGGCCGTATGCGCTGTGGCGCCTCCGAGGCAAGGATCACCGCAGTGCGTACCTGCGCATCCCGTTGGAGATCGAAGCCGATTGGGTGGCGCGTCGATCGCTGACGACAGCGGTGCGCGACGACCTGCCGGAGCGCATCGCTTCGTAGCGAAACGCGTCTGCCGTGGATAGTGTCCGGCCATGACCTCCCCCGAGTAGCCGGCGGCGCCCTGTGTGCCGAGCTCAGTGGAGGTCGTCATGGATCCGAGCCTGCCTCGACCTGCCCCACCGCGCTCGCCGGCCGACCGGCTTCGGGAATGGATCGTGTGGTTCGGCCCGGGACGCCTGGCGGCGACAGCCCTCGCCGTGATCGCCGTGGTAGCCGGCGGCACCTGGTTGTTGAAGGGCGCGTCCAGTCGTGCCGAAGACCACTTGCCGTTCGCCTCGTCGACCACTGCGCCCACCGCCGCCTCGGCGGGCACATCGGCTGCAGCGCCGACGACGATCCTGGGGCCGGACGTCGTCGTCTACGTCGCCGGCGCGGTGACGAGACCAGGTGTGTACACGCTGGATGCTGCGGCGCGGGTGACCGACGCCTTGGACGCAGCCGGCGGTGCAGTGACTGGCGCCGATCTCGATGTCGTCAACCTCGCGGCTCCGGTTCGCGACGGCGAACGGATCTACGTGCCGCTGGTCGGAGAAGTGATCCCGGCGGTCGTGGCCGGCGAGGCTGCGCCCGACGTCACGGTCGGCGCAGGACCCGTCAACGTCAATACGGCGACTGCGGATCAGCTCGACGTGCTCCCAGGAGTTGGTCCGGCGACCGCTGCCGCAATCGTCGCGCACCGTCTGCAGAACGGTCCCTTCCAGACCGTCGATCAACTCGGTGACGTCCGCGGCATCGGCCCAGCGAAGCTCGATGCGCTGCGGGATCTGGTGACGGTGTGATCAGAACAGCGCGCGACCAAAGATCAGGTTCACAACCACCAGGGCGCCGACAACCCCCAACCACACCCCCAGGGCCAGCCACACGTACTCGCGCCAGTAGTCGCGCCACGAGGCGACAGGCACTCGTGTCGCACGGCGCGCGGCGATTGCCCCGACGATCATCCACAGCGCCGCGCTGCCGGCGACTGCGCCGAGGTAGACCCGCGGTCCCGAGCGAAGTGGCGCTCCTGCAACCAACAGGCCGGGCGCAGCCATCACTGCCGTCAGGAACCCTGCCACCCCGCGCGCCAGCGAGGTGTGGCCGCGCAACAGCAGCAGCGAGATCGCACCGAGGATGGCTGGCGGCAGCAGGCCGACGAATGGCCCCGACCCGCGCAGCTTCGAGCGGTAGGCGAGGGGTCCCAGGGGGACCGGTCGATTGGTCATTTGCATGGCGTCGATGATCCGAGCGTACGACGTACGCAGTGTCGGTCGACGGCACCCGCTCAATGACGGTGAGGTCGTGATGGTCGCGCTCGCCGCCGTGGTCGGCGTCTGGACACGGTCACCCGTCGCGATCGTGGCAGTTGCGATTGCGTCGGTCATGGTTGGACGACGAGCCGCCGTGGTGGTGACTTGCCTGGTCATCGGCGTCACGGGTGGATGGCGATCGCAGGTGATCTGGGACTCGGCGACCCCCCGGCAACTCGGCGACTATGCGGGCTGGGTCACGGTCGTCGGTGATCCTGCGCCGTACGGAACCGGGTTGCGTGTCACGGTCGAGATCGCGGGCGAGCGATTCGATGCGTGGGTGTACGGCTCGCCGCGCCGCCGCCTCTTGGACCGTCAAGCGGGGGAGTTGGTCTACGTGCAGGGCGAGCGGCGAGCGATGATCTCCAACATCCGGCGCGCTCAGGTTCGACACGTCGTCGGACGGTTCGAGACCGACGTGGTCGGCGACTGGAGCGAAGGCTCTCCGTTGTATCGAACCTCGTCGCGAGTCCGGTCGGCCCTGCGCCACGTCGCGGAATCGACGATGGACGATCACGATGCGGCCCTGTTCACCGGACTGGTGATCGGCGACGACGCCCGCGAACCGATCGGGATGGTCACGGCATTCCGCGTGTCGGGGCTGTCGCATTTGACTGCGGTCTCGGGCGAGAACGTGGTCTTTGTGATCGCGGCGGCATCACCGTTGCTACGCCGCTTGCGGCCGTGGTGGCGGTGGGCCGCGACCCTCGGTCTGATCGGCTGGTTCATGGCGTTGACGCGTTTCGAGCCGTCGGTGCTCCGTGCCGGGATCATGGCCATGCTCGGCAGTTCGGCGTTCGTGGTCGGCCGTCAGCAATCCGTGGTGCGCCTGCTCGCGTTGACCGTAGCGATCCTCGTGATGGTCGACCCGATGCTGGTGTGGTCTGTCGGGTTCTGGCTGTCGACCGGCGCAACGGCCGGAGTGTGCGTTGTCGGACCGCCCCTTGCCCAGCGTCTTCCGGGACCGCTCTGGCTCAGAGCTCCGCTGTCGGTCACGCTCGGCGCCCAGATCGGCGTCGCATTGCCGAGTTGGCTCGTCTTCCACCGCCTACCGCTGGTGTCACTTCCCGCAAATCTGCTCGCGGTGCCGGTTGCCGGCTTCGTCATGCTCTCCGGCATCCCCAGCGGGTTGCTGGCCGCTGTGGTGCCGCCACTTGCACCGCTGGTCATGGGGCCTTGTGCCGCGGGAACGCGCTGGGTCAGCACCATTGCCTACCTCGCTGCTGATCTCGAGCCTTCGCCAGGGATCGCTGCCGCGGGCTGGCTGATCGTCGTCGCTGCTGTCGCTGCGCTGGTGATTCGGTATCACTGGCGGCACCGGCGCGACGATGTGCCAATCTGATCCAGCATGGCAGTTCACCTCATCAACGGCGACGACGAGTCATTGCTGCTCACTGCAGTGTCGGAGGTCGTGCATCGCCTGATAGGCGACGGCGATCGCTCGCTGATGGTCGATGAGTTCGACGACGACGAGTACGAGGTGCGTTCTGTCGTGGATGCAGCCCAGACCCCGCCGTTTCTGACCGAGTCGCGGGTGGTGGTCGCTCGTGCGATCGGACGGTTCGGTGCAGACGATGTCGTGCCCCTCGTCGGCTACCTCGGCGACCCGCTTCCCAGCACCGAACTGGTGCTGGTCGCGGGCGGGGGGCGGACGGTCAAGGCCCTGACGGACGCCGTCAAGAAGGCCGGTGGCCATGTCGTCGACACGGCTCCGCCGACACGGGCACGCGAGCGCAGCGGCTGGTTTGAGGAACAAGTCATCGCGAACGGCCTGCGACTCGATCAGCAAGCGCTCGCGTTGCTTGCGTCATGGCTCGGCGAGGATGCGGGACGGGTGCAAGGAATCCTCGAGACCCTGGTGTCCGCGTACGGCGATTCACGCATGTTGAAGGTCGTCGACGTCGAGCCGTTTCTGGGCGAGGCCGGGGGAGTCCCACCCTGGGATCTCACTGACGCAGTCGATCGGGGCGACACCACGAAGTCGTTGCTGCTCCTGCACCGGATGATGCGCGCGGGCGAGCGCCACCCCCTGCAGATCATGGCGATCCTGCACAATCACTACACCAAGCTGCTGACGCTCGACGGGGCGAACGCGAACGACGAATCGTCGGTGGCCACGGTGCTCGGCATCAAGGCCGGATACCCGGCGAAGAAGGCGCTCGATCAATATCGCAAGCTGGGCAACGCTGGCGTAGTGCGGGCGATCGGGCTGCTGGCCCAGGCTGATCTCGACCTGCGCGGCGCCAAGGAATGGCCCGACGAACTGGTGATGGAAGTGCTGGTGGCCCGGCTCAGTCGCCTGGGCACGGCCCGCCGATAGCTGAGGCTATACGCCGGCGTTGATCTTCCTCATCAGGCGGCTCTTGCGGCGAGCGGCCTGATTCTTGTGAATGACACCCTTGGCTGCGGCCATGTCGAGACGCTTCACGGCGAGTCGCAACGATTCTTCGCCAGTCTCCGAACCAATGGCGCTGACGGCGTTCTTGCTGCGCGTCTTCAGCTCGCTCTTGACGGCCTTGTTGCGCTCGGCAGCCTTCGCATTGGTGAGGATTCGCTTCTTCTGACTCTTGATGTTTGCCACGTTGCCGACTTCTCTCGCAGGTTGGATGAGCCGCGCAAGGCTAACAGCGAGGCTGCAACGCTCCAACCGTGTCGTCCAACAGAGTGAACGCAGCGAACGGAGATCGATTCCGGTGCTGAGAGACGCCGATAGCATCTAACGACCGGACATGGACCTCTCACGTATTCGCAACTTCTCGATCATTGCTCACATCGATCACGGCAAGAGCACGCTCAGCGACCGCATCCTGGAGATCACCAACGCCGTCGATGCCCGTGACATGCGGTCGCAGTACCTCGATTCGATGGATCTCGAGCGCGAGCGGGGCATCACCATCAAGGCCCAAAACGTGCGCGTCGACTGGAAGGGCCACACGCTGCACCTGATCGACACGCCAGGTCATGTCGACTTCGGCTACGAGGTCAGCCGTAGCTTGGCGGCGTGCGAGGGAGTAGTGCTGGTCGTCGACGCGGCCCAGGGGATCGAGGCCCAGACGCTTGCCAACTGCTACCTGGCGATGGAGCACGATCTCGAGATCGTCGCGGCACTGAACAAGATCGATCTGCCCGCCGCCGATCCCGATCGCTACGCGATGGAGATCGAGACGGTGCTGGGCATCCCGGCGGAAGACATCCTTCGCATCTCCGCAAAGACGGGCGATGGCGTCGGTCTCCTGCTCGACGCGGTCTGCGAGCGGATCCCGGCGCCCAAGGGCGATATCAACGCTCCGCTGCAGGCACTGATCTTCGACAGTCAGTACGACCAGTACCGCGGCGTCGTCAGTTCGATCCGGGTGATGAATGGCCGGATCACGGAGGGTTCGAAGCTGACGTTCATGCAGGCCGGCACGCAACAGGAAGCGATCGAGATCGGTGTTCGCCGGCCCGTGCCGACTCCGGTGCCGGAACTCGGTCCAGGCGAGGTGGGCTATCTGATCGCTGGAATCAAGACCGTCGCGGGGGCACGAAGCGGCGAGACGGTCACGACGTTCTCACACGGCGCTACCGAAGCCCTCGACGGCTATCACGACCCGAAGCCGATGGTGTTCTGTGGCCTGTTCCCCATCGACGGCGACGACTTCGAGACGCTTCGTGAGAGCCTCGAGAAGCTGAAGCTCAACGATGCCTCGATCAGCTACACGCCTGAGTCGTCTGGCGCTCTCGGGTTCGGCTTCCGCTGCGGCTTCCTCGGGCTCTTGCACATGGAGATCGTGAAGGAACGACTGGAGCGCGAGTTCAACCTGGCGCTCATCGCCACAGCACCCAGCGTGGAATATCGCGTGCGCAAGACCAACGGTGAGGTCGACCTCATCGACAACCCGGCGGACCTCCCACCTACTCAGAACATCGACTTCATCGAAGAGCCGTTCTTCCGCGTCAGCATCATCACCCCGAAGGACTACACGGGCACGTTGATGGAGCTGTGCCAATCGCGTCGCGGCGAGCTCTCGAAGCTGGAGTACCTGTCGCCCGAACGGGTCGAGCTGCACTACCAGATCCCGCTCGCCGAAGTCGTCGTGGACTTCTTCGATCAGATGAAGAGCCGCACGCAGGGTTACGCGAGTCTTGACTACGAGTTGAGCGGCTACCAGCGCAGTCAGTTGGTTCGCGTCGATCTGTTGCTCAACGGTGTGCCTGCCGACGCGTTCTCGACGATCGTGCACCGCGACAAGGCCTTCGCCTATGGCAACCGGATGTGCGAGAAGTTGAAAGAACTCATCCCTCGACAAATGTTCGACGTGCCGATCCAGGCTGCGATCGGGGGCAAGGTCATCGCCCGCGAAACCGTGAAGGCCAAGCGCAAGGACGTGCTGGCCAAGTGCTACGGCGGCGATATCACGCGTAAGCGCAAGCTGCTCGAGAAGCAGAAAGAGGGCAAGAAGAAGATGAAGTCGATCGGGCGCGTCGAAGTGCCCGGAGACGTCTTCATCTCCGCGTTGAAACTCGACGACTGAGGCGATAGCGACAGGTATCAGCGTCGCTCTGCGATACTCGGTGCGGTGGCACGAGCATCAGCTGACGGGCACACGGCGCGGCCCACGCTGTTGTCGCGGCTCGTCGCGGTCATGGCGGGGCCCCCGTCGATCCGCCGGCTCACCCTTGTGCATGCGGTCGACGACTTCGCAGACTCGCTGATCACGCTGTCGCTCATCGGTTCGCTCTTCTTCAGCGTGTCGCTCGAGGCTTCGCGGAGCCGGATCCTGCTCTACCTCCTGCTGACGGCGGCACCGCTTGCCGTCGTCGCTCAGGTGGTGGGCCCGGCGCTCGATCGCATCAGGGCCGGTTCGCGAGTGGTCGTCATCGCGTCACACATCACCCGCGCCGTGTTCTCGCTCTTGCTCGCCAGCTCGCTGCTGTCGCTGGCGTTCTACCCGCTGGTGTTCGGCATCCTGCTGTCGCGCAAGGCGTACGCAATCGCTAAAACGGCAATGGTCGCCCAGCTGGCACCCGAACGAACAGCGTTGGTAACAGCCAGCGGCCACCTTGCCCGCACGGGCACGATTGCGGGCGGAGTGGGGACCGCGGTGGGTGGAGGTCTCATCGTCCTGGTAGGCGTCGAGTGGCTACCGGTCGCTGCTGCAGTCATGTTCGTGGTTTCGGCATTTCTGGCAAGCCACATTCCGTCGACCGCGGTCGAGACTCGCCCCGAAAGTGTGGTCATCCGCGTCGAGACCCCGCTCGCAGTGCGCCGCGCTCTGCCGGCGGTGGCAACGATCAGAGCTGCCGAGGGAGCTCTGACGTTCCTCGTCGCGCTGTCGATCAAGCGCGGTGGCGCCGACGAATGGATCTTCGTCGCCGCGCTCGTCGCAGCCGGCGTCGGAACGTTCCTCGGAACCATGGTCTCGCCGAGCTTGCACCGCGCGATCTCGTCCGACGGCATCGTCGTGCTCACGCTGTTGATCCCCGGATTGATGTCGGCGTTCGGAGTCCTGACCATCGGCAGCTTCAGCATCGTCGCGATCGCATTGGCGATCGGGCTCGGTGGCAGCGTGGCGGCAAGAGCGATGGATGCGCTCTATGGCGGTGTGCCCTACTTGATGCGCGGGCGCGTGATATCGCGCAATGAACTGATCTTCCAGCTGGCCAACGTCACCGGCGCGGCCGTGACCGTACTGGTCTATCCCGGCCCGCGCGTGGGCTTTGCGGCAGTCGCCGCTGTGCTCGTGCTCGCAGGCCTCACATACGCGTCCGAACTGCGCCTGTCCCTCCGCCACGAAGCTGGGCGCTGGCTGCTTGGCAAGGAAGAGCAACGACCACCGGCGGCGAACGAAGCGCTTCCCTTGGCACTCCTTGCCGAGGCGATGCGGTTCGCAGAGCAGGGCGATCACTATGTCGCGATCGTGGTCGCCGAGAGCGCGGTGCGCGTGCTCAACGCGCGGAGCCCATCATCACCCGAGTCTGTGGCGCAGCCGACGTGGGACGCTCTCCGCGAGGAGATGGGTGCCGTCGTCGCGGGCACCACGATCCCGACATCCGACGAGTCCCTAGCGGTCATCAAGGCCGCGGGAGCCCTGATCGCCGAGCGTTCGCTACATCCCGGGGAGTGGAGCGGCTGAGGGGCTCTTCAACCGGCGGGTGCGTCGACGGGTGTTTTCTCGAGCACCCATTTGTCGCCGACCAGGTTGAGCGTGAACTGCAACGTCTTGAAGTTCTCGTCGCTCTGATGCACGTCGACGTCGAGGCGCACCTTGCGACCTTCCTCGATCACCGGTGCGAGCCGTACGAGGATGCCGTCGTCGGCAACGACCACCGTGCCATCGTCGTTGGTGACGAGAGCCTCGTCGCGTGAGTCGATGAACCGCACGTTCGCGACATCTTGCGTTGACTTGATCAATTCGGCCTGAACGTCGAGCTCGATCGACGCTCCCTCTCCTCGCGATTCGATGAAGACGGGCAGCGGGTCAGGATCGTCGGCGGATTGCTGCGCGAACCAGCGAACGACGGTGTCGTACACCGCTCCGGCACGTACCTCAGGATTTTCGGGAGATGGAGAGGAGCAAGCCGCTAGGACCAGAACGATCGCAGCGAACGCAACTCCTCGGCCGCGCACGGCAACGAGCACGGTCGAACAGTATCACCGCGCCGTCTCGTTCCGCCGACTGCCCGGCAGGTAGTCGATCCCGGTAGAAAGGACGCCGATGGCCAAGTCGCAGATGTTTCGATCGCTCGAACATCGCAACGCTCGACTGTTCTTCCTCGGACTCAGCCTCAGCAACATCGGCTCGTGGATCCAGATGACCGCCGTGTCGCTGCTGGTCTACCAACGCACCGGCAAGGCAACCGACGTCGGGATCACGCTGTTCTGCCAGTTCCTGCCCATGCTCGTGCTCGGTGTGTGGGCGGGCGCGGTCGCCGACCGCAGCGACAAGCGCAAGGTGACGATGATCACCCAGAGCGCACAAGCTGCGCTAGCGATCCTGCTGGGAACGCTGGCCCTCGCCGGGTCGGCGTCATTGCCGATCATCTTTCTCGTGTCGCTGGCCAACGGCATCGTGCAGGCAATCGACAACCCGGCACGACGGGGGTTCGTGATCGAACTGGTCGAGCCGCGACACATCTCCAACGTGGTCTCTTTGAACACAGCGGTCATGACGGGTTCGCGCATCTTCGGTCCTGCGTTGGCCGCGCTGCTCTTGCGGTGGTTCGACCCCGGCTGGCTGTTCATCGTCAACGGACTGTCGTTCGCCGCGATCCTGTGGCCGATCTGGAGGATCGACACGACGCAACTGTTCCTGTCTCCGCCCGCGTCGAGAGGCGGGCAGCCCGTGCGAGAGGCGTTGCGCTTCGTGCGACACAACCGTCGGCTGCTGATCCTGTTCCTGGTGTTCACCGTCATCGGCACGTTCGCTTTCAACTACGGCGTGTCGCTGCTGAAGCTCGCCGACCTCCGATTCGGCAACAGAGAGCTGTTCGGATGGTTGCTCGCGGTCACCAGCGTAGGAAGCCTGGTCGGTTCGTTGATGACCGCGGCGCAGTCACGAGTCGGTTCAGCGTGGTTCTTCGGCGCTGCCTTGGTGTTGGGCCTCAGCGGCTTCGGTGTCGCCTGGGCGCCGTCGATCTGGGTTGCCTATCTCCTCAGTCTTCCGCTCGGCGCTGGTGGAGCCGCGTTCATCGCCGCGTTGAATGCGATCTCGCAGCACGAGAGCCCTCCTGACATGCGCGGCAGGTTGCTGGCACTCGGTGCGGTCGCGTTCCTTGGAACGACTCCCATCGGTGCGCCGATCACCGGCTGGGTCGCCGACCATGTCAGCGCGGAGTGGAGCCTTGCCTACGGAAGCGTCGTGGCCGTCGTGTGCGTCGCGGTTGGAGCAGAGGTGCGTCGTCGATCAATCGGCGCGGATGTTCCAGCCGACGATCACATAGCGACCGCGCTTGTCGGTGATGACCCCTACGGAGGCGGCATCGTTCTGCAGGACGGCACCGGCTTGGGGTTGAAGGCCGACTAGCCGGCTGGTCAAGACGCGGCTGAGATGGCCGTGCGTGAACACGATGGCGGCGCGACCCATGGCGGTGCGTTCGAGTTTGGCAATGAAGCTGTCGCAGCGTGCGACCACTTGTTGGAGACCTTCGCCTCCTGGGCATCCATCCTTGAACAGCTCCCAGCCGGGATGAAGCTTGTCGATCTCGGCGGAGGTCAGGCCTTCATACTCGCCGTAGTCGACCTCAACAAGGGCGTCAGCCACGATTGGTTCGACGCCAGGTACGGCCCGACGCGCGGTCTCCCGTGCGCGCTGCAACGGACTGCTGAAGACGATCACTTGCACCCCCTCCGACAGGGTCGCCAGCAGCGGTGGCAGCCGGTCGGCCTGACGCTTTCCCTTGTCGGTCAACGGAAGATCCGTGCGCCCGGTGTGTCGCCCGTTCTCCGACCACTCCGTCGCTCCGTGACGCACAAGCAGGATCAACGGAGGACCGGCAACCACTGCGGCATCGGGCACGAGGCGACACCGTAGGCGAGACCCGTACCTCGATGCAGACTCGACGCGGCTAGCACTCGCTAACCTGGAGTGCCAGATGCTCGACGAACGCAAGACCTCCATTCTCCGGGCCGTCGTGCAGGAGTACATCACCACTGCGCAACCCGTGGGGTCGACGCACATTGCCGATCTGCCCAGTGTTCGGGTCAGCTCCGCCACCGTTCGCAACGAAATGGCAGTGCTCGAACAGGAGGGCTACCTCGCGCAGCCGCACACCTCCGCCGGTCGGGTCCCCACCGACAAGGGGTATCGCTTCTTCGTCGACCACATCACGACACCCGGACGCCTCGACTCGGCCGCCACTCAGCGAGTCGGAATGTTTTTCGACACCGCTCACGGCCGACTCGAAGAGCTCCTCCACCAGACCACGGATCTTCTCGCACAGGTCACCCACCACGCGGCCGTCGTCGTCGGCCCACGTGCGGAGCTGGCAACCGTCCGGTCGGTTCAGATCGTCGGGATGTCCGCTCGGCACGCTCTCGTCGTCGCGGTGTTCAGCAACGGAACCGTCAACAGCCAAACGATCGAGCTCGGCACAGAGACGTCCGACGTCCGCATCTCCGCCGCGTCGGCACACTTGCAGGGCGCCATGACCGGTCATTCGATGGAGGCGGCCGATCTACAACGCTCGTCGGGCGATGTGGCGGTCGATGCCCTGTGCGAGGTAGCGCTCGAGGCCCTGCGAAGAGGTGGCCCCGACGAGTCCGTGTTCGTCGGTGGTGCCTCGTCGATGGCTCGTGCCTTCGATGCTGTCGACACCGTGCGCAACGTTCTGCGTACGCTCGAGCAGCAATACGTCGTCGTGTCACTGGTTCGCGACATCCTCGATCGCGGGCTCACGGTCGCGATCGGCGCAGAGCATGGCGTCGAGCCACTTGCGGTCTGCTCAGTGGTGGTCGCCCCGGTGATGGTCGACGGCGATCAGGTCGGCACGATCGGAATTCTCGGGCCGACTCGGATGGACTATCCGCAAGCGCTGGCCACGGTCGAGGTGGTCAGCGATCGCCTGGCCAAACGACTTGGGGAGGGTGCGACATAGTGGCCGACTATTACGAGCTGCTCGGCGTATCGCGATCCGCAAGTGCCGACGAGATCAAGAAGGCATATCGCCAGAAGGCGCGCGAGCTGCATCCTGACGCCAATCCCGGTGATCCGGTCACCGAGGAGCGTTTCAAGCATGTTGCGCAGGCATACGAAGTGCTCAGCGATCCCGACACGCGGGCTCGCTACGACCGCTACGGCGAGGCGGGTGTGGGGTCGGCCGCCGGCGGTCCGAACCTTGGGGACATGTTCTCCGGTGGCGGCTTCGGCGATCTGTTCGACGCCTTCTTCGGTGGTGGTGGAGGCAGCCCCTTCGGCGGAGGGCGTGGCGGTCAGGCCGGTCCGCCTCGTGGCCAAGACCTCGAGGTCGTCGCCGACATCGCGTTCGCGCAGGCAGTCTTCGGTGCCACGGTGGCGGTCGACGTTCGAACCGCGCTGCGCTGCGACGACTGCGGCGGATCCGGTGCCGGTGCCGGAACACAACCGATCACCTGCTCGGAATGCAACGGCCGCGGTCAGGTACAGCGCGTGCGTCAGAGCATGCTCGGCCAAATGGTCACCGCCAGCGTGTGCCCCAAATGCGGCGGTCTCGGTCAGGTGGTCGTCACCCCTTGCCCGACGTGTAACGGCGAGGGTCGAGTGATCGCCGAGAAGACATATCAGGTCGATGTTCCGGCGGGAGTCGACACCGGCTCGACCCTGCGTTTGACCGGCCGTGGTGCAGTAGGTCCGCGTGGGGGTTCGTCGGGCGATCTGTACGTGCACATTCGTGTCACCGCGCACGAGACGATCACGCGTGATGGCGACGATCTCATTGCCGAGCTACCGATCTCCATCGCGCAAGCCGCACTGGGAACCAAGGTGCTGCTTCCGACGCTCGACGGCGACGAAGAGATCTCGGTGCCAGCAGGCACGCAGCCAGGCAAGGAGTTCGTGTACCGGCAGCGAGGCGTGCATCGCCTGCATGGCCGCGGACGTGGCGACCTGCGCGTGCGGGTCAATGTGCAGGTGCCTACCAAGCTCAATGAATTCGAGACAGAGGTGTTGACGAAGTACGCAGAATCTCGTGGCGAGGCTGTTGGCAGCGGCGAACACGGGTTGTTCTCGCGCATCAAATCCGCCTTCTCGTGAACCCGCGTTTGCGCGGCTCGGCCGCGCACGTATTCGTCGATTCGCTGGATGATCCGCAGCTCAGTACCGACGACGATCATCACCTGCGCCGAGTGTTGCGCGTTCGAAAGGCTGACGAGATCACCCTCGGTGACGGAGCGGGTGCGTGGGTGGTGGCGAGGTTGAAAACAGAGGGTGTATCAGTCGAGTCCGAGCCGATGTTTGAACCAGCGCCCCGTCCGGCCGCTGTCGTCAGCGCGATTCCGAAGGGCGATCGGCCCGAATGGATCGTCCAGAAACTGACCGAGATCGGGGTCTCGTCGATCGGGTTCATGGATTGCGCGCGCAGTGTGGTCCGCTGGGACGCTGGACGTGCCGGCCGGCAGATCGAGCGGATGCGTCGCGTAGCTCGCGAGGCGGCAATGCAGTCCCGACGCTTGTGGTTGCCCGAGGTTCTCGATCTGGTGCAGTTCGGGGAAGCGACGACCTCGCCCGGGTGTGCGATCGCGGACCCCGCAGGCGATGCGCTGACCGACGATGTCGAGACGGTGCTCGTCGGGCCTGAGGGTGGGTTCACGGAGGGTGAACTGAGTTCGGTCGACTCTCGCGTCACACTTTCGAGAAATGTGCTGCGAGTGGAAACTGCGGCACTCGCTGCGGCTTTCTTGCTGACGCAGCGTCACGGACGAAGCTAATTTGCCACGGAGCGTTGTATTTTCTCAATGTTTCTGGCATTGTTGCCGATGAATGGTGGCTAGGCGGGAATGAGCGGAGGAGAGCGGGGCCAATGCGCGAGTTTGACGAAGATGATGTTTCGGCATCTCCATACAGTCGCAAGGTAGGTGAACGCCTACGCGTCATCCGACGCCAGAAGCGTTTGTCCCTGCAGGAGGTCGAAGCGACCTCGACTGAGGAGTTCAAGGCCTCCGTGCTGGGTGCATACGAGCGCGGCGAGCGAGCCATCTCCGTGCCGCGACTCGAGCGTTTGGCGAAGTTCTACAACGTGCCCGTGGATCAGTTGTTGCCACGCGAAGATGTCACGGCTCCGGTCGAAGGCGACACTGCAGCGCACAAGATCGCGGTCGATCTCCTGAAGTTGAGCCAGTTGCGCGGCCAGCCTTTCGAGATGCTCGTGCGGTTCCTGAAGATGATTCAGGTGCAGCGCCAGGACTTCAACGGCAAGGTCATCACGGTGCGTGGCGACGACACACGAGCGATCTCAGCGATGCTCGACGTGCCGGTCGACCAGGTCGGTCAGCGCCTGGATGCGCTCGACCTGCTGTACCGTCCGATGTAGTGACCCTTCACATCGCCGGCCGGTTCGGCGTCTACGTCCACATCCCATTTTGCAGGCATCGCTGCGACTATTGCGCGTTTGCCACGTGGACCGACCGCGACCATGTGATCAACGACTATCTCAACGCGGTACGGCTCGACATCGAGCGCGCAGAACTTTCGGACGTGACGAGTGTGTTCGTCGGCGGGGGTACTCCTACACGGGTGCCCGCGGCCGACCTTGCCTCGGTGTTGGCGGTCGTACCCTTGGCGCCCGACGCAGAGGTCACGGTCGAGTGCAATCCCGACGACGTGACCACTGAGATGATGCGGACGTATGAAGCGGCCGGCGTCAACCGCGTCAGCATCGGCGTGCAGTCGATGGTGCCATCGGTGCTGGCGTCGCTCGGCCGCACACATGTGCCGGCCAATGTAGAACGCGCTGTCGAAGCTGTTCGCGAGGCGGGCCTGCCGACGTTCAACCTCGACATCATCTACGGCGCTGCGGGCGAGACAATCGACGACTGGCGCGCAACCCTCGATCGTGTGATTGCACTCCGCCCGCCCCATGTCTCCGCGTACGCATTGACGATCGAGGCCGGTACGCCATTGGCAGACGATCCTTCGCGCCATCCGGACGACGATGACCTCGCCGACAAGTACGAGTTGGCCGACGACCTGCTGAGCGCTGCGGGGCTGCCCAACTACGAGGTCAGCAACTGGGCCATGCCCGGGCACGAGTGTCGGCACAACGTCTTGTACTGGCAGCAAGGCAACTACCGCGGGTTCGGATCAGCCGCGCACTCACATCGCGACGGTCGTCGTTGGTGGAACGTTCGCACACCAGAGCGATACGTCGCGGCCGTGCAAGCCGGCGAGTCGACAGAGGCTGCGGGGGAGGACCTCGATGCCGACACACGTCGGATCGAGGGTCTTCAGTTGGCGCTGAGGATGAGTGATGGAGTGCCTCTCGCGGCGCTCGATGTGGACGGACTCGAAGGGTTGGTGGAGACCGACGGACACCGCGTGCGACTGACCCGAAGCGGCCGTCTGCTCGCCAATGAAGTATCGATGCGGTTGCGCTGACTGGTAGTCTTGCGGTCCTACACGGGCGTGTAGCTCAGTTGGTTAGAGTGCTACCATGACACGGTAGAGGTCCCGGGTTCGAGCCCCGTCACGCCCACCGCGGTCCCTTACGCCGTAAGGATTTTGACGTCTGCAGCACACCAACAAGAAGCGTCTGGAAATGCTCCGGACACTCATGATCGCGAGTTGTGTTGCGGCGATGGTGGAGCCGACTTCAGTGTGCGGGCCGCCAGCGGCTACGGGGCCAGCGGTTGCGGGACGCGGATGCTCGACGTGTCCTGGATGGCCTTCGACGAGGACAGTTCGCGCGCCGACGCTGTCGCCAAGCCGACATGGACGAACAACACGCCCGTCCGGTGACACGAAAAATATTCGCTGGCATGTCACCCGTGCACCTCCTTGGTGTCGTCTGTTTTAAGAACGACTGCAAGGAGACAGCCATGAAAAGTAGATTGATCGCCATCACAGCCGGCGCGGCTCTCGTCGCCGGCCTCGTCACCGCAAGCGCCGCCCATGCTCGTGATCGCTCGACCAAGGCAACGCTCGCCACCGCCGACGGCGCCCGGATCGGCACGGTCGAGTTCAAGACCGACGACGGCCACACCGAGGTCCGAGTCCGTGTCACCGGCGCGCCTGGCACCGATGCGTTCCACGGGTTTCACATCCACGCCAACGACGTCACCACCAACGGTGACGGCTGCATCGCCGACCCAAGTGCCGCGCCGGCGACATGGTTCGTGTCCGCCGACGGCCACTACAACCCGACCGGGCAGACCCACTCCCATCACGTCGGCGACATGCCCGTCGTGTACGTGAACACCGATGGCAGTGTCGAGACCAGGTTCCAGATCGACAGGATCAACCCTGGTGATCTGAAAGGCAAAGTCGTCATCCTCCATGCCGGTGCGGACAACTATGCCAACATCCCACTCGGCACCTTGCCCACCCAGTACACGGAGAACTCCGCCGATGCCACCGGGGGAACGGCGAAAACCGGCAACGCAGGCGACCGAGTCGCGTGCGGAGTGATCACGTCACGATGATTGGGCAGTGCGCTCCTTTGATCGGCAGTGTCTGGAAGATGTCGCCCGACAGTCGCCAGCGCAGCAGTCTTGGG
>JBDTWJ010000003.1:0-53006 GCA_040006755.1 Ilumatobacteraceae bacterium | reverse complement strand
GGTCGACGGCGACCGATATCGAGAAGGCAGCAGATCGGTTCCGCACGGCCGTTGAACACCACCTCGCCTGACACGTCGGAGCACGCATGACATCACGGCGGGTGACACTTGTCGACGTCGCGGAGCGCGCCGCGGTCTCGGTTGCGACTGTGAGCCGTGCTCTCAGCGGCGACCCGCAGATCAGCGAGGCGACACAGACACGCGTTCGCCAGATTGCCGACGTTCTGAAGTACGTCCCCAACGCGACCGCCAGAAGCCTGGTCATGCAATCGAGCTCCACGTTCGGGTTGATGACTCCCGACGTGACCGACCCGATCCACGGCCAGGTCGTCACCGGGTTCCAGCAGCAGGCCGCAGAGCACAAGTACTCGGTGGTCCTGTCGAACGGATTTTGGGATTCCGACACGGAGCGTCGGGCGTTACGCGAGTTCGCGGCTCATCGCGTCGCGGCCGTCGCTGTCATGGGCAGCGTGCTGGCCCATGCCGAGGTGAAGCGCCTCATGTCACCCAGTCCAGTGTTGTTCATAGGCTCCGAGCACGTTTCGCCGAACGGTGGGGACCTGGACATTCCGCGTGGTTGTCTACGGCCAGACGATCGCGACGGCATGCGCCAGGTTGTCGAGCACTTGATCAAGCGCGACTACCACAACGTCGCCTACGTCAGCGGTTCATCGGGCGCGACACAGATCATTCGCCGCGACGCACTGATCGCCGCGCTGGCAGAACGCAACCGCGAAGCGCCCGCCGTGCTTCGCGCCGACGACATCGTCTCCGGAGGCCTCCGTGCAGTGGCGGCGAAGATCCGGCTATCGCGACCCGACATCGTCGTGTGTTACGACGACAAGACCGCCCTCTTCCTGATGGACGAGCTGCGCTCGGCCGGCGTGAAGGTTCCCGACGAGGTCGGTGTGGTGGGTTTCGACGACATCCCGTTCGCTCGCATCTCCAACCCCCGCCTCACCACCGTGTCCCAACGATCCGACGATCTCGGTCGGGTCAGCGTCGATTTCCTGCTGGCGACGCTCAAGAATGGCAAGCTGCCGGTCTCGATGCTGATGCCGGTCTCCCTCGTCGTTCGCGAAACCACACCGGGCCCTCCGCAGAAGGCCAGGAAGAAAGGCACTCGATCGTGAATGTGAACTACACCGGCTGGCCACTCGTCGAGGGCTACCCCGATCGGCAGAGCTACGGGTCGGGAGAGGTGGTCGAACTGCGGTGCAGCAGTCGCGTCGCGTCGGTGACCGCAACGGTGAGCAGGATTGGTCGCGAACGGGTCGAGGTGTGGCGACGCGATGGCATCGAGATCGGCGAGCACCCTTATCCGGAGGATGCGTACGCGACCGGCTGCGGCTGGCCAGTTGCGTTCACGATCGATGTGGATCCAGGGTGGACCTCGGGCTTCTACGAGGTCGGCCTGCAAGCCGATGGCGAGACGGGTGAGAAGTCGCACGCCGAGGCGTTCTTCGTCGTCCGCCCCTCGTCGCCGACATCGGCCGACGCCGTTCTCGTGCTCGCCACAAACACGTACAACGCGTACAACCAGTGGGGTGGGAAGTGCTTCTACAGCGGTGCGGTGAAGGTTTCGTTCGACCGACCGTTGGAGCGCGGCTACCTCCGCCGGCCCGCCGCGCCCGACGAGGTTGAGTACGACGGCCGCATGGCCAGCCTTCCCGAGGAAGCCGACGAGGAACATCTTCAGCTGCAGCAGTACATCGCCGACTTCCAGTACCCGATGTGGTGCGGCTCGGGGAGTTGGCACAACTGGGAGCGCCGCTTCGTGCGATGGGCGGAGAACGAAGGATTGACGCTCGACTACGCCGTCAACTCGGATCTCGAATTCCACCCCGAGGTGCTCGATGGCCAGCGGGTGATGCTCAGTGTCGGGCACGACGAGTACTGGTCGTGGGCGATGCGCGACCGGGTGGATGAGTTCGTCGAAGCGGGAGGATCGCTGGCCGTGTTCTCCGGTAACACGTGCTTCTGGCAGGTGCGCTACGAAGATGACGGCCGCACGATGGTCGGCTACAAGGGCGAGGCGCAGTCGAAGGATCCCGTTGCCGGCACCGACGATCACCGACGCCTCACGTCAATGTGGTCGATGCCATCGGTCGATCGACCCGAGGCACAGACCACCGGTCTCAGCTTCACGCGCGGTGGATATGCAAGGGTGGGCGAAGCGACGCCGCGAAGCTCAGGCGGGTACTCGATCCATCGACCCGATCACCCGGTCTTCGAAGGCACCAAGCTGCGGTACGGCGACGTGTTGGGAGCATCGTCGAGGATCGTCGGTTATGAAGTCGATGGTTGCGAACTGACGATGGTCAACGGTGACCCGGTGCCCACGTACGCCGATGGCACCCCGGCCGGTCTCGAGGTGCTCGCCACCGCACCCGCTCGCCTGATCTCCATCACCGACGATCACTGTGAGGCTCCCCGCGCCCTGTGGGCCGACGCAGAACCGCCCGGCGATCTCGAAGCTGTGGCCGCGTGGTTGTTCGGATCGGCGACGCCCGAGAACATCGCCCGCATCGCTCACAACAAGGCCGTGATCGGCACCTTCTCGAAGGGCAAGGGCCGTGTATTCAACGCCGGCACCACCGATTGGAGCTACGGCCTCGACACTGATCCGCTGGTGCAGCAAGTCACGCGCAACGTGATCAAGTGGCTGAGCTCGTAGTCGAGGTTGCTTGGGCTCGATTTGTGCCGCCGGTGGCGTATTACCGATCCCATGCAGGCTCGGGCGGCCTCAACAATGGTCGGGGTGAGAGGATTTGAACCTCCGACCTCCACGTCCCGAACGTGGCACGCTAACCAAGCTGCGCTACACCCCGAAAGTGCCTGAGCAATCTATCCGACGGGGGCGGGTTCTTCCTCAGGCGCTTCCGGCGGCCGGCTCGAGTGGTACAGGCGTGGGGTCGAGGATCCGCTTCGCTGCCCGCTTCAGGCTGAGCGGATTCAGGGGCTTGATCAGGTAACCGTCGGCAGCGCAGCGTTTGGCCAGGTGGACGTCGGCTCTGCGATCGAGCAACATCAACACATTGACGTGGTTGAGCGCGCCGGAACTCTCGTCGAGGCGCAGGGCCATGGTGACGGCCATGCCGCCCATCGAGCCGATCTGCAGGTCGAGCACCACGAGATCAGGCGTGCGCGCCCCGACGACATCGGACACGTCACGCCCGTTGCGACAAATGGTGAACGACACGTCGGGCCCGCCGAGAGCAGAGGTGACGTCATTGATCACGTAGTCGCCGTCGGCTGCCACCAGGATGTGCACGACTGCGACCCTACCGGCTGGCCTCTGCAGTCGCTGAACCCGTGAACAGCAGCGCGCGGATCGTGTCGAGGGCGTCGAGGTCGTGCACGTCGCTGGGCAGCAGCGGTACCCAGATCGGTTGCCGGCCGGTGTCGGCCATGAGGGGAGCGATCTGTTCGCGTTCTGCCATGGCGAGTTCGTGGAGCTCCGCCTGGTTGTCCCAGAGTGCCGCATCCGCAGCGGTCCGAGGTCGCTTTCTTGTTGGGATGCCGAAGTCGGGCGTCGCCCGGTTGACAATGATCGCGCCGACAGCCAGGTCCTTCTCGACGAGCCGATCGGCGAAGTAGATCGCCTCGTCGATCGTGTCGATACGCGGAGAGGCGATGAGAATGAACCTGGTTCGGTCGCCGTGAAGCAACTTGATGACATCGTCGGCGCGGCTGCGGAAGCCCTTCTCCATGCCGTCGAAGGCTTGGAAGAACGCGAGCGCATCCGCGAGCACCTCCGTGCCGATCACCTTCCCGACCGATCGCAGGATCGGCTGCGCGGCAATGCTGAGCACACGAAGCCCGCGGCGCGTCGGCATCATCATCAGCTTGAACACCGGATGATCGAGGAAGCGCGCGAGTGTCTTCGGTGCATCGAGAAAGTCGAGCGCATTGCGCGTCGGCGGGGTATCGACGATCACGAGGTCGAAACGTTTGTCGAGGTGAAGCGCGAGCAGTCGCTCGGCAGCCATGTACTCCTGCGTGCCGCCCAGTGATCCGGCGATGTTGCGATAGAACGAATTGGTAAGGATCCGCGTGGCCTGTTGCGCGTTGGCGGCATTCGCCACCACCAGTCCGTCGAACGTCGTGGCCGTGTCGAGCATCAACGCCCACAGCTCGCCGTCGCCGTCGATCTTCAGTCGAACCGGATCATTGGTCAAGCGGCGGACGCCCAAGGCGTCGGCCAGTCGCTTCGCAGGATCGATGGTGACAACGACGCATCGCCGCCCGTTGCGCGCCGCTTGCAGCCCGAGCGCGGCAGCAGTCGTGGTCTTGCCGACGCCACCCGAACCGCAGCAGACCAGCACGTCGGCGGTCGACATCACGCCGTCGAGTTCGCTCATGACGGTGCGCCCAGTTCGAGTCCTGCCGACAACCGTTTGATCGATTCAGCATCGAGTGCCGCCGATGTGATCTGAGGCAGGCAGATGTGCGGCAGATCGAGTGTCTCGGCGAGCCGCTTCGACTCTCGTCGATGTAGCCGTCGGCGGGCATTGCGAAACTCGGCGGCGGCTCGCAGAGGTGCGCCTTCGGGGGCACGGTCGACTGGCAGATCATCGCCCGCGTCGAACGCGTTGACGACCACAGGGCCCAGTCGCAGCCCGCCTTCCTTCCTCAGCGCCTCGGCCGTCTCGATGACCTCGTTGACCGGCGTCGTCTCGGGAAGCGTGACCAGGATCACCTGGCTCCGCGACGGGTCGGTCAACAGTTCCGCAACGTCTGTTGCCTGACTGCGGATCGGGCCGCCGCGTACCAGCTTCAGCAGATTGACCGGAGCCATCAGGAACGTGACCGCGTGCCCAGCAGCCGGACCGTCGACAACAATCAGGTCGTATTGTCCACTTTGTTCGAGCTGCTTGATCTTCCCCAGCACGACGATGTCGTCGATGCCCGGTGCCGCCGTGGCGACGACCTCGATAACTCCGCTGGTGGCCAGTCGCTTGGCCACCCGTCCCAGTCCGTGCGTCTCGAGATACTCGGCCAGAGCGGCCGGGGGAGTAAGCGCGAGACAGGGGATATCGGGGCCGAGCAAGCCCTTCAACGCCTGCTTGCCGTCGAGCTCGACCACGAGCACCCGGAGTCCCTGATCGATTGCCGTTCGGGCCAGAACCGCGGTTACCGTGGTCTTCCCTACGCCCCCCTTGCCAGCAACGATGGCAACGTGGGCGTCGGTCAGGAACCGCAGCGGATTCTCGCTCTTCGGAGGCACTTGTGCGCAGGCTAGCGATCACCATTCTCATCGCGCCCTTTGTCGGGCTCGCGGGTCTGTCGCTGTTGTCACCGCAAGCGCATGCCGTTACACCTGAGACCACACCGGCTGGCGATACGAGCGGCGCCTCCGATGCATCCCAACTCGCGCCGGTCGATGTGCTGCAGGTCTCGGGCATCTTCGACAAGATCGTGGTGCGCTCGATCGTTGAAGCAATCGAGCGCGCCGAATCCAACGGGTCCGAAGCTTTGATCCTGCAGCTCACCAGCCGCGGTGCGGTGGTGTCCGACGACGAAATGGCCTCACTGCTGCAACGCGTCAGCGATGCCAAGGTGCCGATCGGGATCTGGGTCGGGCCATCGCGTTCGTCGCGTGCATATGGTCTGCCGGCACAGCTGATGGCGGTGGCCGATGTGACCGCGATGGTCGGCGGAAGCCGCATCGGCTACATCAGTGCGCCGCTCTCCGTCGATGCGAAGCCGATCAGCTTCGGCGACGCGACGGACCAACTCGTCAACGGATCGATGAGCTTCAACGAGGCTCGTGCTGGGGGTGTGTTGAAGCTCGACACCACCGATCAGGGTGTGCCGACCGTGCGTAACATGGTGCTGGCGATGGACGGCCAGATAGTCGACGGCCACGAGGTCAACACCGTCGTCGTGCAACTCAACGACAAGGGCGAAGAACAGAACTTCGCGACAACGCCGGTGTTCAGTGGGCTCGGTCTGTTCGACGAGGTGATGCACACGGTTGCCAGCCCCCCGATGGCATTTCTGCTCTTCGTCATCGGCATTGCGCTGCTGATCTTCGAGTTCTTTACGGCCGGGGTCGGCATCGCAGGCGGCGTCGGCGCGGTCTGCCTCGTGCTGAGCTGCTACGGCCTCAGCGCGCTGCCGACGCGACCCGTTGCCGTTGTCGTTCTGCTGCTCGCCATGCTCGCGTTCGCCATCGACGTGCAGGTTGGCATCCCCAGAACGTGGACGGCGGTCGGCATCGTCTTGTTCATCATCGGCGCGTGGTATCTCTACGAGCCCGTGCCCGGCAACGATCTTCGGCTCGGTTGGATCACGTTGATCGTTGCGGTCGCCGGGGTGATGTTGACGTTCATCGTCGGGATGCCATCGATGGTTCGCACGCGATTTGCCACGCCGACGATCGGCCGTGAGTGGATGATCGGTCACGATGGGACCGCGACGACGTCGATCGATCCTGAAGGTGTCGCGATGGTCGGCGGTGCCCGATGGAGGGCGCGCACCAATCGCGCCACACCGATCCTCGCCGGCGCGGGGTTGAAGGTCGTTGCGATCGACGGCGTCACGTTGGAGGTAGAACCTGAAGAAGGTGCTGCCCGTGACTACCGTGAGCGGCGGGCCAAACAGTAAGAGTTCGTGACTCGTGATCGTCGTCAACCAACGCACCTGGGTGCAGGGCCGTCCCGCGGCATACAGCGTGGCTGGCGAGGGCATGCCGGTGGTGCTGTTGCACGGGTGGGCGTTGGCGCAGCACACCTATCGCCGCGTCATCGAGGAGATCGCCGATCAAGGTTGCATGGTGATAGCGCCGTCGATGCCAGGTTTCGGAGGGAGCGGCGATCTGACGGGCGCGGCGTTCTCGATGAGCGGATACGCCAAATGGGTTGCCGATCTGCTCGACGTGTTGGAGATCGAAGAACCCGCAGTGCTCGTCGGGCACTCGTTCGGTGGCGGTGTGGCCATCAAGCTTGCTCACGACTTGCCCGAACGCGTTCGATCGCTGGTGCTGGTCAACTCGATCGGCGGCTCGGCGTGGCGCAGCGGGCGTACGTTGCGCAGCATCGGAGAGCGGCCGCTGTGGGATTGGGGGCTGCACTTTCCCAGCGACGTCTGGCCGGTTCGTCAGGCCACGCGAGTGCTGCCCGTGCTGTTCGAGGACCTCCTTCCCAATCTCGTGCGCAACCCTCGCGCGATCGTGCGGGTTGCCAACCTCGCGCGTCGGGCCGATCTGCGGGTCGAGCTCGAGCGACTCCGCGATCGAGGCATGCCGATCACAATCCTGTGGGGCACCCGCGACGGGATCGTCCCGCGAGAGTCGTTCGAGGCACTGTGCGTCGCGTCGGGTGTCGAGGGAACCATCGTCGAGGGATCGCACAGCTGGTTGCTCGCTGACCCGCAACAGTTCGGTGAGGTCATCACCAACGACGTGCGCGTCGCCCAAGCCGCGCGCGATCTCGAGCGCAGTCTCGATCACACGAAGCAGCGGGGGCTCAGGCGGGTTCCGACCCTTCGGCGCCGGAAGGAAGCCGCGGCCCTGCCACCCGAAGATCTCCCCGACGACGAGTGATCCCACGAGCATCGAGTTCGTTCACCAACGGCAGGACGTACTTGCGCGACGCACCGAGATCGTCGCGCAGCTGCGAAACGGTGAACCCATCGGGATGATCGCTCAATAAACGCGCGGCTCTCGCGGCGACCAAGTCGATCGTCGCCGGATGGAAGTACACACCATCGCGCTCGACGATCATCTTGCGACGAAGGAGCTCGCGCAACTCGAGTTTGTCGACGCCAGCGGGTTCGGGCGGTGCCACGCCACCGACGAGCAAGGCGGTGACGAAGGGATGGTCCGTCAGAGGATCTCGCGCTGTGGCAGCCCGCGCTCGTCCGGCTTCCATCGTGATGTCGTCGAGCATGTTGACGACAGCGCGCTGACGTTTGTCGAGTTCGGCCATGTCGAGCCCCGCGTCGCCCGCGGCTTCGATGCGATCTGCGATGGTGGTCTTGATCCCCTGCAGCCACTCGGGAGACACGACAGCCTGATGGAGCGTCGGGTCGCGGCGCTCGCCGGTGAGTGCCTCGAGATCGTCGATGTTGATCCAGCCGCGCTCGGCGATCACACGGTCGACAGAGCGATCCGGATGCGCCTTCGACGCGGGAAGGAGCGGCGCCACGTCGAGCACCTCACCGCCTCCTACGGTCTCGTCGCGGCCAGATTCTCGCAACACGTATCGATCACCAGGCATCAGCGCAAGCGGTACGGACGCATGCAAACGAACGATCCCGTCCCCGCCAGGCGGGATGGACTCCCGACCGAGCACGCGAACCTTCACCGGAAACTCGCCCGATCCGATGTAGGCGAGGTACGCGCCACGCCGTGACACCTGGTGCTGCAAGGCAGGTAGCACGCGCAGCGACGCGTCGAACCTCATCGTCGGCCTCCACTGCGCGGCGACGACCACGGCATCGCCACGCTGCACCTCGCCGTGTTCGATTCCGACGAGGTTCAGCGCAACACGGTTGCCGGGCACGATCGACGCTTGACTCTGTCCGTGCGACTGCACGGCGCGAATGCGGACGTCGTGACCAGCGATGTGCACCTGTTGGTCGGCACGTAGTGAGCCACCAGTGAGCGTGCCGGTGACGACCGTGCCACTTCCTTTCGCCGCGAACACACGGTCGACCCACAAGCGCGGGCGACCCCGGTCGCGGGCGGCGGGCGTCTCGTGCACGAGCACGTCGAGTGCGGCACGCATGTTGTCGAGACCCTCGCCGGTCGTCGCGCTCACCGGCACGATCGTGGCATCGGCAAGGAAGGTCCCCGCCAGCCGATCGCAAAGGTCCAACTCTTGCAACTGCCGCCACTCGTCGTCGACGAGGTCGGTCTTGGTCAGGGCTACGACGCCGTGACTGACTCCCACCAGTTCCAGAATTCGGAGGTGCTCTTCGCTCTGCGGCTTCCAACCTTCGGCAACATCGACAACGAACACACATGCGTCCACGCCACCAACCCCGGCCAGCATGTTACCGAGGAACCTCACGTGACCGGGAACATCGATGAAGCTGATGCCTTCGCCGCTGGGCAACGTGGCGTGGGCGAAACCGAGATCGATGGTCAGCCCCCGGCTTCGCTCCTCGATGAGACGGTCGGGGTTGGTGCCCGTCAACGCCTCGACCAGCGAAGATTTGCCGTGGTCGACGTGACCCGCGGTGGCTACGACACGCATTGTCGCAGTGCGGCCGCCACGGCGCCGTCGTTACCGGGATCGATCGTGCGGAGATCGAGAAATGTCGACCCGTCGCGGGCCCGAGCGATGATCGGGGGATCGCACGATCGCAATACGGCGAGGTGATCGCCGCGGGCGCGGATGCCGATCGACCGAATCGTGGTTCCGGGTGCTGAGCCGGCTCCTGGCAGGGCCTCGGTCGATTCGATCTCGCCGATACCCGCAGATGCGATGATCGCTTCTGCACGCGTCCGGAGGTCGTCGGTCGTCGCCGTTGCCATTCGCCAGAACGGGATCTCGGTCGCCGCGGTCTTGCCGAGATACGCGAGCGCCGTGCCTTGCATCGCCGCCAACACGTGCGCACCCGGGCGCAGGGCGCGGGCCAACGGGTGTTGTTCGCACATGGCGACCAGGTCGGCGCGACCGGCGATGATGCCGGCTTGCGGGCCCCCGAACAACTTGTCGCCGCTGAAGGTCACGAGCGCCGCGCCATCTGCCAGCGTTTGGCGCGCGGCCGGTTCTCCGTGCAACCACGTGGGTGGTGCACCGGCGAGCCAGGGACAGTTGGCATCGATCAACCCGCTTCCGATGTCGGCGATCACCGAAATGCCGAGCGTGGCGAGCTCAGCGACGGGCGTAGACTCGACGAAGCCCTCGACGCTGTAGTTGCTGGGATGCACCTTGAGCAGAGCAGCTACATCGGCGTTCTTGCGGCTGATCGCCTTGCGATAGTCGCCCAGCCGGGTGCGATTGGTCGTGCCCACATCGACGAGATGTGCTCCTGATTGCTCCATCACCTCGGGGATGCGGAAGCCACCGCCGATCTCGACGCACTCGCCGCGACTCACGACGACCTGGCGGTCATGGGCGGTGGCGGCGAGCACCAGCAGCACGGCAGCCGCGTTGTTGTTGACGACGATGGCGGCATCAGCACCGCACAGCATCGCGAGCAAGGCTCCCACCGCGTCCTGTCGAGAGCCGCGTTCGCCGGAGTGGAGGTCGAACTCGATGTTCATCGCAGTCGGTTCGTGATTCATCGCCAAGGGCGCACGACCGAGATTGGTGTGCAGCAGCACGCCGGTCGCGTTGATCACCGGGCCAAGCAGCGAATGGGCGAACAGGTTGGCCCGCCCGACCGCAGCGGACGATTGGAAGCCGGCCGGTCCCTCGGCAATGGCTGTGCGCGCCAGCTCGACGCACACGGCGTGGGGGAGGCCGCTCTCGCTCATCATTCGCGCCAGCGCATCGACGCTCGGCGGACGTTGTGGCGCAACCATCGTGCGGAGCGTAGCCACGCATTGCTCGGGTGTGGCAGAGTCGCACGTTGTGCTGTCCCTGCCGATCATTCGACTCGATCCCGATCTCCCCCTTCCCTCATACGCGCACCCAGGCGATGCAGGTCTCGATCTACGAGCCCGCGAAGACGGTGTCGTAGCAGCGGGCGGTGGCCGGTTGCTGATGCCCACCGGAGTCGCTGTGGCGATACCTGCGGGGTATGCCGGGTTCGTGCTGCCTCGCAGCGGCAATGCCCTCAACCACGGCCTCACGATGGCGAACACTCCGGGCCTCATCGATTCGGCATATCGCGGCGAGCTGAAGGTGATCCTGCTCAACACCGATCCGCACGAGCCCTTCGCTGTGAAGCGCGGCGATCGCCTGGCCCAACTGGTGATACAACGCGTCGAGGAGGTCAGTTGGACCGAGGTCGCCTCCCTCGATGACAACGACCGCGGCGGCGGCTTCGGCCACACCGGCCGCGAGTAGCCCTCACGTCCCGGGCCCCAGACCGCCGGCGGAGCCCGTCGTCAATCGTCCGTGACGATATGAGTGCTCGGACAGCTAGCGCATCTGGGCGCCAGAAAGGGACCACATTCCCTGGCGATCGTGGAAGAGTGGCACCCAGATCGTGCAAACGGGCCGGGCGCGTCGGGCGTTCATATCGTCACGGACGATTCACGAGGGGATCAGCGCCAGGCGAACACCGGCTGCTCGAATTCGTTCACCCGCGCGCCTGCCTGTCCGTCGATCGCCACCCAGCGGAACTGCAGCAGCACTGCGCCGGTGGGCGCGTGGACGAGGTCGCGCCCGATCGGCACCTGAACGACCGGCCGATCACTCTCGGGGATCGAGACGAAACGAGGTGAGTCGGCCCTACACAGCTCGTGCAGCCCGATTCGCAGCACCTGGGCGACCTCACGAGGATCGGGCGACAGCTCGACATCGGATCCACCCCAGACCACGACCGGAGTGATCACGAACCCGGATCGCGTGGCGTAGTCGTCGAGCCTGCCGAGTATCTCGGACGAGGCGATCGTCAGACCGATCTCCTCTTCGATCTCGCGCAGCGCGGCCTCCTCGACCGACTCGCCGGGATCGATCTTGCCTCCGGGTAGCGCCCACTGTCCGCTGTGGCGATTCATCCTCGCCGCTCGACGACACAGCACGAATGCTGCTCCACCGGCAACACCTCGGATCCCGCCGTCGAAACCGGTCAGGTCACCAGGGACGCCTGTCATGTCGACCCCGGCAAAGGTCTCGGTCGAATCGTCTCGCTCAAACTCGCTGTCGACCACGACGATTGCCACCGCAGCGCGGAGCCGATCATCACCCGGGATCGAAAGGACCTCATGATTGGCCAGATTGGCGGCGAGCAGTTCACGCAACGCCGCCTCGTACTGGATCATCTAGCCAACAGCCAGATCGACCGGTGGCCGACTGACACGTTGGAGGAATTCCTTGAGGATCTTGTTGAACGTAGTGGCATGTTCGACCATGAATCCATGCGCAGCGCCCGAGACGACCACCAGCTCGGCGCCCCGGATGCGATCGGCGATCTCCTCGCTGTCGCCACGGGGGGTCAAGATGTCTTGGTTGCCGACGATCACGAGCGTCGGCACGTCAATGGTGCGCAGCTCGTCGGCCAGCGTGTCGTCGGCCGCAAGGATCGCCCGCACCTGCGCAGCGAACGCATGGGCCGGCCGTCCCATCGCCAGCGGCCCGAGCCATCCGAAGGCTGGCACGAGGCGCCGGAACGAGCGAGGCGCCATCACCCAACGCGCGGCCTCGCCGGTCATTGCGCCCATCCCCCGCTCGAGCGCGGTCTGCATCCAGCGTTCCAGCAGTTCCTTGCGCCACGGTTGGTTGCGGCACGCGGTGCAAGCCAACGTCAACGACAGCACCCGTGATGGGTGGCGCAAAGCCAGTACCTGGCTGATCGCCCCGCCCATCGATGCGCCGACGACGTGTGCGGCGGCGACGCCGGCGTGGTCGAGCACGGCGATGGCATCGTCGGACATCTGCTCGATCGAATAGACACCGAACGGCTTGTCACTGCGGCCTGCACCGCGATTGTCGAACGCGATGACCCGGTACTGCCGCGCCAGGCTGAAACGCTGCATGTCCCAACCGTGCTTGTCCGCGCCGAGGCCCTGAATCATCAGCACAGGTGGTGCGCCTCGACGGCCGAACGCCTCGTAGTGGATGCGGGCGCCGTCGGCGGCGCGGGCGTACGCCATCAGCCCTCCGCCAACCAGTCGATCGGGGCGACGCCGGTGTGCAGCCCACCGAGGCCATCGATCATCCGCTGGATGTGCCGCTGCGTCAGCTCAGCCAGTTCGAGCTCGGCGAGAGGACCGCGCCGTTTGCGACGTGGCCGAACCTGTGGACCGACTTCGACGCGAGCGGTGCGACCGAGCGGAGTGCTCATCGATGCAACCGGATACACCGGCACACCGCTGACCACCGCGGTGCCGATCAACGCCGGATCAACGGACCCAGCGTGACGCGGATCGCGAGTTCTCTGCGCAGAAACCACGACCAGCTCGCCCGAACGCAACGCTCCACTGATCTCGTCGGTGTTGCCCAGCAATCCGCCGAGTCGCTGCATGAACTGGCCCAGTGGAGCGATGTCGGGCCTCCCGGCAAATCGCACCGGGCGACCGATCGCTCGGCTCAGTGCCCACGCCGAGTAGATCGTGCTGAGGGAGAAGTATCGCGAGTTCGTCACGAGCAATGCACCGCCGCGCCTTGGCAGGTGATCGACACCGCCCACGCTGACGTCCCATCGCAGCGTTGCTGCCGGCGTGAGCAAATTGATGAGGTGCGCGTCGCGGCCCCACTCGTCGACCGAATCGGCCGGGTACCAGGATCGAGGAAGCCGAAGGACGGACCCCATGTCACGCCGCCTCTCGAGCCGGAATGCGCACGATCGCCTCCCACCTGAACAGGCGGTCGATCACCTCCTGGGTGGTCACCCGCGGTGTCAGGCCAAGGCTCTCCGTCAAACGTGCTCCGTCGGCGAGCCGGCCGCGGTGGATGAGCTCCATCACGTGTTCGGGCAGCGGTGCGCCGAGCAGATAACTGATCTGGCGGGCGACACGCCATTCCGGCCCAACGAGGGGAAGTGGCAGCCGCCGACCGCGCCGGATGGCTTGCATGGTTGAGATTGCGCCGGGAGCGACCACGTTGAGTGGGCCCTGCAGTCGCTGCTCTGCGGCGGCGACGAATGCCCGCGCCGCGTCGGAATCAATGGTGACCGCGAAGGGCGAATCGGCCAGGAGACTGAACGGGACGACGGGTTGTCGCAGCACCCGGCCAAGCGGACTGGGCACATGTGGACCGAGCACCGGCGCCAATCGGAGGGCGGTGACGGCCACCCCGACGCGTTGGCCGACGCCATGAGCGGTTGCTTCGACCTCGGCCACCATTCGGCCGTACTCGCTGGTCGGACTCGTCGGCGCATCTTCGTCGGGACGTGTGAGCGCGCCTCGACCCCGGCCGTAGATCTCGATGCCGCTGCGCACGACGATGGCCTGAAGCGACCGGCACTCAGCGGCTGCCGCCAGCGTTGATGTCGCGGCCTCATCCGTAAGCCGTTTCGCTACTGTCGTTCCAACCCGAGCGTCGGGTTCCCACACGGCTAGATGAATCAGCACGTGCGGGTCGAACGCCGTCACCACGTCCACGATTCGGTGCCGATTGCTGGGCTCGATCAGATGGAACTCGCTGCGGTGCAGCCGTCGCCGAGGCGGATCGTTGTCAATGCCAATGATCGAGCCCACCCATGGCTCGTTTTCGAGCAGTGACGCGACGAGGGAACCGAGTTCGCCGCCCATCCCGCTCACGAGCACTCGTTGCCCGTGCATGCGCAGAACGTTACCCCGTGGTCGGGTCTCTCAAGGGTTCTGTCAAGTCGGCCGATACCACATCGGTCGAAGGGAGTCGCGGATGCTGCCAGTATCCGAACAGAACGGTGGAGCGGGGCCGCGTTCATCGTCGACCCGTAGCCGTTGGCTCTTCGCCATCATCGTGTTCGTGGTGGGCATCGTACCCGTCACCCAAATCGCCAAAGCGGTCGCCCCGTCGGAGCCGGCCTGCCCCGGAGCGACCTACTCGGTGGTGAGCGGCGACTCCTGGTATCGGATCGCCACGAACCTCAAGATCTCGATGACTGCCCTGGTCAACGCCAATGGCGCAACGACAACGACCGTCATCCATCCCGGTCAAACCCTGTGTCTGCCGTCCGGGGCTGCGGCCCCCGCGACGACGACAACCACGACATCCGCGACCGTTGCAACGACCCCCACCGCGGCGCCCTCGCCGAACGGTGCGTATGCCATCAGCGTGTTTCCGGCGCAGGGGCCGTGCTCGTTCATCGATACCTACGGCGCAACGAGGTCTGGCGGGCGATTCCACGAGGGCGTCGACGTCATCGCCAAGGCCGGTCAGTGGGTCTACGCGGTGAAGGATGGAACGCTCTCCAAGCAGTACCTCAACGGCCCCGCGTCACTCTCGGGCAATGGCTGGCGATTGACGACCTCGGACGGTACGTACTTCTTCTACGCCCACCTCAGCGCATTCGCACCTGGGCTGAAGGTGGGCTCCACCGTCATTGCCGGACAGATCATCGGCCAGATCGGAATGACAGGCAACGCCCCGATCCCGCACCTCCATTTCGAGGTCCACCCCGGCGGTGGAGCCTCGATCAACCCGACATCGACCGTCAAGGCCGTCGACGGGTGCAAGACCACGGCAGTACCACCGCAGCCAGGTGGGACCGTGCCGGCGACGACCGTTCCGCCAGCAACGGTTCCGCCGCCGACGGGTCCAGCACCGACGCTGCCGCCGGTCATCGTGCCGGCGCCTACGACGACCACCACTGTCTACGTCCCGGTCGACCATCGCCGTGATGGGACCTATCTCGACGGCACAGAGCGTCCTCGGCGCTGATTCAGCCGAATCCGCGTGAGTCCTGCTTCAGGGCGGTGTCGACCGACAACGCGGCCGCAACCACGAGCGAGTTCAGCGGCTGCGGGATCTGCGTGTGGATCTGCACGACGTAGTTGTCGGCAGTGGTGAAGATGGTCTTGGCCACGCCCTCGAAGGTCTTGGTGATGCGTGCGACCTCGGCCCCGGTGTGGTCTTCGATCCTGAAGTTCCAGGCCCGCCAGTTCTCGGCCTTGATGGCTCCGTACGTGTGGCCACCGGCCTGCAGTGAGAAGTGGATCTTGCCGAACACGTTGTCCTGCACGATCCTGCCGATCTCCTGATCGTTGCCGTCGCTGATGATGACCGTGCTCTTCATCACCTTTGCCGGACGGGTGATCTTCAGCAGCACGCGACCCGCCGAGTCGGCGATCTCCAGCTTGTGGGTCATGAACTGATCGAAGCTGGTGAGGAGCCGAACGGCCTTCTTGGCGGCACTCTGGCCGACCTGGTTGACCGAGGCGATCTGCTGGCCGGACTGGTTGAACACGCTGTACTGGTTGTTCAACTCGATCAGCTTTGCCTTCTGGTTGACCACCAGGATGGGCTCGGTGAAGATGGTTCCGCCGCCGACGAATGCTGAGTCACTGACGTTCGCGCTTCGGTAGCGCGACTCGCCGTGCAACTGCTGCTGGATCTTGGCCGGGTCACCTTCGGTGCCCAGCGTCAATGCCGCGTCGACCTTGTCGAAACCTCGCGGCTGAAGCGGATCGGTCGCCTGCACGCCGTTGTCGCTGACATGGTCGGTCCAGACCTTGCCATCCCAATATCGCAGTTGATGACGGCCCATGGGGTCCGGGTGCCAGCTGGCCGGATTTTCGCTCATGGCGCCAGCATACGTGCGGCGCCGAAACACCTATCGCAGTTCGTGCACCATCAGGATCACTTCGCGGGCGAATGGATCGAGCTGGCGGCCGGCGATGCGCTCGGTGATGGCGATGGCCTGCGAAGGATCGTCGACGAGTCCGCTCCAGCGAATGTAGCCGCCCATGATGCCGATCAGCCGATCGTCGACCGGTTCGTTGTGCACGATGACCTTGGTGCTGCCCTCCAGCAGGGCGCCGAGCTCGACGTAGAAGTTGCGCAGCCACTGATTGAGATCATCGACGCCGGTGAACGGCCTGTGGAGGTACGGAAGGGCGAGCTCGTCGTAGTTGTGCAGGTTGTGCGGCGCAGGGATGATGCTGATGAGACAGCCGAATCCGTTCTCGCGCAGCCAGATGATCTCTTCCTGGCGGCGGACACGGCGATGGTTGTCGCCATACCCGCCGGGACGCTCGCAGACAGCGAGCTTGTCCTTCATGATCCAGGTGAAGTTGCGGGGAGTTATGCCCAGCGCCCACTTGCCTCGAAGACGCGGCGGCATCAGAAATTCCCTCCAAAGAGCGCAAACATTCGGAAAGCGAGGTTATCGGCTCGGGGTGGTCGTTGGTTCGCTGAGCAGCCGTAATCGTTGCCGTGAGCGCTCGACGCGTCGCCCGGCGCCGAGGTCGCATCCGCTGGCCTGACCTGCCGCCACACGCAGCACGCGCTCGATCGTCGCTGCGTCGGGTGGGTGATCGGTCGCCAGCCAGCGGCGAATTGCCCGTCTGGCGAGCGGTAAAGGGGCTGCGATCAGCCCTTTTGCATCCGTTGGGTCGATGTGCGCGGCCAGTTCGTCGAGCAGGTCGCTGTCGTCGCGGAGTAAACCTGCCTGGCGGGTCAGTACCGGCACCAGGTCTCGTCCGGCCAGCTCGTTCATCGTCGGTAGCAACTCGTGACGCACTCTGTTGCGCAGGAAGGCAGCATCGAGGTTCGATGGGTCGCTGACGGTCTTGATGCCGAGCGCGTCACAGAATCCGACCGTGGTCGAACGGCGAAGGCCGATGATCGGTCGTCGCGGGCCGGGGCGCATCGCGGCCAACCCGGTGCTCGATGCACCTCGCATCAAGTTGATCAGCATCGTTTCGGCCTGGTCATCGGCGGTATGACCGGTCATGACGTCGTCGGGCAGCACCGAATACCTCGCATCGCGCGCCCGTGCCTCGAGGTTTGGTCCCAACCCCACTTCGACGGTTTCGGCGCGGAACGTCGCGCCGAACCGGGCCGCGGCGGCAGCTACCACGTCGGCCTCGGCCCCGGAGTCCGGCCTGAGCGCGTGGTCGACGTGCACAGCGGTGACGGCGCACCCGGCTGCTGTCGCCAGGGCCAGGAGCGCCATCGAGTCGGCGCCGCCGGAGACCGCGCAGGTGACTTCGGTGCCGTGTGGCGGAAATGTGCATTTTGCGAGCAGGTCGAGCGTTGCCGGGTCGGCGTCAGCCAACGAGTGCTCCGATGCGATCGAGCCAGAGCTGCGGATTGCGGATCTCCTCCATCGAGGGAAGGTTCTCCGGAGCCTGCCAACACACGTCGACCGCTCGACTCCCACCAACGTACTCGATTGCCGCGATGAATCGCTCGCCGGCAGCGTATTGGTTGAGCTTGCCCTCGATACCGGTAAGGCGCAACATCAGCCTGCTGAGCGGATTGGACCGCCTGCGCCGGGCCTGGAGCACGTGGGAGAAGCGAGCTGCCGACGGCACCAGGTCGCCGACCGCCCTGCTCATCGTGACGTCGCCGTGGCCTTCGAGCAGCGACATCAGGCCTGCGATCTGGTGGATCACGTCGCGCTGCTCGGATGATGCGATCAAGCCGAAGACGCCGCTGTCGCGGACCTGTTGACGCGCCCGATCACGATCACTGAACGCCTCGCGAACCGCCTCGGCGATCCGGCGAGGATCGGGATTGGCTAACTTCACACTGGTATTGACAAGACCCGTGAAGTGCTCCTTCATCCACGGCACGCCCGTGAACTGAGCGCGGTGTGTCAGCTCGTGCAGCAACACCCACGTGCGGAACTCGGCCTGATCGAAGCCGAATCGCTTCTCCATCGCCGCGAGGTTGGGCCCGACCATGTACACCGCGTCGTCATCCTCGTCGCGTCCTACCAGTAGGTCGTATTGCCCGAGCACGCGAGTGCTCATCCAGCCGAGCAGCGCGCCCAACTCGGCGCCGACCACCTGACCGCTGATGCGCGCGGCAAATCCCTTGCTCGGCATCTTCGCCGACCATTCGTCGATGACCGGGGCGAGCAGGTGCTGGAACGACGAGATGTTTGCTCGGATCCATGCCGGTCGATCGATGACCTCGACCACAGCAGGGCCGGCGAGGGACCGCAAACCCGTCGTCGACTCGATCTGATGCTCGAGCTTCGGGATCATGTCGGCGAGGTCGATGAACTCCGTGCTCGAGATGTCGACATGGCGGCCTGCAATACGCGTGGCGATCTGCTCGGCGCGTCGCCAGTCGATCGGCGACTCAGCGGAAGCCACAGCGGGACCTGGTTACTCTTCCCGGTTTCGCTTCGAGGGGAACTGCGGTGCCGTGACCTTCTTCAGGTAGCCACCGATCAATCCGACGACCGCCAGGACCGAAACTGCGAGCAAGATGAGACCGAGCCAAAAGTGAAAGATGATGGCAGTCATGGCGGCCAGCGTAGCTCGCGAACCCAGTTGGGGCTCAGCCGATGCGGCCGTCGCCGTCCAAGTCTTCGTTGAAGCACTTCTCGATGCGAGCGAGCAAACCGGGTGGCATCTCATCGGTGCGACACTTGGCCGCGATCACCATGCGGAGCTCGGCTTGGAAGTCGAAGGCCTGCAAACAGTCGTTGCATCCACCAAGATGGGCATGGATTGCCTGATGACCGTCGTCCGAAAGCGCGCCGTCGAGGAAGGCGTCGAGCTCGCGGAGCGCTTCCTCGCAGTTATCCATTGGTCGGTGCATTCACGGGCTCATCCTCATCGGTTGCAAGTAGGCCGCGCTTCTCGGCAAAGTCGTACAACTTCTTGTGCATCGCTTTTCTTCCCCGATGAAGACGCGACATCACTGTACCGATCGGGACATCCACCATTTCGGCGATCTCCTTGTACGAAAATCCTTCGACGTCGGCCAGCAGCACCGGGATGCGGAACGACTCCGGAAGTTCCTCGAGCGCGGTCTTGACCTCGTCGTCGGTGAACAGCTCGAGCAACGTGTCCTCGGCGCTGTTGCTCAAAGAGCCGAGGTTGCCCACCCTGCGATAGAGGTAGAGATCCTCGACGTCGTCGAGGTCGGTTTCCTGCGGCCGTCGCTGCTTGGCGCGATAGGTGTTGATGTACTGATTGGTCATGATCCGAAACAGCCAGGCCCGTAGATTCGTGCCCTCTTCGAACCCCGCATAGCTGCGGTACGCGCGCAGATATGTCTCCTGGACGAGGTCTTCAGCGTCGGAGGAGTTGCGGGTCATTCGCAGCGCAGCGCTGTACAGCTGTGGTGCGTATTGCATTGCCTCCTGCGAGAAATCGGCCCGATCTGCCACGGCGCCGACCCTAGCCGCACCCACTCGCAGCGCCACCCCGCAGAACGCTCAGACCGGGAGGTCGGCGAGCCGTCGGACGAACTCGTCGACCGCGACGACGAATCGCTCGAGCATGTCGGCCAGCACGGGCCGCTCGTCGGGAGAGAAAGCGCCGAGCATGTGAGCCATCAGTTGGCCACGTCGTGCGTTGACGTCGGCATGCCGTGATCGCCCGGCCTCGGTGATCTCGACCATCACGACGCGTCCGTCGTCGTCGTTGGGGGTGCGCACCGCGAAGCCGGAGCCGACAAGACGCTGCACCGCCCGTGTCGCCGTCGACGGATCGATGCGCAACGCCTCGGCGAGGTCGCTCATGCGCCACGAAGGCTGTCGGGCGAGCAGATCGAGTGAATCCATCTGACCCTGCTCGAGTGCTTCGTCGCCGCTGCCCAGCAGGTACTCGCGCAACGCACCCATCGACGCACCCCGACGAATCTGCACCCACGACCTGCCGATCTGAACCGCGAGGTCGTACATCTCGCGTTGGTGCAGATCGACCGCGGAGTCCATGACGACGGAGAGTACAAGTGAGCACTGCTCGTACCGCCAGTCGGAAGGCTGTGCGATGAGAGATGAGCCACCCGGGGCCGCAGATCTCTCATCGCGTTCGAGATGGTCGGCAACGCGATGAGAGTTGTGCGGTGCCGACCGGCTCATCTCTCATCGCACGGTGAGGCAGGCCTCTAGCCGTCTGGGAGCGCCCAGGCCTTGATGAGGTCGGCATAGATCTGTTTCGCTTCGTCAGTCCCGAGGTGGAAGCCGTCCTTTGCCATTCCGGGGACGTTCGGGACGAAGTCGGCCCAGTAACCGATCTGAACGTTGGGATACTTCGCGGGCAGGGCGATGAGTCGGCCGTTGTTGCCGTCGATCCACCCGCGGTCAGCGCGAACGGTCAGGAACCACACCGACTTCACTTCCTCTGGCGGAAGGTTGGCCATGATCGCTGTGAGGGTCTCGTCCGATACCTCGCCGTTGGTGCCGATGTGGATCACCACGACATTGCCGAGTCGGCCGGCGGCACGCAATCGCGCCACAATGTCGACGACCTGCGTGCCCTGGCGGCTCTCGGCGGCATCGACCACGAACCCGGCCTTCTCCAACTGCGGCTTGGCACCGAGCATGACCGACTCTCCGATGGCTATCGGCGGTCGTTGATCCAAGGGGAGCGTGGTGCTGGTCGTGCTGGACGATGACGTCGTGGAGGCCGCAGTCTGGTCGGTGGCCGTGTCGGCGGGCGCCGTCGACGTGACCGTTTCGATCGGTGAGGAACCAGGGGGCGGATTCGAATCCGTCGCCGAAGCAGCTGCGAGGTCGCACTCGACCGGGCCGACGCATTTGTTGGGCGCGAGCGCGATGCTGACGCCGGCGAACCCGACGACGGCAAGAACAATCACGAGGGCTCCAACGAGGCGGCGACGTCGTTGATAGATCGCTTCAGACCGACGCCGCCTGTCGCGCAAGCCCTCAGCGATGCGTCCCTGACGAATCGGCAACTCGATGAATCGGTAGCTCGCCTCCGTGATCGGCAGCGTGAGGACCACGGCAAGCACGAATTGGGCCGGGCTCAACGGCTGTCCCGCCTCGCCGCGGATGATCTGGTAGATCGGCCAGTGATACAGGTACAAGCCGTAGCTGCGCGTGCCGACCCAGTTGAGTACCGGAAAGCCGAGTGCATGCCCCAACCAGCTGCGGTGGTGGGCGACAGCGGCGATCACGGCCAGGGTGGCGACGCCGGTCAGCAGGAAACCGCCGCGGAACAGCAGCGGGTCGAAGCGAATACCGAACTGCCGACCGCCTTCCGACAACCACAACTGCCATGTCAGCCAGCCCAGCGTGGCGATCCCCAACAGACCGACTGCGTCGAGCGTGTGCGGTTTGTCGCGTACCTGCCATGGGAGCGCCAAAGGACGCCAGACAAGCGCGAACGCTGCGCCGAGCAGCAGACCCCCGGCACGACTGAGCGTGCCGAGATACAGCGATTCATTGATGTTGATGCAACGACCGGCGATCGACCAGTACCCCTGTCGTTGTTCGACGGTGCACGTCGCAGCAACGTCGCCGCTGTGGAACAACAACGCGGTCACGACCGTCACCACCAGGCTCGTGCCGGCGAACCAGAGTGCGAGTCGCCGCAGATCGCGCCCCGAGCGGCGAACCAGCACCGCGACCATCACCAATGGCCAGATCAAATAGAACTGTTCTTCGACCGCCAGCGACCACAGGTGACGCAGCGGGACGAAGGCCTCGTTTGCGGTGTAGCCCTGCCCGACGACGATCTGGTACCAGTTGCTGATGTAAAGGATGCCGCCGGCAAAGTCGCCGCGCGTTCGCCCCATGGGCGTGCGCCTGAACGCGGCCATGTAGACAGCGAGCCCAGCCAGCAAAACGAACAGTGCCGGCAGCAGGCGCCGGAAGCGGCGCTTCCAGAACTGGCCGAGCCGGATTCGGCCCTCACGCTCGAACTCGTTGACCAACAGCTGGGTGATGAGGTATCCGCTGATGACGAAGAACACCTCGACGCCCAGGAACCCGCCGGGCAGCCAGTTGTGGTCGGCGTGGTAGATCATCACCGCCGCGACGGCAATTGCCCGCAATCCGTCGAGCCCCGGAAGGTATGGCAGTCGCCCGATCTGCGACGATGGCGTGAACGAGACCGGAGAAGACATCGAACCATCAGTATCGTCCATGAGCTGATGGAACTCCGTCCACCACCACGCTGACCGCTGCTGCGTCCTACCGCTCGGGCTGGGTGACGGTGAGGTGCGGGGCGCCTTCAACCATCAGGTAGCGCTGTCGGACCTTCTCCTGCTCGTATTCCTTGCGGGCTTGTTGCACCGCCGGCATCGTCGACACCTGGGCGGTCGCCATGTCCCACCAGCACGAGGCGTAGCCAGGAACGCGCTCGTCCCAGTTGGTCTTGACGTAGATGACGTTGACGCCGGTGCCGTCGCGGGCGTCCTCGAGTGCCTGTGCCATCTCGTCGGTCGTTGCGACGGTGACGACGCCGGCGCCGAGGCCGCGGCAGATCGATGGGAAGTCGATTTCGAGGGGTGGCCCGTCGTACCAACCTGACTCGCCTCGAGCCTGGTAGTGGCAGCCGAATCCTTCGCTACCGACCTGTTCGGAGACGCGCCCGACGCTCGAGAATCCGTAGTTGTCGATCAGCACGATCGTCATGTGCACGGTTTCCTGAACGGCGACCGCGATGTCGACGGGCTGCATCAAGAACGAACCGTCACCGACCATCACCGTGACGTGCCGGTTCGGGTCGGCCATCGCCGCGCCGATGCCGCCCGCCACCTCGTAGCCCATCACCGAGTTGCCGTACTCGAGCTGGTACTCGAGATAGTCACGGCAGCGCCACAGCTTGAGCAGGTCCCCCGGGAGACTCCCGGCGGCCGTGACAACCACATCGCCAGGTTCGCTGGCAGCTTCGACAAGGCCGATCACCTCACCCTGGCTGATCGGGTCGAGCCCGAGGTGGTACAGCCGCTCAACCTCGTTGTTCCACTCTCGATTGTGCAGCAGAACTTCCGCCTGATACTCGGCGCTGGTCGTGTGGTCGCCAAGTGCGGTGTCGAGTTCGGTGACGGTGGCCTTGGCATCGGCGGTGAGCGGGATAGCGGCGTGCTTGATCGAGTCGTGCTCGAAGACGTTGATGTTCACGAAACGAACCGCCGGGTTCTGGAACGCCGTCTTGGAAGCGGTGATGAAGTCGGTGTATCGAGTGCCGATCCCGATGATCACGTCGGCTTCCTCGGCGATCAGATTGGCGCCACGCGTACCGGCCACACCAGCGCCGCCGAGGCTGAGCGGATGATCGAAGTTGAGTGCGCCCTTACCGGCATGGGTCTCACCGACCGGGATCCCGTGACGCTCGGCGAACGCCTTGACGGCGCCGGTCGCTTCGCTGTACCGGACGCCGCCGCCGGCAATGATCATCGGCCGGTCGGCAGCACGAATCCACTCGGCGGCTCGCGCCAGCAACGTCTCGTCCGGGCGCTGGCGTGGGATCACCCACGTACGCGGTAGAAAGAACTCCTCGGGGAAGTCGAAGGCGAAGGTTTGCACGTCCTGGGGAACCGAGATGCACACGGCGCCGGCGTCGGCGGGGGAAGTGAGGGTACGCATCACCTCGGGCAGCGAGGCGATGATCTGTTCGGGTCGCGAGATCCGATCGAAGTAGCGCACGACGGGCCGGAAGGAATCGCTGGCGGAGAGTGTGCCGTCGTGTTCGTTGACGAGTTGCTGTAGCACCGGATCTTGGAGGCGTTCGGCGAAGGTGTCGCCGGTCAGCAGCAGCACCGGGATGCGGTTGACGGTCGCGGTGGCCGCGCCGGTGATCATGTTGGTCGCACCGGGACCGATCGACGTGAGACAGGCGAACGTGCGACGGCGGTTGGAAAGTTTGGCGAACCCAATCGCGGTGTTGACCATCGACTGTTCGTTGCGAGCGAGGTAGTACGGGAACTCGGGTCCCGCCTGCTGCAGCCCTTGCGCGATGCCACCGATGTTGCCGTGCCCGAAGATCCCCCAGCAGCCGGCGAAGAACTTCTCGGTGACGCCGTCGAACTCGACGTACTGGTTCATCAGGTGACGCACGATCGCTTGCCCGGTCGTCAAACGCACTGTCATCTCTGGCTCCTCTCGCTGTCTGCCCGGCTGCGGAGCGGGCGCACTGGTCCCTCACATTGACGCAATGATGTCGCGAAAGCCTGGTCAGAACAGAGCCCAAGAGGAGAATCGAACTCCTGACCTACGCATTACGAGTGCGTTGCTCTACCGACTGAGCTACCTGGGCGCGGCGTGCATCGTAGCGTGAGGCACCCGACGATGACTCCCATATCGGGAGCGGTTCTGCGGGCGCTCGCAACCCAAACTACGTCGGTGTGACTTGCTCAACCTTGAAGAGATCTTGCCGATCGTTATCTACGTGAAGTGGTGGCGGGTCTGTCTTATCTCATGCCTCGGCATTGTCGTGGCTCTCTGTGGATGGCAACTTCGCATCATCTGGGCTCCCGCGTATCGATGGATGATCATTCCCCCCGTGATTGCTGCGGTTGCGGCGATGTTCGGCGCGAGACGCCGTCTGGCCGGCGATCGAATTGCGTGGATCGCGATTGCCGGCTCGTGCGCGATGACCGCTGCCTCCTACGCGTTGCTGATGTCACGCTCGTTCTTCGGCATGCAGGATCTGTCAGGCCTCGCGAGCGTCATGCGCGCACCGGATCGAACTCTCGTTGCTCTGGCATTGTTGGCCATGATCGCCGACCGGTCGCCAATCCGCGATCGATATCTCGCCATCGAAGCCAGCATCGTCGCGCTCGCCACGGCTCTGGTGATGTGGGTCGCCGTCATAGAACCCGCCCTGACCAGGTCACCGCTCGACTCGACGGGTCGACTGCTGTCCCTGAGCCTGCCTGCGTCGGATCTCGTGCTCGTTGCACTCGGTGCCCGACTGTCGTTCGGCTATCGAGCGCGCAGTCGCACGTTCATCGCGTTGCAGATGGCGCTCGTCAGTCGGTTTGCCGCGAACATGATGACCTACTGGACCGAGGTCGGTAACGCCAACGTCTCGGTCTTCGCCACCAATCTCATCATGGCTGCATCGTTCGGTTTCCTCATTTGGGCCGCACTCGATAGGCAGACCAAACCCGCACACGTTGCTCCGCACGCCGTGCGCCTCAGCCGCGTCCGACTTTTCTGCATCGTGCTGTCGGCGGTGGCACCGCAGATCGTGCTGATCACCGTGTTGTTGGATGACACCTCAAAACGATCGACCATTCTCTTCTCGGCCGGCATCGCAATCGTTGTGTCGGTGCTCGCGCTGACCAGGCTGTGGGGCTTGGCGATCAGCGTCCGCAATCTCACCGAACGGCGAGGCAATGACCGACTCGCTTCGCTCGTCGAGCGCTCGAGCGACGTCGTGATGTTGGTCGACGAAGCCGGCCGTATCTCGTACACCAGTCCAGCTCTGCGAACGGTGCTCGGTTACGAGGGCGACCTGTGGGTTGGCCTGGCCCTCGAAGCGGTCGACATCCGCGCCAACGGAGAACTGCAGGCCGGCCTGTGGTCAGATTTCAAGAACCTGCCGAACGAAGGTTCATTGACGATCGAGGTGTCGGTCTTGCACGCCAAGGGCGAATGGCGGACGATGGAGTTGTCGGCGGTCAACCTGATGTCGAACGTCGCAGTCGCCGGCATCGTGTTGACGCTGCGCGACGTGACAGAACATCGAACGCTCGAGCGACAGCTCAGCTATCGCGCCGACCACGATTCGTTGACAGGTCTGGCAAACCGAGCCAACTTCCTGACGAGAGTCAGTGACGAGCTGCAGCGCGGAGAGCTTCCGACGGTGCTCTTCCTCGATCTCGACGACTTCAAGGCGATCAACGACGGTCTCGGGCACTCCGCTGGCGATGTGTTGTTGCGAAAGGTGGCAGATCGGCTGACGATTCGATTTGCAAACTCCACCAGTCTCGTGGCTCGCCTCGGTGGAGACGAGTTCGGTGTGCTCCTGCTCGAGTCGTCGACTGCCGAAGCCAGTGTGCTGGCCCAGCAGGCGATTGGCGACCTGAAGGATCCGATCCAAGTCAACGATTTCCAATCGGTGTCGGTCAGCGGCTGTATCGGAATCGCCGTCGCTGTACCCAAGAACAGCGCCTCTGATCTCATGCGTCATGCGGATCTGGCGATGTATCGCGCCAAGCAGCTCGGTAAGGGTCAGGTCGAAGGCTTCGACGCCGACCTCGGCCGCCAGACCGAGCGGCGCAACGAGCACAAGCGTGACCTCATGGCGGCGCTCGGGCGCGACCAGCTCTACCTCGTGTACCAACCCATCGTTCGTCTCTCGGACGGCCGAACTGTTGGCGCCGAGGCGTTGCTGCGATGGGACCATCACATCTACGGCAATGTTCCCCCCGGCGATTTCATCCCGCTCGCAGAGTCGACGGGTGTGATCATTCCTATCGGCGCGTGGGCCATCGAGCAGGCATGTATGACAGCTGCCGGTTGGGCGGACTCTTCGATGTTCGTCACCGTCAACGTCTCTGGTGTCCAGCTGCGTGAACCGACCTTCGTCGAGGGCGTGCAGCGCAGCCTGCGGTTGAGCGGTCTCGAACCGTCGCGCCTGGTTCTGGAGATCACGGAGTCGACCCTGATCGATGACAGTGAGCTGGCTACCCAGCAGCTGACCGAACTGCGTGCGTGCGGCATCAGCACGGCCCTGGACGACTTCGGCACCGGCTATAGCTCGCTTGCCTACGTGCAGCGCCTGCCGCTCGACATCATCAAGATCGACAAGGAGTTCGTGCAGTCGGTCGACGAGCCCCGCAGCAAGGCGTTGGCCAACACGATTGTCAACATGGCTCGCAACCTCGGTCTGCGCACGGTCGCCGAAGGCATCGAGAGCGAGGGTCAGGCGCTGGAATTGGCACGGCTCGGATGCGAGTTCGCCCAGGGCTACCTGTTCTTCAGGCCGCTCTCGGCCGTGGCGATGACCGCTCTCAGCGAGTTCGAGAAGCCGACGGACGATGCAGGTGCGAGATTGCGTGCAGGCCAGCGACACTCCCATGCGGAACGGGATCAGCGTCCAGAGCGCGACCGGCTGACACCGTTTGCCCCACCGACCATCGAACAGCCGTCGCAGACCGCCGCCAGGGTGCTGCAACCGCCCACCGGCCAGCTCCCGGTTGTCGCGGCGCATCCTGCGCCGGTACCAACCGGGCAGCAGCGTGTCGTCGAGGCAAAACCGAAAGATGAGCCCACCGGGGAGATCCATCATCTCCTGCGGCCCCTGCTGTCGAACTGAACCTGCCTAGAGCGACGGCAGGTCGAGCAGCAGCGACTGCAACAACAACGCCTCGTTCGGATTGCGTTCCATGGATTCGAGTGCGCCATGAATACGGGTCACCGCGTTGACCCCTGAATCGGGCCGCGCCAGCCGTCCACGCACGAGAGCGTCGCGATACGAACCGGCGAGGATCCCCAGCCCGCTGCGAAGTTCGTCGACGCGATGCCGGCGCAGTTCTCGTTTGTGATTGTCCTCGATCTGTTTGCGACCGCTGCCTCGCTCGCCGGTGGCAGCGACCCTCGACTCCAATGCAGTGAGCTCGTGAGCCTGGCGGGCGGCCAGCGGCGCAGCTGCGTCGTCGATGAGCCCGAGCAGTTCGGTGCACAGTTTCACGACGGTCGTGCCGTTGCCGTCGAGGCGTGCCGCCAGACCGGCGAACGCATCTCGTCGAGCCATCAGACCGGGGTCGGTTGCCAACACCTGCGCTCTGGTGAGGTTGCCCTCAGCCGCTTGTGCAGCGATCTCTGCGGTGGCGAGGTCGATTCCGGATTCGACAAGCCGTGCAGTGACCACCTCGTTCGACAACGTGGAGAACAGGATTCGCACGCATCGCGACGCGATGGTGATGAGCTCTGGCGTGACCTGATCGGCGATGACGATGAAGATGGTGCTGGCCGGTGGTTCCTCGAGCGTCTTCAACAGGCGAGCGGCAGCAGGCGCGTCGAGCAGATGGAAGTCGTGGAGGATCATCACCTTCCGTTTTCCTTCGATCGGGGCGAGCGATGCATTGCGGATGATGTCGGCCACTTGCTCGGCGCTGATGCGCGCGCCTTGGCGATAGACCTCGCGTACGTCGGGATGTTCGCCGCGCAGCGCCAACCTGGCATCGCGCTGCGATGGGTCGTCGAGACCTGCCATCAACAGAGCAGCGAAGCTTCGACTTGCCTCGGCCTTCGTCGAGCCGGGCGGTCCGACGAAGAGGTAGGCGTGAACCGGGTCCTTCGCGGCATGCGACAGCCTGTCGATGGCCAGCTCCTGGCCGACCACGTGAGACCACACCGACGCGGTCACAGATGCAACCTCTCCGCCACGCACCGCCTGATGTTGTTACCCACTTCTTCCATGCTGGCCGCTCCGTCGATCACGATCCAGTGCTGCGGGTCGTTGGCCGCCATCGAGCGGAAGCCGTCGCGGACGCGAGCATGGAAGACATCGTCCTCGCGTTCGAAGCGGTCGAGGTCGCGGTTGCGCATGCGGCGTTCGAGCAGTTCGATGGGTGTGTCGATCAGGATCACGAGATCGGGCCACAACGAGTTCAGCGCCCAATCGTTGATCTTGCGGATCTCGTCGATCGGCAGGCATCGGCCGTAACCCTGGTAGGCAAGCGTCGAGTACACGCTGCGATCACTCACCACGTGGCGGCCAGCCGCGAGCGCTGGCGCGACGACCTCGTCGATGTGCTGCGCCCGATCGGCAGCGATCAGCAACGCCTCGGCGCGGTAGGAAAGATGCGTCATCGCCGTGTCATGGAGGATGACGCGGATGCGCGCGCCGATGTCGGTGCCGCCGGTTTCGCGCGTGAGGACGGCGTTGATGTGCGCCGCCAGCCGAGCGGCGTGCGTGCTCTTGCCTGTGCCCTCGCTGCCTTCCAGGACGATGTACCGACCCGTTGTCATACTCGGCGCACCATATCCAGCAGGATAGGCTTGGTTGAGTTTGAGAATATGATCCTGAATAGTGAGACGCTCGGTAAAGCGTCACGATGTTCGCCGAGTAGATGTGGATGCCGCGATGTGATGCCCGGATGTGATGACTGGATGTGGATGATCGTGACAGTTGCTGCGGCGATCTTTCAGACCTCGCGGACAGCGATGCAGCAACGTCTGCGCTCACTGCTGTCGGTCAGCGGTGCTGGATTCGTCCGCTATGTGTGGGGCGCACCCATCGCCCTCGCCGCGGTTGCAGTGATCGCCATCAGTGGCCAGCGATTGCCATCGCCGCCTGCGCGGTTCTGGCCGCTGATCGCCGGCGGAGGTATTGCCCAGATCGTCGCGACGATCTTGCTGATCAGTGCCTTTGACTCCCGCGGGTTCGCGGTCGGCACGGTTTACTCGAAGACCGAAGTGGTGCAGGTCGCGGTGTTCTCGGCGGTGCTGCTCGACGAGACGCTGAGACCGTTGGGCTGGCTCTCCACGGTGCTCTGCATGGCCGGCGTCGTGCTGTTGGCCGGAGGGCGAACGCTCCTGCGCAATCCCGACCGAGCAGCGCTGCTGGGCTTGTTCGCCGGCACCGGTTTCGGCCTCGCGGCCGTTGGAATTCGGGCGGCGACTCAATCGCTCGGCGACTCACCAGCGATCGTACGGGCCGTCGTTGCGCTGGCGGTGATGAACACGATGCAGACGATCATCCACGGCGGATACCTCACCGTGCGCGAGCGCGAACAGTTGGGCTTGGCCTTTCGTCACTGGCGATCCAGTTCGGTGGTGGGCATGCTCAGCGTGTGCGGTTCGGCGTGCTGGGCATGGGCGTTCGCACTGCAGAACGCGGCGAGGGTTCGCACCTTCGGCCAGATCGAGTTGCTCTTCACCCTCGCCGTCGCCCACTGGTGGCTCCATGAACGAAACACGCGGCGCGAGTTCGCTGGCGCAGGCTTGGTGCTGGCGGGTGTGCTCGGGGTCATGCTTGCGGGCTGATCCGCCGACCTGCCGGCGCGGGTGCCGAAATGGTCCCCGGTGGACCGAACAGCCGCCAGCATTCACGACTTCTTCTTGGCAGGCGCCTTCCTGGCTGGCGCCTTCTTCGTTGCAGCCTTCTTTGTGGCGCGAGCCTTCTTCGCCGGCGCGCCGCCGCGTTCGATGATCGCCTCGCGGCGCACCGCCAGCAGCTCGTAGGCCCGTTCTGGCGGCATCGCTTCGAGGCGGTCACCCTTCGACAACGATGCGTTGGTCTCGCCATCGGTGACGTAGACACCGAACTTGCCATCCTTGGCGACGACCGGCTTGCCGCTTGCCGGATCGTTGCCGAACTCGCGCAATGGTCCCTTTGCCGCCATGTTGGTGGCGCCACCGCGGCGGAACACCTTCGGCTGGGAGAAGATCTCCACTGCCTGATCGAGCGTGATGGTGAGCAACTGCTCTTCGTTGGTGATGTTGCGGAAGTCTTTACCCTTCTGCACGTACGGCCCGTAGCGACCGTTGTTGGCGGTGATGGTCTCGCCGTCGCCGGGGTCGACACCCAGCGTGCGCGGCAACTGCAGCAACTCCTCAGCCTCGGCCACGGTCACCCGTTCGAGCACCATGGTCTTGAAAAGACTGGCCATGCGTGGCTTCTCCAACCCGGGTGGCAGGTTGTCGGGGGCACCCCACTGCACGTACGGCCCGTATCGACCATTCTTTGCGAACACCGGGTAGCCGTCGAGCTCGCCGATGGGCTCGTCGCTCTTCGGCAGCGACAACAGCTGCAGTGCCATCTCGACGGTGAGCTCGTCGGGCGTGAGATCGTCGGGAACGCTGGCCGTGTCATCGCCGCGCTTGACGTAGGGCCCGTACTTGCCGGGCTTGACGACGATTGCATTGCCATCTGGATCGTTGCCGATGGGGAAGGTGTTGATCTCGGCGGCATCGATCTCGTCGAGGTTCTCCTCGACCAGTCGCTTCAGGCCGGGAAGGTTGTCGGCCTCGTCGCCGAAGTAGAAGTGCTGCAGCCAATCCTGCTTCTGCCGCTCATTGCGGGCGATCGAGTCGAGATCTTCCTCGATGCGCGCGGTGAAGGCGTAATCGACGAGGCCTTCGAAGTGCTTCTCCAGCAAACCGACCACGGCGAAGGCGGTCCACGTCGGCACCAACGCCTGGCCCTTCTTCCACACATAGCCGCGGTCCTGCACCGTCTGGATGATCGACGCCCATGTCGATGGCCGTCCGATGCCGAGTTCCTCGAGACGTTTCACCAGTGATGCCTCGGTGTAGCGCGCCGGTGGCGATGTCGTGTGGCCATTCGGTGTCAACGACTCGACACCAACGACTGCGCCAACGGTGAGCGGCGGCAGCAGCGCTTCTCGATCGTCGTCGCCCGCCTCGCTGTCGTCGACCGACTCGACGTACACCTGGCGGTAGCCGGCGAAGTTGATGGTCGTGCCGCTCGCTGAGAACACCGCAACGATCAGCGCGTCGTCGAGCGTCGGATCGACCGTGTTTGCCGCGAGCCGCACGGTCATGGTGACGCCAGTGGCGTCGGCCATCTGCGATGCCAGCGTGCGCTGCCAGATCATGCGGTACATCGCCAGCTCTTGGCCGTTCAACTCTGCAGCCAACGAATCGGGACGGCGCAATGGAGTCGATGGGCGAATGGCTTCGTGGGCCTCTTGGGCGTTCTTCGTCCTCGACGAGAACTGGCGCGGCGAGGGCGACAGGAACTTGTCGCCGTACCCGCGCTTCACTTCGGCGCGCACGGCCGACAAGGCCTCCTCGCTGAGCGTCACGTTGTCGGTTCGCATGTAGGTGATGTAGCCGCGTTCGTACAGACCCTGTGCGACCCGCATCACCTGCGAGGCGCTGAGCCGCAATTTGCGGCCGCCTTCCTGCTGCAGGGTCGAGGTCATGAATGGCGCCTTGGGGGTGCTGCGGTACGGGCGTTCCTCGACTGAGCTGACCGTGAACTCAGAGGTGTGCAGGCTGTCGGCCAGACCTCTTGCGCGCACCCCGTCGAGCACGACGACACCCTTTTTCGGCTGACCATCGCTTCCGAAGTCTTTGCCCGTCGCAACCTTCGCATCATCGATTGCGACCAGCGCCGCGGTGAACGACGGCGATGTCGCGGTCAGCAGTTCGATGTCCCAGTAGCCGGCCTGCACGAACGCGATTCGTTCGCGCTCGCGTTCGACGATCAGTCGGACCGAGGGGCTCTGCACGCGACCTGCCGACAAACCGCGATTGACGCGCCGCCACAGGACGGGTGAGACCTCGTAGCCGTAGAGGCGATCGAGCAATCGCCGGGTCTCGGCGGCGTCGACGAGTCCGTAGTCGATGCCGCGCGGGTTGTCGACCGCATGGTCGATGGCCGCCTTGGTGATCTCGTGGAACACCATCCGCTTCACGGGAATCTTCGGCTTCAGGTACTCGAGCAGATGCCAGCTGATGGCCTCGCCCTCGCGGTCTTCGTCGGTCGCGAGGTACAGCTCGCTGGCATCTTTCATCAGCGCACGCAGGTCTTTCACCACCTGGGCGCCACGCACGGTCAACTCGTATGTCGGCTTGAAACCGTTGTCGACATCGATCGACAAACCCTTGCTCGGCAGGTCGGCGACGTGGCCCACAGAGGCGCGAACGTCGAACGCAGTGCCCAAGAATTTCGAGATGGTCTTGGCCTTTGCGGGGGATTCGACGATGACAAGTGGTTTGGCCATGTGTTCGTATCGCTACGTGATGGCAGGGGTGCTTGTCAAGGCGGCCTCAGGCGGCGACACCGGCTTCGCACACACCTCGGGTCCCATCCATGACGACGTTCACGCGGTCGCCGGGTGCCAGATGGGCTGCTGCGGAACCAGCAACATGGACCGAGACGAGTGTGTCGGAACCGTCGAGTCGCACCGACACGATGGTCGCCGCACCCTGGAAGGTTCTGGCAGTGACACTGCCCGGCAGCCCCTTGGCATCGCTGGCGCCCAGCGACATGTCTTCCGGCCGGACGAGGAACAGGACGGGGGCACCCACTTCGCGCATGCCGACTGCCGGCGTTGCCACCACGTAGTCGCCGATTGCAACGGCATCGGGGCCGCGCACGAAGGCTGGAAGCTCGTTCATCGAACCGACGAAGCGAGCGACGAACGCGCTCGACGGATGGCGGTAGACCTCGGTCGGTTCGCCGAGCTGCTCGAGATGCCCGTTCGACATGACCCCGACCCGGTCGCTGATGGCCAGCGCTTCCTCCTGATCGTGCGTGACGAACAGGGTGGTGATGCCCAGTTCCGTCTGGATGCGGCGGATCTCGTCGCGCAACGTGGCGCGTACTTTGGCGTCGAGAGCGCTGAGCGGTTCGTCGAGCAGCAGGACCTGTGGGCGAATGGCCAGTGCCCGTGCCAGGGCAACGCGCTGCTGCTGGCCACCGGAGATCTGGTGTGCATATCGGTTGGCCATCGGGCCGAGTTGCACGAGTTCGAGCATCTCGGTGACGCGTCGTTGCCGCTCCGGCTTGGAGATCCCGCGAGTGCGCAGGCCGTACTCGACGTTGCCGGCGACGGTGAGATTGGGGAACAGGCTGTAGCTCTGGAAGACCATGCCCATGTTGCGCTTGTGGGGTGGCTGGTTGGTGATGTCGTTGCCCGCGACCATCACGCGTCCCGAGTCAGCGCGCTCGAAGCCCGCGGCGATACGGAGGGCTGTGGTCTTTCCACATCCGCTCGGGCCGAGCAGGCTGATCAGTTCGCCGTCGCGCACCTCGAGATCGAGGCCTTCGAGAGCCACGTTCTGACCGAAGGTCTTGCGCACCGTGCTGAAGGTGAGATCGCTCATCGTGAAATGTCCCCTTGCATCGTCAGAACCTGTTGACCTGCCGGCGGCGAGCTTTGCCTCGGGTCAGCAATGTGAAGAAGCCGAGCAGGGCCGTGCTGCCGACGAGTGTGAACAAGGCGAGCGCGATCCCACCCTGCGCCTTTCGCCCGAAGTAGTCGAAGCTGAACACCGGAAATGTCTGCTTCGACAGCGTGCGGGCAATGGTGAACTCGCCGAGCACCACAGCGGTGGTCAGGAAGGCCGACGAGACGATGCTGGAGCTCAGGTTTGGGAGCAACACACGGCGAAGCGTTGACGGCCAAGTGGCGCCGAGGCTGCGTGAGGCATCGACCAACGTGCGAACGTCGATGGCCTTGATACCAGCGTCGAGCGAGCGATACGTGAACGGCAGCGCCATCACCACGTAGAACGGGATCAAGGAGTAGTTGGAGTTGAGGAACCATCGGGCGTTGGGACGGAAGAAGGCCGCCACACCGGCAACCAGCGCGATGGGTGGCACGACATATGGCAGCACCGTGAGGAACTCGACGATCGGCCGGGCCTTCGGGAGCTTCAGGTGCACGAACAACGCCGTGGGCAACAAGAGCGCAAGCGTGACGACAACGGTTCCGACCGCGAGCCGCAGGCTGAGAAGGAGCGTCTTGCCGAAGCTTGGTTCTTTGAAGGCGTCCGTCAGAGCGCTGAGTGACCACCTGTCGAAGATGGTGTCCCAGTGGAGCAGGGGCATCGGCACCTTCTGAAGGGCGAACCGTGTCATCGACACCAGCGGGGCGATGAAGAAGATCGCGAACGCGATCAACACGATGTTGGGGCCGAGGCGACCGAACCTGCGCCCGCGGCGAGGCGGTGCTTGGGGTGCTGACCGCGGAAACTCGACTGGTGGTGGCGTCGAGGTACCAGTTACGAGCGCCATCGTTCGGCCCTCTTTCGTAGAAGCAGGTAGCCGCCCATGGAGACGCCCATGATGAGGATCATCCACGTTGCGAGCGCGAACGGCATCGGTGAGCGGCCGGACACATCGCCCTGCAAGAAGAAGCTGATCTTGACCGGGACGAGGTTCGACCCGGTGTTGAGCGCGTAAGCGGTGGCGAACGCGCTGAAGGCATTGGCAAAGAGCAGCAGGAATCCGCCGAGCATCGACGGCGCCAGGACGGGTAGACCGACCCGACGCCAGTACGTCCATGTCGTGCCACCAAGGTTCGACGACGCCTCGCGCCATGACGCCTGCAAACCGTCGATCGCCGGCAGCGTCACCAGGACCATCAGGGGAACTTGGAAGTACATGTAGACGGTGGCCCAACCCCAGAAGCCGGTGAGGTCGAACCAGTTGGTGTCATAGAGGTCGTAGCCCGCGTTGGAGAGCACCTTCGTGCCGAGACCCTGACGACCGAGCAGGGTGAAGAACGCGAATGCCAGCACGATGCCGCCCATGTTGGCTGCGACGCCGCTGAACGCTGAGACCAGTGACCGCAACCACTTCGGCCGCCTCGCGGTGGCGGCGGCGTACGCCAGCAACGTGCCGAGGACGACGCCGAGCAAGGCGGTCACGATTGAGACCTTCAGCGACGTCTTGAACGCCGCGCGCTCCTTGCTGATTGCGTCACTGATCCCTGTCCAGGTGAAGGTGCCGTCGTTGGCGATGAACGCCTTGCGGACCACGCCGTACGTGGGCAGCAGCAGGAACAGACCGAGGAACAACAGGAAAGGAAACAAACCCAGCCAGGCCCGGGCATTGCGGACCTTGGCGGTTTTGGGGGCCGCACCCATGGTGCGGCCCCCTTCGACGTCGATCAACTGGGCGGACATGGCTGACCGATCAGGCGTCGGCCACCATCGGGCCCCAGTTTTCGGCCAAAGCCGAGTTGGCCTTGTCGATCTGCTCGGCGGTCTGGAAGCTGACCTTGGCAAGGAGATCGGCCGGTGGCAGGTTGGCCTTGTTCTCGTCGGTGATCTTGCCGCTCGCCTCCAATGCTGCGAAGCGAGCTGGCATGGCGCCGCCTTCCAGGTATCCGAGGGCACCCTCGTCGCTCAGGATGTGCTCGACCCACAGCTTCGAGCAGTTCGGGTGAGGCGAGTTCTTGACCACACCCTGCGAGTAGAAGCCGCCGTACACGCCGTCGCTCGGGAAGTTGACTTCGACGGTGAAGCCTGCTTCTTCGACCTGCGACTTGAGGCCGGGCCAGTTGTAGCTCCAGTCGAGCGCGATCGGGGTCTCACCGGAGATGACGGTGGACTGATCGACCTGCACGGGGATCAGATTGCCGGAAGCCTTGAGATCGGCGAAGAACTGAATGCCGGGCATGATGTCGTCGGCGCTGCCGCCATTGGCCAACGAGGCTGCCATGACTGCAGAGAACGCCGAGCCGGACGTACGCGGGTCGCCGTTGAGGGCGACCTGACCCTTGTACTCGGGCTTCTTCAGGTCGGCGAACGTCTTGGGGGCATTCGGCACGATGGTGGTGTTGGTACCGAGAGAGATGATGCCGTAGTAGGCAGCAACCCAGCTGCCGCCGGGATCCTTCAAGTTGTCGGGGATCTCATCCCACGTCGTGGGCTCGTATGGATCCCACAAACCCTCCTCCATCGCGATGGCGGCCTTCGCCGGGCTGACGTCGATGCTGTCGGGCATGTCGTCCTGGCCGGCAAGGTTGACGATCGCGTCGAGTTCTTCCTGCGAGGAGAAGTTGGGGTTGGCAACTGGGTTCTCGACGCCCGGGTACTTGTCGCGGAAGCTCTGCAAGATGCCCTTGTAGTTCGCCCATTCGTCGGGCAGGGCGATGAGGTTGACCTTGCCCTCTGCTGTGCAGGCGTCGGCGAGTGCCGAGAGATCGCCACCAGACGAAGCGGAGGTATCGGACGGTGCTGCGGTGTCTGCAGGAGCAGCCGTATCGGCGGGCGCAGCAGTGTCGGAGGGAGCCGCGGTGTCGGCGGTGGACGCCGCCGGTGCAGCGGTATCGGATGAGGCCTTGTTGTCGTCGCCGCATGCCATCAGCACGATGCTGAGAGCGGCCAGCGAGGCCAGGGCTTTACGTGTTGTACGCGGTGTCACAAAGATCTCCAGTTCACGGATTGGGTGGGACGGCCGCGAACCGTAGCAGCCTCATGGCGGGCAAGGATCAGGCGGACGTGACGCTGGCCCACCCCAAGATGGCCGCGAGGTGAATGTTGAACTCAGATGGGCACGGACTCCAGCTCTGGATCCGGCGCGGCATCGTGGTGGCCTTCGACGTTGATCGTCGGCAAGATCCGTTTGAGCGGCTTCGGCAGCCACCAATTGCGGTCGCCGAGCAACTCCATGGTCGCGGGGACCAAGATCAGGCGGACGACCGTCGCGTCGACCAGCACGGCAGAAGCCAGACCGAGGCCGAACAACTTGAGGCTGCGATCGTCGCCGAGAACGAATGCCGAAAAGACGCAGACCATGATCAATGCTGCGGCCGTGATGACCCTGGCTGTGACGGCCAGGCCATCGGCGACTGCCTCGGCATTGTCGCCTGTTCGATCGTATGCCTCCTTCATTCGTGACAGGAGGAACACCTCGTAGTCCATCGACAGGCCGAAGGTGATGGCGAAGAGCATCATCGGGATCCAGGCGTCGATGGGACCCGGTTTGCCGATGCCGAACAGGTCCTTCGCCCAGCCCCACTGGAAGATGGCCACGATGATGCCATAGGCCGCACTGACCGACAGCAAGTTCAGGATCACTGCCTTCAGTGGCACCAGCAGGCTGCGGAACACGATCATCAACAGCAGGAAGCTGAGGATCAACACCGCACCGATGAGCAAGGGGAGACGGCCGGCGAGATAGTCGGCGAAGTCGATGCTGGCGGCCGAGCTGCCTCCGACTCGCACATCGACACCGGTTGCCGGGAGCTCGGTGTTGCGAAGCCGCGTGACGAGATCAGTGGTGCCCACGTCTTGCGGCGAGCTGGTCGGGTATGCCTGCCAGAACCATGTCCCCTCCGAGACCTCGATGCCCGGAGTGAAGAAGCTGATGTCCTTGTCGGCCGCTAGGGCTGCATCCACCAGCTTGGCCTTCTCAGGGGTGATCGACGGGTCAGTACTGGCGAGGAAGAGCGGGCCGCTGCTGCCAGCGCCGAAGCCCTCGGCCATCAGGTCGTACGCCTTGCGCGCGGTGTTGTCTTCCTTGAGGTTGCCGGTGTCGCCGAAGCCGAGGCGGATCGAGAACAGCGGCAACGCCAGGATCACGAGGATGCCGATGCCGGTCAACAGCGGCGGCCACGGGCGACGCTGGACGAGACGGCTCCACCGGTACCAGAACTGCTGCTCGCGGGGCTTTTGCCGATGGTGCGGTACGTGCTTGCGCAGTGCTCTGCCGAACGGCAAGAAGCTGACCACCATCACCACCACGGCGAGGGCGAACGCACCGAGCAGAGCAACACCAAGGGGAACACCGGTGAACACGCCGACCATGGCCAGCACCACGAACGCAGCGACGGCGATGGCCGCGGCCCGCGATGTCTCTTCGACACGACGGCCGGCAAACCCGATCAACGCTGGAAGCAGCGTGATCGCCGCGAGCATCATCACCAGCACGCTGACAGCGCTGGCCACCGCCAGACCACGCACGAAGGAAAGGCCGATGATGAAGAGGCCGAGCAGCGAGATCATGACCGTGATCCCGGCGAAGATGACAGCTCGTCCGGAGGAATCCACCGCCTGGACGACCGCATCCTCGGGTTCCATTCCCGCGTGGAAGTTCTCTCGATACCGAGTGACGATGAACAGGGCGTAGTCGATACCGACGCCGATACCGATCATCGCCGCGATCTGCGGTGAGAACTCGGGCATGCCGAACGCGTTGGAGAGGACGCCGAGCAGACCGGCGCCGACCCCGAGCCCGAACAATGCGGTGCCGATCGGCAATCCCATGGCGAGCACCGACCCGAAGGCGACCATGAGGATCATCACCGCGGCCAAGATGCCGAGGATCTCGCTCTCGGGGAGCGCGAAACCGGCGAACAACTGGCTTCCGTATTGGATCTCCAATCCGGGTGGCCGCACGACGTGGTCACCGATCTCCTGGATCTTGTCGGCCAACTTGATCGTCGCCGACTGGCTGCGTTCGGTGACACTCAACTGAGCGAACGAGATCGGCTTCGCCATGCTGTTGAAGCCGGCGCCCTCCGAGCTGTAGGGGCTGACGACCTTGACACCGTCGAGCTTGTCGACCTCGGCAAAGAACGGCTCCATGGCGGCCTTGACCGCGGGATCGTCGGTGCCGTTGGGCGAGGTGAACACGATCTGCGCGGTCCAACCCGCATCTTCCGAGTTGCCTCCGCTCTTCAACGCATCCTGGACGACCTTCGAATCGCTGTTCGGGAGGTTGAAGTCGGTGTGGTAGTTGCTTCCGATCGCGCCGCCGATGGCGCTGATACCGATCAACAGCGGTAACCAGATGGCGAACATCATGATTCGCCTTTTGCGAAAGCTGAAGCGAGCGAGACGAGCAAGCACGTGGATCCCCTCAATGTCGGTCGACTGGCCGAGGGGCCGTCGGCTGTTGCGTCGAGCCCGACGCTACCCTCAGCACTATCGACGAACGGTGTGACTTTCGACTCGGATGGAGCGAGGAGTTGGAGAAGTCTTGGCTCGCGCTCGACTTGGACGAGGTGCCCGGCAGGGTCACCCGCCTCGACCGGGGCTGGAGCACGGTGCTGCGCCGCCTCGAACAAGCGCCATTGCGCATCCGCAACATCGGCGCCGATGTTGCCGTCGGCGACTGGGTCGTGCCATCCGCTGAGCTCGATCGCGTCGAGGCGGTGCTCCCGCGCCGCAGCGCCTTCGTGCGCCGCGCCTCGTTCGAAGGCAGCCGTGCCGAATCACAGACGATCGCCGCCAACATCGACGTGGTCATGCTGGTGCACGCGCTGACGTCGCCTCCGAACCAACGACGTCTCGAGCGTGAGCTCGTGCTGGCATGGGACAGTGGCGCTCGGCCAGTCGTCGTGCTGACCAAGCGCGACCTCGTCGATGATCCGGCTGCTTCGGTCGAGTCGTTGCAGGCGGCCGCACCCGGCGTATCGGTCGTGACCGCAAGTGGGATCAGCGGCGAGGGTGTCGACGAGCTGGCCTCGTTCGCAGCTGGCAACGCCACCATCGCACTGTTGGGGGCTAGTGGCGTTGGCAAGAGCACGTTGATCAATGCGCTGGTCGGAAGTCGTGCGCAAGCCACGGCCGCGGTGCGAGAAGGCGATGGCCGTGGCCGGCACACCACGGTTGCGACGCAACTCGTTCGACTGCCCGGTGATGGGTGGTTGGTCGACACGCCAGGCGTTCGCGCGGTCAGCCTGTGGAGCAGCGGTCGTGGTATCGAAAATGCGTTCGCTGATGTCTTCGAGCTGATGGACGACTGCCGCTTCCGCGATTGCAAGCACGAAGACGAGCCGGGGTGCGCAGTGCAAGCGGCGATCGCCGACGGTCGGTTGGATCCGTTGCGCCTAGCGAGCATGAAACGGCTCGTCGCTGAGGAGCTGGCGCTGGAAGACGAGCAACGTGCACAACTGAAGGCGCAGGACCGGCGCGGTGTGCGCAAGATTCGGGTGAAGTAGCCGATGGAGATTCCTCTCATCGACATCGCGCGATGGTGGGGCGACGCCGCCGATCGCGCCGCTGTCGGCAGAGATGTCGATGCCGCCGCTCGGGAGTTCGGGTTCTTCCAGATCGTCGGTCATCACCTGCCGCGTGAACACATCGACGCGATGGTCGAGACCAGTTCTCGATTTTTTGCGCAACCGACCCAGGTCAAGCAGCACTGCGCACCATCGGATCCCTCGATCAATCGTGGATATGCCGCTCGCGGAACCGAGGCGTTGTCGTACAGCATCGGCCGCGACGCCCCGCCCGACCTGTTCGAGGCGTTCAACATCGGCGAGGACGAGGTCGATTACTCGGACCCGTTCTACGAGTCACAACGGGGTGGAGCGTTTGCGCCCAACATTTGGCCGTTGTGGCCGGCAGAGTTCCGACCCGCTCTTGTCCAGTACTTCCAGTCGGCGCATCGGTTGGCGTTGACCTTGACCGACGTGTTCGCGGTCGCGCTCCGACTCCCGGATCGTTGGTTCTCACCCTTCGTCGATCGCTCGACGACCACCATGCGAGCCATTCGCTACGAACGCCGCGCTGGAGAGGGCGATCCCCTTCCGGGCCAACAGCGCATGGGAGCGCACACCGACTACGGAATCGTCACGGTGCTGTGGGCCGAGCCGGTTGCCGGGCTGCAGATCGTTGCTCCCGACGGCGGATGGATCGACGTCATCCCCGACGACGACGCGCTGGTGATCAACCTCGGCGACCTGACGGCGCAATGGACCAACGACCAGTGGCGGTCGACCGTCCACCGCGTGGTGCCGCCCACGGTCGTCGATGGCGCCGCGGTCCGACGCAGCGCGGCCTTTTTCCTCGACGGCAATTGGGATGCAACCATCGAATGCCTGCCGACCTGCACGCGTGCCGCAGATCCGCCGCGGTATGCGCCGGTCACCGCCGGCGAGCATCTGGTTGCGAAGTTGATGGGACCACGATTGCTGCGCGTCAGCGACGCCGTCGACACGTCCGGTGACCGCGGACGCTGAACGAGACCTCTACGTTTGCCATATGGACTTCGCCTTCACCGACCGCTGTAACGAGTACCGAGAGACGTTGTTGGCGTTCATGGACGAATGCATCTATCCCAACGAGAGCGTCTACCACGAGCAGTTGGTAGCCAGCGGGAACCCACACCACCACCCTGAAGTGATGGAGAACCTGAAGGCCGTGGCTCGAAAGCGCGGACTCTGGAACCTGTTCCAGCCGCACAAGGAGTGGGGACCAGGTTTGACCAACCTCGAGTACGCGCCGCTGGCGGAAATCATGGGTCGCAGCTCGATCGCCAGCGAGGCATGCAACTGTTCGGCGCCCGACACCGGCAACATGGAGGTGCTGACGATGTTCGGGACACACGAGCAGAAAGACATGTGGCTGCGGCCCTTGCTCGAAGGTGAGATCCGCTCGGCGTTCGCAATGACTGAGCCCGACGTGGCATCGAGCGATGCCACGAACATCGCGATGAGCATCGAACGTGACGGCGACGACTACGTGTTGAACGGCCGCAAGTGGTGGATCACCGGCGCGATGCATCCCAACTGCAAGGTCTTCATCGTGATGGGCAAAACCGATCCCTCTGCGCCGCCTCACCGTCAACAGAGTCAGATCCTGGTGCCGATCGACGCTCCCGGTCTCACGATTGTGCGGGCGCTGCCCGTGTTCGGCTATGTCGATCCCGAGGGCCACGTCGAACTCCGCTTCGAGAACTGCCGCGTGCCGGCGAGCAATCTCATCGCCAATGACGGCGATGGCTTTGCCATCAGTCAAGCGCGCCTCGGACCCGGGCGCATCCACCACTGCATGCGCTCGATCGGAGCCGCCGAGCGCGCGCTCGAGTTGATGTGCAAGCGCGCCCTCAGCCGCACGACGTTCGGCAAACGCATTGCCGAGCGCAGCAACATCATGGATTGGATCGCCGAGTCGCGGATCGATCTGGAGATGGTGCGGCTCCTCACACTGAAGACGGCTTGGATGATGGACAACGTCGGCAACAAGGCCGCGGCGGTCGAGATCAGCGCGATCAAGGTGGCAGCACCCAACGTGGCTCTGCGCATCATCGACCGAGCGATGCAGGTTCACGGCGCGGGCGGGCTCAGCGATGACTGGCCATTGGCTCAGATGTACGCCCACCAGCGCACGCTCCGGCTTGCCGATGGGCCCGACGAGGTGCACAAGATGACGATCGCCCGTCGTGAGTTGCGTCGCCACGACCCCGACTTCCGGATGTAATACTCGACCTCGTGGACATTGGAAACTCGGACACTGGAACGCGACCGCGGTTCCACCTGGCGATGCCGGTCGACGATCTCGACGCGGCGCGAGCCTTCTACGGCGGCACGCTCGGTTGCGCTCAGGGCCGCAGCGACACGACGTGGGTCGACTGGGATTTTCGCGGCCACCAGATCGTCACGCACCTCGCTCCGTCGAAGTCCGACCGCATCCACAATCCCGTCGACGGCCGCGACGTCCCTGTGCCGCACTTCGGCCTGATCTTGACCATCGACGACTTCCACCAGTTGGCCGAGCGCCTGCGCGACGCCGGCACTCGATTCGTGATCGAGCCATACGTGCGTTTCGCCGGAGAGACCGGCGAGCAGTGGACCATGTTCTTCTACGACCCTGCGGGGAATGCCCTGGAATTCAAGGCCTTTGCCGACGAGGGACAGATCTTCGCCGTGTAAGGCTCAGTTGCTGTAAATGCGACTGGGCATGATGAAGACTGCAACACGGCGCTGTTCGATCATTGTCGTGTCGTAGGCGTACCAGTCGTCGTGTCGACCGCCCGCCGCCGTGAACACGTCGCGCAGTAGCAGCCGATAGCGCTCGCTGTCGACCGCCGGATTCGGATCGTCGGGCCCGATCAACTCGGCCGTACCTTCGACCGTTGCCCACGACCAGCTTGATCTGAACGTGACCGCAACTTGGGGCCTGGCCCTGAGGTTGCGCAACTTGGCCGCGCCGTACGTGACGAATGCCAGGGTCGGCTCGCCTGTCGCAGGATGATCGAGTACGCCTGCGTTGACGAGTGACGACTGGATGGTCGAGTCGTTGCGCAGCGTGGCGACGACTGCGAGGTACTGCTCGCGTCGCGCCAGATCCATCACCTCGTCCAACGTCATCACCGATCTCCTTTCAGACGTTCGCGAACTTCGACGGCGCGGCTGAAACCGGTGACGTCGAGCCGTTCCCGCAGCCGGTTGTTGTTGCACACAACGAAAAGTTCGGCGCCGGCCTGCCGTGCCGAACCCGCAGCACCCAGCAGCACGCCGAGGCCGCAGTCGTCGAGCACGGTCACCCCATCGAGGTCGATGATCAACGAGCGACCGGGATGGTGGGCCAGCGCCTTCGACAGTGCGTCATGAAGGAGTGGGATGGTTGCCATGTCGATCTCACCGGAGAGGCTGATGACGGCGTCGTCGCCAGCCACGATGGTGCTCGTCGACAGGTTCATAGTGGCTCAGGCTACGGTCACGGCGGTTCGAGCGCCATGGTCGCTTCAGCGGTCACGGTGATGTCGGGGAGCAGCACACCGATCATCGGCACGTCAGTGTGGGTGATGTGGCTGACGGTGACGGTGATCGTGCCGTCCGACGAACTCGTGGCGACGTCGAGTGGGCGCAGGTTGATGGCACGAGCCGCTGCTCCTTGTGCTGACACCCCGGATGATGCGGCGACCGATGCGGCGCGGGCCGCCTCGCGGGCGGCGAATTGAACGGCCTGTTGGTCGCGAACGACGACGACGAGCTGCACGATTCCCAGTAGGAACATGAAGAGCAGTGGCAGGCTCAGCGCCAACTCGACCACGGCCTGCCCCGTGTCGCGGCTGGCGCGAGCCGACCCCGCTGCACCGGCGTGCCCGGCCCGGCAAGTCACCAAATCTCCGGCTGAACCGAAGATTTCGTACCTGGTATCACCAGTGAGAGTCGCGGTGAGAACTGACAGCGGTCAGAGCTTGCCGGTGACCGCATCGATGACCTTGTCGAAGAGATGCCCGATCTTGCCAGCGCCACCCCCGCTTGTGGCCCAACCGACAACGAGCAGGGCGACGACTGCGGCTCCCAACATGACGAGTGCGTATTCGGTGGTGGCTTGGCCGCGATCGTTACCGACGACGAACCAGGCGTGTAGACGTGCAAAGAATCTGCTCATGGCGAGCTCCGTTCTCCGAAGGCGATGACTTTGGTCGCTGCTACGTGTGCAGCGACGACAGGGCTCCGAGGAGCAAGGGCACGATCGCCAGCAGGACGAACGACGGCAGGGTGCAAAGCACCAGTGGCATGGCCAGGCGCACCGGCAACTCGCGAGCGGCGGCGTCGGTGTCGCGCCGTCGTTGCTGTCGGGCCTCGAACGCGAGCCGCTCGAGCACAGGGGCGAGTGGCAGTCCGTATCGATCGGCGGCCGACAGCGAGTCGACCAGCGGCTGGGCTCTGGGACCGAGCCCGGCCTGGAGGTGATGAAGGGCATCGGCGAATCGCTCTCCGCTCGCCATAGCCCGGCCAACCGCGTCGAAGCTCGTTCGAAGGTGCTGCGGGAGATATGGAGCGATCTCGCCGATGGCTTGCGCCGGCAGGTACCCGGCTCGGACCGACAGCACGAGCAGGTCGATCGCATCCGGGAAGTCGGTGGCGATCGCTCGAGTCATTCTCGCCGCACACCGAGCACGGGTCCAGCGACGCCAGCTCACGGGAACGATCACCGCGACGAGACCGAGCAGCGGAGATGCGCAAGTCGCGGCCCCGATCGTCATGATCCGCAACCACCTCCCAGGAGCGGGCCGAGCGATGGAGGCCCGCGGACGCGACCTCGGTCGCAGTCGCCAGCCGAGCAACGCGACGACGATGAATGCTGCGACTGACACCGCGGCAGCGAGCTCGTGGCGGCCGGTCGCGATCATTCGCGGCCGACCGTTCGCCTCATCCAACGCCAGCCGACGAGGTTGAGGCCAACCCCGCATGCGGCGCAGATTGCACCAGCCGCCGTTGAGAGGTAGACGTCGCGAGTCCGTTGGCTGAACACTGCGCTCCAAGCTGCGAATCCCAGCGGGACGACGGTCAGTACGCGGGCGCTGATGCGCGCCTGAGCACCGTGCGCCCTCCGCTCCGCTCGCGCTGCGGCTCGCTCGCGCAGAACTGCGGCCGCCTCGTCGAGAGTGGCCGCGACGGGCCCGCCGAGGTGTGCCGTCGCCGCCAGCGCCTGGACGGTGAGAGCAAGATCTGCTTCCTCAGGGTGCACCGCTGTCAGCGCAACGGACAGAGAGTCGCCTGCAGCCAATCGATCGGCAACAGCGCCGATCGCCGAGGAACGGTCAATCTCATCGATCGCAGCGCTGCTGAGGCTGGAGCCGCTGCGAACCTGGCGGGAGATTGCGTCGAGCAGCCGCGGGTAGTCGGCAATGGCCACGCGCGATCGCCTGGCGACCTGACGAGGGGTCGGCCTGCGCGAGTCAGGAAGCAGCCGACGCCCTGATCGTGCCGCGATGAGGACGACGAGTACAGCAGCCAGCAGCGCTGTCGTCATTGCCTGCGCCGCTGCAGCGAGGTCACCGTGGTCGCGGCGTCGGCCAGCCGACGCATGTCGACACCCACTGACGTCGGATCGGTCTCGCAGATCTCGATCACCCGCCGCGTGTTGCCCGAACCCCTGCCGACATGAATGACAACGTCGATCGATCGGCGAACCTGATCATGAATCGCCTCGAGCGGCCACGCTGGGACCTCCTGCAGCACCAGGGAGCACACGCGGCCGATGGCGTCGACGGCGCTGTTTGCATGCACGGTCGACATCGAACCGTCGTGGCCGGTGTTCATCGCCTGGATCAGCTGGACGGCCTCTGCGCCACGCACCTCGCCCAGTACGAGGCGGTCGGGACGCATGCGAAGAGCCGTGCGCAGGAGTTGCCGCAACGTGATCTCGCCCGTTCCTTCGGCGGAGAGCGGTCGTGTTTCCAGCCGGACGACATGTGGGTGTGGCAGCCGCAGCTCAGCGATGTCTTCGAGTGTGATGATGCGCTCGGTCGTCGGCACCAATGCGGTGAGTGCGTTGAGCAACGTCGTCTTGCCCGACGAGGTGGCTCCGCTGACCAGCAGGTTGCACCGTGCAGCGACGATGGCGTTGAGTAGCCCGGTGACGTCGGGCGCCGCGAAAGCCGACAGCGGCAATCCGCGCATGGCAAACCGACGGATCGTCAGGCACGGCCCATCGACCGCGACGGGTTGAATGACGGCGCATACCCGCGAGCCGTCTGGCAGCCGCGCGTCGACGATGGGATTGGACCGATCGATCCGACGACCGATCGGCCGCAGGATGTGCTCGATCGCTGTTGTCACCGCCGAGTTGCTCATCGTCGCAACCCGGAGCAAGGAGCCCGAGCGCTCGATCCACACATCACCGCCGCCATTGACGATGACCTCGTCGATCGCCGAATCCCCGAGCCATCTCTCGAGACCGCCCAGCGGTGAACGCTCGGCAATGACGTCGATCACGCCGCTCCCCTCAGCGAGACGATCAATGACCTGGGCAGGCGGGCGATCAACAGGCCAGCGTCGACCGCGCGGGCAACGGCAGGGTCGAGGCGCACCTCAGCGACCACAGGTACACCGAGCGCATGTTCGAGGTCGCCCGATGTCAGCGCGCGGCCAGGCTCGTCGACCAGGACGATTCCGGTCGGACGAATGTGGAGGTGCTGGGCCCGACGTATGGCGATGAAGCAGGGGCGAATGACCAGGAGCGAATGCTGCGCAGCCTCGTGGAGCTCGAGTGGCGGGCAACCGGTGCCCGCGTCGATGACAACGTTGGGCAGCCCGGCCAGGGCAATGGGCAATCGCGACCACTGGTCGTCTGGCGCAGTGGGTGTGCCACGCGGAATCAGCCGGACGTCGTCGCGAACCGGCACCGCGAGGCGTGAGAGTTCGACGGCACCCGCGGAGGGCGATGCCAACCAGTCGAGTACACCGGGGCCCACAGGCTCGTCCAACCCCAACGCGGTCGCGCAGTCGCCGCTGAGATCGACGAGCGTCGCATGCTCGGAACGTGCGTGGCCCAGCGTCAATGCACAGGCAACCACGGTGGTGCCGCTGCCGCCCTTGGCAGACCAACAGAGAATCACGTGACTCCACCCCCAACGAACCGAGCGCTACGAGTTGGGGGAAGCCAATGCGAAACCTATCGACGCGGATCCCGCATGCCAACTCACCCGACGACTTCCTTGGCCACTTCGTTGAGGTAGCGTGAGCGGCGGAGGTGTCTGGGCACCTGGTGGGCTCCACCGCCTTCAAAGCGGCCGAGACGAGCGACCCTCGTCTGGCGGGTTCGATTCCCGTCCACCTCCGACGAAATCGAACCCTGGGCCACGTCCCCTGCGACTTGCGGTCATGCGGTCCGGGGTTCGATGTATTTCACCTGATGACAGATTCCTTGGCCGCCTGCTGGATCAACGACGACGATCCAATCGTCGAACACCGCGACCCGCAGTGGTGCCCCAATCTCGTGACTGATCCGTTCGGCATGACCATCGACGACATGCGAAGCGGCGTCTCGCGTATTCGAAACCGTGTCGTGGCTCGGACGTTTCGAGAGCTGGGCTACATCGAGCAATGGGGGAGTGGTGTTCCCCGGATGACTGCCGCGTGCACGGACATGGGACTGCCCGAGCCCTTGATCGTTGAGATCGCCGGACGAGTGCGGGTCACGCTGCTGGCCGAGCCATCGGGGCCACCGCAACTCGACAAGATCGATCAGCACCTCATTGAACACCTTCATGCTCACGACGGGTCAACGACAGCTGAACTCGCCAAAGCCATCGGACGGACGCCGCGGGCGACGCGCACAAGGCTGGCGTCGCTGGTCGAGCGTGGTCTCATCGTCGAGATCGGTAGCGGGCCGAATGATCCGACGCGGCGGTACTTTCCGGCCGGACCGCCGAGACGACCGTGACCCGGCAGTCACTCGCATGGCGGCTCGGCAGCCTGGGCCGGTGTTGCCAGGAAAGTCTCAGTGAAAGTCTCAGGGAAGTGTGGGGCTCGGACGGACCAGTGGGCGGCCGAGTCGCCAGCTGGCCGAGTCGCCGATGATGTGGAAGGGGACGCCGACGATGTTGGCCGCGACGCCGATCGTCGTCGCTGCCGGGTTTGACGTTCGTTTCGCCTGCGTTCGTGACGCCTGGCCTGGCTTGCCCGACTTCGGCCACGGTGGTCACGGCAGCGGGGTTGGACGCATCCGACGACGATGAGTTCGCGGCGGCGATATGTGGTGCGGGTGGATCGACCGTGGGAGGTGCTGTCGGGTCGACGGGTTTCAGGTCGGGAGATCGATGGTGAGTGTCGTGCCGCCGTAGCCGTTGACGAGGTCTCGGCCTTCGATGGTGATGGATGTGACGCCGTTTGGGATGGGAACGCCGGATTGGGTGCGGGTGAACGGTTGTTCACTGGCGTGGTCGTGGTCGAGCGCATGTTCGCCGTAGACGGTCCCGTCGGGGCCGAGGATTCGCCATCCGTTGGCGTATCGGTCTGGTGTGTCGTACGGCGATGAGACGGTGACGGCGAAGGTCCAGGTGTCGCCGGTGTGTGTTGGTTGTGCATCGATGATGTCGGGGAATCTCTGAGCAGACGATTCTGCGTCGGGACCGCCGACTGCGGACACCGCTGGCGAGGCTGGTGTGCTCGCCGTGTCGTCGGTTGCGGGCGTGTTGCTCGAGCAGGCGACAAGCAGAATCGTCGCCATACCGAATGAAACAGTGTGGTAGCGCATGGTGTCGGAGTTCCCTTTGGGGTGCTCGATCAGACGTCAGCAGACGTGGTGTCGCGGACATGCACGACGGACCAGCGGGCGGCCGAGTCGGGAGGGGTCACCTGGCTGGGTCGCCGTTGATGTGGAAGGGGACGACGACGATGTTGGAGGCGACGCCGAGCAGTTTGAGGTCCTTCTTGTCGACCGTTCCGTCGCCGTTGAGGTCGGTGACAACGGGTGGGGCGTCGTCGTAGATGCCGTTGCCGTTGAGGTCGGCGATGACGGCGACGGTGAGGGTGGTGTCGATGTTGGTTCCGGCGATGGGGGCGCCGACGATCCACGTGTCCCAGAGTTCGAAGTCGTTGGCGGTCCGGTCGGTGACACCGGTGAGGTTGAACAGGTTGGCGAGGTTGGTGCCGGCTCCGGAGAATCCGGGGATGGTGGCGTTGGTGGTGGAGGTCATGACGACGAGTCCGGGGAGGCGGTCGTCTTGGCCGGTGGAAAACGTGCCGGGGAACGGTGCGACGTTGTTGTGTGCGGCCGGTCCGGTGAGTTGCAGGCCGCTGAAGCCGGCGGTCGCTAGTGAGGTGCCCGGGTAGGTGATCTCGAGGTCGACGAGCCAGCCTTTGCCGTCGGTGCCGGCGTTGTCGTGTCGTTCGGGAGCGAACACTTCGACCTCGACCGGGGTGTGGCCACCTTGTGCCGGGTGTTTGCTGTTGGACGCTTGAGCGTTGTTGAGGGTTGGGATCAGCGCAACAACGCTGGCGGCGGCGATGGCGGTGATGAGTAGGTGACGGTTGCGCATTGGGGTGTCCTCCGAAGTGGGTGGGTGTTTCGTTTCGGATACGCACGTCGACCCCGGTTCGTTCACCGGGCGTGTGAAATCGTGTCGATCAGGTGAGCGGTGCGCGGACGATGAGGGTGCCGTCGGGTTGGGAGACGCCGATCGCGATTGCCTGGGATTGGGGAAGGGCGCTGGCGAGTGTGACGGTGATGCGGGTGTTGGCGACCCCGGTGAATGTGCCGGCGGGGATGTGGGTGCCGTTGGCTTGTTCCAACCAGACGTTGTATTGCCGTCCGGGGGTGAAGCCTTGGCCTTCGAGGCGGATCTGGGTGCCCCAGGCCCGCGGTTCGAGTACGGCCGTTGCGTCGATGGTGTCGTTGGACAGGGCGATGTGTGGTGCCGCTGTCCGGGTCGTGGAGGAGGTCGCGATGTTGATTGCGAACACGGTGATCAGCGCGGCTGCGGCGGTTGCGATGAGGCCGGTGGACCAGGTGCGGCGACGTTGCCGGTTGCGTTCGGTGGCGATCCGGGTCGAGATCTGGGTGTAGAGGTACTCGGCGGACGGGGCGTCATCGGGTGCAGGTGCGGCGGGGGCGGGGCGGGCGGTCGCGAGCGCTGCTGCAGTGCTTGCGAACTCGTCGGCGAGGGCGCGGCATTCGGTACAGGTGAGGAGGTGCGCGGTGACGTCGGCTTCTGTGGCGGGGTCGAGAGGGTGCAAGGCCCCCTCGGCGATGAGACCGTGCCAGTGCTCGCAGTTGTCAGGCATCGTTCCATCCCAGTTCGTCGAGGGCCAGGCGAATTGCTTTGAGTCCGTAGAACAGTCGTGTCCGCACGGTCGATTCGGGCACGGCGAACTCCGCGGCGACGTCTGCTGCTGGGCGTCCTTGGTAGTAGACGTTGATGACGGCTTGGCGATGTTCGACTGTGAGACGGTTGAGTGCTTCTTCGATCACCCATGATCGCAGCAGCCCGTCGATCTCGTCTTCGATTCTCTGGTCGATTGGTGCAGCGAGGATTGGACGTACGGCGCGTCGCCGGGATGCGTCGATGATCACGTTGCGGAGGATCGCGAACAGCCACGTGCGTTGCGATCCGAGCGTCGGATCGAACTTGCGGGTCGCCTTCCAGGCCTGGACGAACGTGTCCTGCACGGCGTCCTCAGCGAGGCCACGGTCACCGAGCGCACGCTGAGCGAACCCGAACATCTCACCGGAGTAGGCGTTGACAGCAGTTCGCATCGAGTCGTCGTCGGCGAAGCTTGGCGCGGCGAGCGCGAGGCGCGTTCTGGCGCTCACGACAAGGACCGCACAGATGTCACACCGTTCATACGCAGCTCGACCCTATGGCGTTCAGGGCGACACGAGAATTCTTGGTCGCTCACCATCGACGGGGTTGCGATGAACTGGTCAACGCACGTCTTGGTCGACGACCGCAGTGACGGGCGCGGCGGTGGTTGTTGTGTGGGTCGCGAGGCCCGGGTGTTCCATGGGTCAGCGCGGCGGGGGATGAAAAAGTGCCTCCGAGGTACCATCCGTTCACCAGACCGGACCAGGTCCCGATGAGAGCGGCGACACCGAACCCGGTCCCTGCAGCGAGCCCGATGCCGGCGGTGATGCAGAACACGATGGGTGGATCGCCGCACGGAGCGCCCGGTAACGAACGGCAGCGTCGGTCACGGTGACCGACGCTGCCCAACTCTGCTCGCGTCCCGTCAGGGGACGGTCACCGTGATCTTCTTCATGACGATGTCGGCTCCAGACTTGACCGGGACATCAGGGCCGGGAAACTCGTAGGTGCCGATCGTGCCCGCGTCGAGATGCAGCATCGGCCAATACGCGCCCGTCGGTGTCGCCTTGTCGAGGGTGACGACAACGTCGCTGCTGTCCCCGGCAGGGATCGCGACGTGACCGACCACTGGGCCCGGCTTACCATCCAGATCGGCGTGGACCGCGATGAACCCGGCACTGCCCGCGATGTTCACAGCCTTGATCGTCATCGTCTGTCCGTCGCCAGACTGATCGGCGGCATCGAGACTGCCCGACATCGCCGACGCTGCCGGGGCGGCCGACGCCGGGCTTGACTTGCTGTCGCTACTGCACGCGCCGAGTGCCAAGACGCTCGCTGCAGCAAACCCAACGATGGTTGAGCGGGTGGTGGGCATGTCATTCTTCTCCTATGGCTGACGCACGACGAGGACGCCGTGCATGGTTGGGTGGATCTTGCAATGGAACGCGTAACGCCCCGGGCTGCTCGGAGCGGTTAACGTCACCGGGCTCGTCGAGTCGAACGGGCCAACACTGAACGTGGCGTCGTCGGCTGTCACGGTGTGCGCCTCGTCATCACGATCGACGAACCTGACCGACGTCCCCGGGGCAACCGTGATCGGCGGAAACGAATAGTTCTCCACCACAACTTCCGAAGCCGACAAATCAGCCGACCCGCTCGACGCAGCCACAGCAGTCGACTTCGGCGATCCCGAACCACACCCGGCGAGCAACATCACGATGGCAGTGGGCAACAACCAGGCGGACTGTCCAGGTTTCATATCGGCGACTACGGCCGCCGCCCGCAATCCGTTCACACAACCAACAAATTCCCGGACAAAGGATGAGAAACCGATGTACTCGGTAGCGCCACGGCGGTGTCCCGAGTTCTTGACCAGCCTGCAGGATCTCGCGAACACGGGTACGGTCAGGTCGATGGCTGATTT
>JBDTWJ010000002.1:0-57943 GCA_040006755.1 Ilumatobacteraceae bacterium | reverse complement strand
TTCGTCGAGGCGTTCACCAACATGCGCTTCGAGCCGGCCGGCATGACCGACGATCCCGACATCCGCTTCGCCTCGTCGATCATGGACTACCTGTTCCGTCGCCTCGCACTCGAGTACTTGACATACGACGAGCGCGCCGAACTCGGCATCTTCTCGGTCGACGAGCGCCTGCAGCCGACACTGCCGGGTGTCGAAGAGAGCGCCATCGAGACCCGCACGGGCAGCGAGATCGCCTCGGATCCCAAGAGCGTTCCGTCTGCCGGCGAACTCAGCTCCCAGCTCGACCTCGGCATCGCCTCGCCGGCACCCAACAACGACATCACCAATCCCGGCGGAATCGTTCGTCCGTCCGCAACGCCGCGAGCGGTACCTCGCGCCAGCGATGCACCCATGTGCATGCAGTGCGGCGTGCAGATGATCCGCGCCGGCTCGTGCCACGCCTGCCCCAGCTGCGGTTCAACCAGCGGCTGCAGCTGACGCTGCATGGGCGCGGATGGCGCAAATCGCGCCCACTCAATATGGTGGCCATTGCTCAAGGCGTCAAGATTGTGATTGACGACTCGGGCCGGGAACGACGACCATGTCGTGGCGTTCCCCCTCGTTGGCCCCGTTCTGCCCGAGCTCATGAGGACGAGGCCCCGATCGCTGGACCGTCGGTATCAGTCGAGGGCGAAGAGATGCTGCACGCCACTGACCCAGATCATGCGCCTCAACGCTGTTGAAGCGAGAACATGCAGTGGGCCGCCTGAGTTGACGTTTCTCTGGGCGACCTCGCACAGCGCTGCCAGCCCTTCGGCATCGACAAACCCGACGCCCGCGCAATCGACGTACACGTGTTCCTCCGGGTCGAGTGAGTCGAACGCGTGCCGCAGCAAGGGGGCCGCGGCCGAGTCAACCTCGCCATGCACAACCACAACTGCCACGTCGTCGATATGAAACCGATCAACCTGCAAACCACTATCGACCATTGTCATTGCTGCCTCCACGGAGCCGTCCACGTTAGACGCTCACAGTGATCGCATGAACACGTTTCGTCAATGAGTCGATCGAACCACTTCACGCGACATTTCGACGGTCGAAAGACCAAAACTGCGGGTTGACGAGCCAAGCCGTCTACCTTGGGCTGCAATGAGCGCGGGATACGAGCTGCCCGCCACGGTTATCGTCGGCAACCAGCGCGGAGGCTCACGAACCGCGACTGCTGCCATCGCCACAGCGCGAGCCGTGCAACGTCACGCCGGCGCAGTCGACACCGACCTCACCGTCATCGAACTTGCCGACCTCGCCTCGGTCTTGTTCGATTGGGGCAATGCAGAGGTGACGGCAGCGAAAGATGCGGTCGTGCAAGGTAGCCTGCTGGTCGTCGCATCGCCTGTCTACAAGGCTTCATTCACGGGCTTGCTGAAAGCGTTCCTCGACCAGTTCGCCCGCGACGAGCTCGCCGCGCTGGCAACCGTGCCGCTGATGGTCGGGGCAAGCCTGGCCCATAGCCTCGCAGTCGAACAGCAGCTCCGCCCCGTTCTCGTGGAGATCGGCGCCTCGTGTCCGACGCGTGGTCTCTACATCGTCGAAGATGGTCTGAACGCGGTCGACGAACAACTCGCTGCGTGGCTCTCGGTGTGGGGAGATGCACTCGTCGGTGTCGCCAGGTCCCGTACCTCCGGACACGGTGTCAGTCGCTGATCTCGCCGGCGACGACGAGGGCTTCGCGCCGCTCGACACGCTGGCCTGCAGCGGTGATTGCCACGGCGCGGCGTGCGCCGGTGGTCACCAGAATCTTCTCCGGAGCCACGCCGAGCATCCAGTCGACCGAGTCGTAGCGACCCTCGGTGATCAGCCGCTGTATCACGGCGTGCTCGATGAGGCGGCCGGGGGAGTACCGCGCCCAGTTCGTGTCGAAATGTCCGTCGAACACCCGGTACGTCTTGCCGTCGCAAATACCGATGACGTACGCGACGATGGCGCCGTTGATGCTGAGCGTGGCGATCTCGATCTGATCACCGACCGTGTGCGTCAGGATCAGTTGCCGCCAGAGTTCGCGCAGGCTGGGGTTGTCGAGATCGCTGGCGCGGCCGGCCGCATGATCGCGCTCGATGTGGATTCGATCGAGATGCGGTAGTAGCAGCCTGATCTCCGGCTCGGTTTGAGCGAAGCGGATGTCGGCCTGCAGGCCATCGGTCGCCAGCCGATTCTCTGCCTTGCGGAGCTGGCGGCGCATGTTGTGAGTGTGCGGATCGGCACCGTTTCGGAAGGCCGTGAGGTCGACGAAAGGCACACTTGGAACGCTCGTGGTGCCGGCGTTGGGTAGCAGCTCGATCAAGAGGGCCCCGACCATGTCGTCGTCGGCGAGGTTGTCGAGCAGCAGGGTCCAAGCGCCGGGAAGAGCGGTGAGCTGGTCGGCGACAGCTTGCGCGAGCACCTGCGCGCTGAGCAAGTCACGTGCTGCGAGACGCGTTGATCCGAACGGGCCATGGCCCATGGCGACGACTTCGAGATTGGCACCGACCTGGCGTCGGGCGAACAGCGCCGCGGCATTGAGCCGTCCACTGTCTCGCTCGTGAACCAGGACGGCCCACGGTGTCCAACTCGTCTCCAACGATGACCAGGCCTGCAGCCAGCGAAGGCGGGCGTTGACCGGCATATCGAGGTCGGTGTGCAACGTACCGATGTCGACGGCGACGTCAGCCAGCGAGCCTTCGTCCTCGACGATGGAAACGTCGAATTGCGGAATCGCTGGAGCCGCGATCTGAACTCTGGTGTGTGGACTGAACAGCGCCTTGACGTCGGCTGCGGGCTGCGGTCGCGCGAAGAAGTAACCCTGGCCCTCGTCGCACAACAGCGTCGAGAGTTGCTCAGCCTGCCCTTCATCTTCGATACCTTCGGCGACCGTGCGCAGATCGAGCACCTTGGCCAGATCGATGACCATGCGAACGAGAGCTTCGGCTGTCGTCGAGTTCCGCATTTCGGCGACGAACGAGCGGTCGATCTTGATGATGTCGACAGGGAGCCGACGGAGATAGCTCAGCGACGAGAAGCCCGTGCCGAAGTCGTCGATAGCGATCTGCACGCGACTCGCCCTGAGCTGCTCGAGGATTCGGCTTGCTCGCTCGAACTCGTCGATCATCATGCTCTCGGTGAGCTCGAGCGTCAGTTGCCAGGGGTTCAACCCCGAATCTTTGATCGCGTCCATGACGTCTTTGACCAAGTCGGGATCGTGGAGCTGGCGTGCTGAGAGGTTGACGCTGATGGTGCGTGGCGCGGTTTGAGGCATCTGCCGCTGCCATCTGCTGAGCTGCTGGCAGGCTTCACGCAGCACCCATCGGCCGATGGGAACGATCAGACCGGTCTGCTCGGCGAGCGTGATGAAGCGATCGGGCGTGATCAGTCCCCGCGTCGGATGGTGCCAACGGATGAGCGACTCGATCGAGACGATCCGCTCGTCACCCATTCTGACGATGGGCTGGTAGAAGACCTCGAACTGCCCGCGCTCCAGAGCAACAGCAAGATCACCCTTGAGATCGAGGATCTCGAGCTGTTCCTTGTACATCTCGTGATCGAAGATCTCGAAGCGACCCTTGCCTTTGCTCTTCGCCCGGTACATCGCCACGTCTGCTGCCTGCAGCAGTGCCTGAGGGCGATCGATCAAGGCTCGTGGTTCGACGACGAGCCCGACGCTGGCGGAGATCAACACTTCACGGCCACCAACAACGACCGGCATCCGCATCTTTTCTTGCAACCGGCGCACGACATCAACAGCATGTGCTTTGTCGACGGCGCTCTCGAGCAGCACCGCGAACTCGTCGCCACTCAATCGAGCGACCAGATCCTCCGCGCGCACGCATGATCGCAGCCGCTCCGCGACCGCGATCAGGAGGTCGTCACCCGCTTGGTGGCCGATGCTGTCGTTGACGACCTTGAAGTCATCGAGGTCGACGAACAGCACGGATATCACACCGTCGCCTCCGCGTTCGACCGATTGCGCCACGTGTTCGTCGAACAGCAACCGGTTGGCGAGCCCAGTCAACGAGTCGAGCCGAGCCCGTTGCTCACTGCGCAGGACAACCCCCATGAGTCCGGCCAGCCGACCGAGGACCAGCACGAACATCAGCATCGACGTCAAGGCGGTGAGGACCTTGTCGCCCGGTCCGCCCCATGCCAGGTCGATCGTCGGGACGGCGAGGGTCATGAGACAGAGCATCGCCAATCGAATGCGAGAGAGTTGACCGGACGCCAAGTTTTGCACCGCTACGGTGTCAGGCAGCGCAGGCTGCAGTGCGGCCGCACCGATCAGCACGTAGAAGCCCAACCAGAACAGGTCGGCGAATCCGCCTGTTTCAAAGGTGCCGGCTGAGTTGAGCACGCCGTAGATCGTGTCGGCGACCAGCAAGCTGCACAGTCCAGCAGTGAGCAACGCATAGGCGGGACGGCGGAGCGACAGCACACCGACGAGGCGTACGGCGACGGCGACGAGGGCGACGTCCATCACCGGGTAGCTCACAGAGATGACGCGGCCGGCAAGGTTCATCGAACCGTCTGCGACGTATGTGTCGATCACCAGGACGCCCAGCACCGCAAAGGTGCCGACAGCCGCAATCGACGCGTCCAAGAGGGACGGCCAGTCACGGCCCGGCGCGATCTGGCGAATCAGCCGCAGCAGTCCGTAGATCACCAGCGGGTACATCCCCAGGTACAGCGCATCTGCTGCCGAAGGGAACGGAGTGGTATCGCTCACGGCATCGAGGATGTAGTAGCAGACGTCGCCGGCGAGGAATGAGATCAGTCCGGCGCAGATCAGCGTCCATGCCCGCCGGTTTTCTACGCGCTTGTGCCGCTTCCCAATCAGCGTGGCAACCACTGCCGAGAGCCCGATCCCGTTGTAAAGGAGCAGCTTCGACAACGGAGTTGTGGGCAGGATGAAGTAAGCCGCGGCCGCTGCAACGGTGAGCAGCAAGTATCCGACAGTGATCCGCCTCACAGCTCGTAAGATCGGCTTGAGTGGTCGAGACTTGAGAGAATCTTGTCATTGACCTGCGGCTTGCCGTCGTTTCGGTGCAGCCCACAACACTTGGGGTCAGCGCTGGTGTGACCCACTTTCAGTGGAACGTCACGATCAGTGCTCGTACGTGTCCGTCACGCTCGCCCGAGAGCGCCGCCGCATTGACGATGTCGGCGTACTGGAAGGGATCCACGGACGACAATCGTCGTGAAAGTTCGTCGATCTGGCAGCCTGTGAGCAATGGAACAGATCGAGGGACGAATAGCGGTCGTCACCGGCGGTGGCTCTGGCATGGGACGCGAACTCGTCCGCCAATTGAGCGTCGCTGGTTGCCACGTCGCGACGTGCGATCTGTCGGAAGAGAATCTGGCCGAGACCAAGACGCTGGCCGACGCGGATGCCGCCACGGGTACGCGTGTCTCGACGTTCGTCGCCGATGTGTCCGACGAGGCAGCGATCAACTCATTCGCCCAGTCGGTCGCAACAGACCACGACGCCGATCACATCAACCTGCTGTTCAACAATGCCGGCATCGGCGGAGGCGGCAGCTTCGTGCTCGACGAGCGGGTCGATTGGGAAACCACGTTCGACATCTGCTGGGGTGGCGTGTACCTGTGCACGCGCGCGTTCATGCCGATGCTGCTGGCCGGCGATGAAGGACACGTCGTCAACACCAGCAGCGTCAACGGTTTCTGGGCGTCGTTGGGCCTCGGCCTTCCGCACACCGCCTACAGCGCGGCCAAGTTCGCGGTGAAGGGTTTCACCGAGGCCTTGATCACAGATTTTCGGCTCAATGCGCCGCATCTACGGGCGTCGGTCGTGATGCCCGGGCACATTGGCACGTCGATCGTCATCAACTCCGGCAAGGTGCTCCGCCGCGAGCCGAAGGAACTGACCGCCGAGCAGATCGAGGAACTGCGAACGAGGTTGCTGCGATCTGGCCTCGATCTCAGTGGCGCAAGCGACGAAGACATCCGACTCGGCTTGCAGTTGCGCGGCGAGATGTTCCGCGACAACGCGCCGATGACGGCAGCCGAGGCGGCCACCGTCATCATTGCGGGAGTGCGGGCGAACGAGTGGCGGATACTGGTGGGCGACGATGCGTTTGCCCTCGACGAGATGGTACGGGAGACACCGGGCGAGGCGTACGACGACACGTTCGTCGATCGACTCAAGGCCCGTCAGATCTTCGGCTTCGGCCAGTGACGTTGTAGCGATGCTCTACGGCGATCTGGTTGCCGCCTCGCAACGAACTGCGGCCACGTCGAAGCGGTCGGAGAAGGTTGCCGCGCTGGGGGAGTTGCTGCGGGTGACACCACCGGACGAGATCGAAGCGGCGATCGGGCTGTTGATCGGCGAACCGCGCCAAGGAAGGCTTGGCGTCGGCTGGGCGACGATCTCCAATCTGCAGGTCCAGCCGTCGCCCAAATCGTCACTGACGATTCACGACGTCGACCAGACGCTGACGCGACTAGCTGCGATGCAGGGCAGTGGATCGCAGGGCGAGCGGCAGCGCGCCATGACGGCACTCTGGGCCGCGGCAACGGATGCCGAACAGAATCACCTGCACCGGGTCATGACGGGCGAGCTGCGGCAAGGCGCCAACGAGGGGGTGGTGGCGGACGGTGTTGCCAAGGCCGGCGGTGTGCCCATTGCCGCCGTGCGCCGCGCAGCGATGTTGCTCGGGAACCTCGGGGCGGCCGCGGTGAGGGCCCTGACCGGTCAGTCGCTCGATGTCGGCCTCACCCCGCTGACCGCCGTACAGCCGATGCTCGCCGGCACGTCGGCAAGTGTCGCCGATGCCCTCGCCGAGATCGGGCTGGCCAGCGTGGAGTGGAAGCTCGATGGCATCCGGGTGCAGGCGCACAAGCGCGATGATGATGTGCGCCTGTTCAGCCGTGGGCTCAACGACATCACCGCAGGTCTGCCTGGCGTCGTCGATCTGGTCCGGCGGTTGCCGGCGGATTCGGCGGTGCTCGACGGTGAGGCACTGGGCATCGACGAGGAGGGTCAGCCACGAATCTTTCAGGAGACGATGAGCGGACTCTCCACGACCAGCGCGTACTTCTTCGACGTTTTGCACGTCGATGACTCGTCGCTGATCGACGATCCGTTGCGCGAGCGTCGCTCGGTCTTGGAGGCGCTCCTACCCGTGACGGCTCGGCTGCCTTCGATTGTCACGGCCGACCCGATCGAGGCCGAGGCGTTCGCCGACCACGCGGTCGCGACGGGTCATGAGGGTGTAATGGTGAAGGCGATCGAGTCGACGTACGAGGCCGGTCGGCGTGGCACTGGTTGGCGCAAGGTGAAGCCTGTGCACACGCTGGACCTCGTCGTGCTGGCTTGCGAGTGGGGTCATGGCCGTCGCGTTGGCTGGCTCAGCAACCTGCACCTCGGCGCTCGTGGCCCGGACGGCTTCGTGATGGTCGGCAAGACCTTCAAGGGTATGACCGACGAAATGCTGCGATGGCAGACAGAGGAGCTCCAGCGCCGGGCGATTGCCACCGATGGCCACACGGTCTACGTCAGTCCCGATCTCGTCGTCGAGATCGCGCTCGACGGCGTGCAACGTTCCACGCGGTACCCAGGTGGAGTCGCTCTCCGCTTCGCCCGAGTGCGACGGTATCGGCTCGACAAGCAAGCACAGCAGGCCGACACCATCGAGCGAGTCCAGGGAATGCTCGGCGGTGCTCGGTGAGGGTATGGTCGCAGGCGCGATGGCGACCTTGCGCTTCAACTTCGGGACGATGGGATCCGGCAAGAGCACGATGGCACTCCAGATCCACCACAATCTCGCAAGCCGCCAGCTGTACGGACTGCTGCTCACGAAGCTCGATCGAGAGGGTGCTCAGGTGACGAGTCGCCTCGGTGTGGCTGCCGAGGCGGTCGAGGTGGTTCCTGATCTCGATCTCTTCAAGCTGGCCGTCGATCACTGGCCGATCCACTACATGGTGTGCGACGAGGTGCAGTTCTACTCGGCGCAGCAGTGCGACCAGCTGGGTCGAGCAGTCGACGATCTCGGCGTCGACGTCTTCGCGTTCGGGTTGATCACCGACTTTCGTGGCGAGCTGTTCGACGGGACCAAGAGGATGTTGGAGATCGCCGACGAGCGCGTGCCGATGCAGGTCGAGGCTCGGTGCTGGTGCGGCGCGCGCGCAACACACAACGCCAGGGTGGTCAACGGCGAGGTGGTCTACGAGGGTGACACCGTCGTGGTCGGCGACACCGAAGTCGGCGGCGAGCAGCCGCTGTTCGGCGACGTGGTGCGTTACGAGTTGCTGTGCCGCCTGCACTATCGACAGGGCGAACTCGGAACCTAAGCGTCCTTGTCGAGCACCCAGGCGAGTCTGCGCATGTCCGCCTTGCGCGCCGGAAAGCTGCCGGCACGTTCGGCCACCTGCTTTCGCAGCCACGGCATCGATGCCGCCATCCGATTTCCGGGGCACAGCGTGGATCCAAGTCCGCGGTGTCCGACGATGTTGAAGAACTTGAGCGGTGTCGAGTCCGTCGCGACGAAGTCGTCACTGCCGATTGGATCGATCTTGTGCCGCTGGGCTTCCCACGCGGCAAGGTGGATGAGGCTCTCGATGGCAGCACTCGACGGTGCTGTCTTCATGAAGTTGCCGATCAACGCAATGCCACACGTGCCCGCGTTGCGGCCCTTGGTGTGCCCGCCGATGATCGCGTTGCCGGCACCATCCTCTCCTGTGTGGAGCTCGCTCTTGCCGTACTTGCGAGCCCGTCGCCCTTCGAAGATCTCACCGTCGGGACTGATGAGGAAGTTGTAACCGATGTCGGTGAAGCCGCGGCCGACAACGTGCAGCTCGTATCCGAAGCGCACCGTTGCGGCAGGGTCCTTCACGCTGTTGGGGCTCGCCGTGTGGTGCACGATGATCTTGCGGAACGGTGCCCATCCGACGATGTGGTTGTCGCGGATCGACTCGTCGGCGCCCCACTCCGCCCGAGTGACGATAGACGGTGCTGGGACCCGACCGATCTTGTGGTTGTTGTTGTTGTGGTTGTTGTTGTTGTCGTTGGTCGTCGTCGGCTTGGCTTCGGCGATCCGGGTGTCGAATCCAGCGCCGACCGCCACGGTTGCCGCTCCGGCAGCCGCCATTCGCAGGAACCGGCGGCGCGGCATGACATCTTCACCGACGCACAGTTCGCACATAGGAGTCTCCTTCGGTTGGGACTCCACCCGCGACCAGGTGGACAGGGTACTCGGCGAGAGTGCCGCGAGCGGGTCATCTCTCATCGCACAAAGGTGGTGGCGCGACCCGGATCGGAACCGGTACGATTTGCTGAACCGTTCGGGCCAGCGTCGTCCCGTGCGCCACCTAGCCGTACATCGACTCCGTGGAGCTAAAACAGATGCGTAATCAACCTCAAACGGGCCTTCCCGCGCGGCAAGGCCTCTACGACCCACGGTTCGAACACGACGCGTGCGGCGTTTCATTCGTGGCCAACCTGAAAGGCCAGGCCAGTCGGACGATCGTCGCGATGGGTCTCGGCGCGCTGTGCAACCTGCAGCACCGCGGTGCAACCGGTGCTGAGGCAGACACGGGCGATGGTGCCGGCATCCTGATCCAGGTTCCCGACCGCTTCTTGCGTGCCGTCGTCGAATTCGACCTCCCGTCGTCGGGTTCGTACGCAGTGGGACTTGCGTTCCTGCCCCTCGATCCGACCGGCGCCGAAAAAGCCCAGGAGCTCATCGAGACGGTTCTCGCCGACGAAGGACTCACCACACTCGGCTGGCGCCCCGTGCCGGTGAATCCCGACTGCCTCGGCGCCAGCGCTCGGGCGGTCATGCCCATCTGCAAGCAACTCTTCATCTCGGACCCGGGCGGATCGATCGGCATCGACCTCGATCGCAAGGTGTTCATCGCCCGCAAGCGGATCGAGCACGAACTACCCGCCGAACAGCAGACGTACTTTCCGTCGCTCAGCAGTCGCACGCTGCTCTACAAAGGGATGCTCACGACCCCGCAACTCGGCGTGTTCTTCCCCGACCTCGGCGACGAGCGAGTCGAAAGTGCGCTGGCACTGGTACACAGCCGGTTCAGCACCAATACCTTCCCGTCGTGGCCACTGGCCCACCCGTATCGCTACATCGCCCACAACGGCGAGATCAACACCGTGCAGGGCAACCGCAACTGGATGCGCACACGCGAGTCGATGCTGGCCAGCGATCTGCTTCCCGGGTTGGATCGTGCCTATCCCATCTGCACGCCTGGCGGCAGCGACTCGGCGTCCTTCGATGAGGTGCTGGAACTGTTGCACCTCGGTGGCCGCAGCTTGCCGCATGCGATGTTGATGATGATCCCCGAGGCCTGGGAGAACCACGACGCGATGGATACCACCAAGCGCGCGTTCTATCGCTTCCACTCGAGCCTGATGGAGCCGTGGGACGGTCCCGCGAGCGTGGCCTTTACCGATGGAACGGTCATCGGCGCGGTGCTCGATCGCAATGGTCTTCGGCCCAGCCGGTATTGGGTGACCGACGACGATCTCGTCGTATTGGCCAGCGAGGTGGGCGTGCTCGACATCGATCCCGCCAAGATCGTGCGCAAGGGGCGCCTGCAGCCTGGCCGCATGTTCCTGATCGACACCGCCCAGGGTCGCATCGTCGAGGACGACGAGATCAAGCGCACGTTGGCCGAAGCGCAGCCGTACGCCGAGTGGTTGGAGGCGGGCGTCGTCGAACTCGACGAACTACCCGAACGCGAGCATGTGGTCTTCAGCCACCAGAGCGTGCTTCGGCGCCAGCAGGTATTCGGGTACACGCACGAAGAACTGAAGATCATCGTCGCGCCCATGGCAAAGGCGGGCGCCGAGCCGATCGGTTCGATGGGCACCGACACCCCGCTTGCAGTTCTCAGCGAGCGGCCCCGTTTGTTGTTCGACTATTTCCAACAACTCTTCGCACAGGTCACCAATCCACCGCTCGATGCGATTCGCGAAGAGGTCGTCACGTCGGTCAGTGGTTCCGTCGGGCCCGAGGCCAACCTGCTGCATCCGGGGCCAGAGAGCTGCCGCCAGCTGACCTTGCCCTTCCCAGTGATCGACAACGACGAACTCGCGAAGATCATCCACATCAACGATGCCAATGCTGGTGAGGACGACGGACGTTATCCCGAGCTGTCTGCAGTGGTGATCACCGGTCTTTATCGAGTGGCCGGCGGTGGACTGGCCCTGAAGCGAGCCCTGGACGCGATCTTCGCCCAGATCAGCAAAGCCATTACTGATGGTGCGCGCATCGTGGTGCTCAGTGATCGAAATAGCGACGACGTCTATGCCCCGATTCCGTCGCTGCTCTTGACCTCCGCGGTGCATCACCACTTGATTCGCGAGAAGCAGCGCACGAAGGTCGGGCTGATCGTGGAATCCGGCGACGCCCGTGAGGTGCATCACATGGCGCTGCTGATCGGTTACGGCGCAGGCGCGATCAACCCATACCTCGCTTTCGAATCCATCGAGGACATGGTGCGCGAGGATCTCCACGGTCTTGGTGGGATGGATCCGCACAAGGCGGTGAAGAACTACATCAAGGCTGCGGGTAAGGGTGTGCTGAAGGTGATGAGCAAGATGGGCGTCAGTACCGTCGCCAGCTACACGGGCGCGCAGATCTTCGAGGCGATCGGGCTCGGTCATGAACTCGTCGACGAGTACTTCACCGGCACCGTGAGCCGGCTCGGTGGCATCGATCTCGATGACGTCGCGGCCGAGGTCGCTGCACGTCACAAGGTCGCCCATCCACCCCGTCCGGCCGAGAGGGCCCATCGCAAGCTAGAGCTCGGCGGCGAGTATCAATGGCGCCGCGAAGGCGAGTTGCACCTGTTCAACCCGGAGACCGTGTTCAAGCTCCAGCATGCGACGCGTGCGAAGCGCTACGACATCTTCAAGCAGTACACCGCGCTGGTCGACGACCAGGCCAAGAAGCTGGCAACGTTGCGAGGCCTGTTCGACTTCAAGCTCGGTGAACGGCAACAGATCGTGATCGACGAGGTCGAGCCCGTCAGCGAGATCGTCAAGCGCTTCTCGACCGGGGCGATGAGCTACGGATCCATCTCCGCCGAGGCACATGAGACCCTGGCCATCGCGATGAACTCGATCGGCGGCAAGAGCAACACGGGAGAGGGTGGCGAAGACAGCAATCGTCTATATGACCCGCAGCGGCGCAGCGCGATCAAGCAGGTGGCCAGCGGCCGCTTCGGTGTCACCAGTGAGTACCTGGTCAACGCGACCGACCTGCAGATCAAGATGGCCCAGGGCGCCAAGCCGGGAGAGGGCGGTCAGCTGCCAGGTCACAAGGTGTACCCGTGGATTGCGGCCACGCGCTACTCGACGCCCGGCGTCGGTCTCATCAGCCCGCCTCCGCACCACGACATCTACTCGATCGAAGATCTCAAGCAGCTCATCCACGACCTGAAGAACTCCAACCCCGCCGCTCGCATCAACGTGAAACTGGTCGCCGAGGTTGGCGTCGGTACTGTCGCTGCCGGAGTCAGCAAGGCAAAGGCCGACGTGGTGTTGATCAGCGGCCATGACGGCGGCACCGGTGCCAGCCCGCTGACCTCGTTGAAGCACGCAGGCGCGCCGTGGGAGCTCGGCCTGGCTGAAACCCAGCAGACCTTGTTGCTGAATGGCCTACGCGATCGGATTGTTGTTCAGGCCGACGGACAGTTGAAGACCGGCCGCGATGTGGTGATTGCCGCGCTGCTCGGTGCGGAAGAGTTTGGATTCGCGACAGCCCCGCTGGTTGTCAGCGGCTGCGTGATGATGCGCGTCTGCCACCTCGATACGTGTCCGGTCGGCGTGGCCACTCAGAATCCCGAACTGCGTGCCAAGTTCAGTGGCAAACCGGAGTTCGTCGTCAACTTCATGGAATACATCGCCGAGGAGGTTCGCGAGCACATGGCTGCCCTCGGCTTCCGCACCGTGCAGGAGATGATCGGTCACGTCGAAGCCCTCGACACAAAGGCCGCTATCACCCATTGGAAGGCGAAGGGCCTCGACATCAGCCCCATCTTGGCTGCGCCATCGAATCCCTACGGGCAGACGATGTACCAGTCGGTCGGACAGGACCACGGTCTCGAGAACGCCCTTGATCAGCAGTTGCTCGCGGCATGCGAGCCGGCGATCGAACGTGGTGAGGCCGTGTTGCTCGAGTTTCCCATTCACAACGTCAACCGCACCGTCGGCACGATGCTTGGCCACGCCGTGACCTCGCGTCACGGCGGAGCGGGTCTGCCCGACGGCACGATCGACGTCCGTTTCCGCGGATCGGCGGGGCAGAGCTTCGGTGCATTCGTTCCTTCTGGTATCACGCTGCGGCTTGAGGGCGACGCCAACGACTACGTCGCCAAGGGCCTGTCGGGCGGGAGGATCATCGTGAGGCCCGATCGCCGCGCCCAGTTCGTCGCCGAGCAACACACCCTTGCTGGCAACGTGATTGGCTACGGCGCTACCGGTGGCGAGATCTTCCTGCGCGGCGTGGTCGGTGAGCGGTTCTGTGTTCGAAACTCGGGTGCGACCGCGGTGGTGGAGGGCGTGGGGGACCACGGTTGCGAGTACATGACCGGCGGCCGCGTCGTCGTGCTCGGTCCGACAGGGCGCAACTTCGGTGCAGGAATGAGCGGTGGAATCGCGTACGTCTACGACGCTGACGACGTGTTCGCTGCCAAGCTCAACATGGAGATGGTGCAACTGCAACAACTCGACGACGACGATCGCGAGTTCGTGCGAACGACCGTGCAAGCCCATTTCGACCACACCGACTCGGCAGTTGCGTCGGTGGTGCTCAGTGACTGGGACCACCAAGTTGTTCATTTCAAGAAGGTGATGCCGATCGACTACGCCCGGGTGCTTTCCGTGATGAAGCAGGCTGGCATCGACGGCCTCGACGAGCAGGAAACACAGGACAGAATCATGGAAGCGGCACGAGGATGAGGTCGTACCGAGTCACGCCGATCGACACGAAAGCGAAGCGTACGTCGAGGAGGCAGTCAGATGGGTGAGGTCACAGGCTTCCTCAAGTGGCAGCGCGAGTTGCCTACTCGGCGGGATGTGCCGGTGCGGTTGCGTGATTGGAAAGAGGTCTACAACGATTTCCCGTTCGACAAGGTGCAGACCCAGGCGGGGCGTTGCATGGACTGTGGCATCCCGTTCTGCAACAACGGATGTCCGCTCGGCAACCTGATTCCAGACTGGAACGACCTTGTGTATCGCGAGCACTGGCGCGATGCGATCGATCGGCTGCATGCCACCAACAACTTCCCGGAGTTCACCGGTCGACTCTGTCCCGCACCGTGCGAGGCGGCCTGCGTGCTGGGCATCAACGCCGACCCGGTTGCGATCAAACAGGTCGAGGTTGAGATCATCGATCGCGCATGGGACGAAGGATGGGTCGAGCCACAGTTGCCCAGCGTCAAGACGGGCAAGCGCATCGTCGTGATCGGATCCGGTCCCGCTGGCTTGGCTGCGGCCCAACAGTTGACACGCGCGGGTCACGACGTCGTCGTGCTCGAGCGCGCGGACCGCATCGGAGGACTGCTGCGTTACGGCATCCCCGAATTCAAGATGGAGAAGCGACACCTGACTCGTCGCATTGCTCAAATGGAAGCGGAGGGCACGGAGTTCCGCACGAACGCGACGGTCGGCGACGGCATCGACATCGAGGTGCTGCTCGCGTCGTACGACGCGATCGTGTTGGCGTGCGGCGCGACAGCGGCGCGGGATCTTCCGATTCCGGGATGCGAGCTGAGCGGCATCCACCAGGCGATGGAATACCTTCCGCTTGCCAACAGGGTGCAGGAAGGCGACATCGAGACCTCTCCCATCGACGTTCACGGCAAGCATGTCGTGATCATCGGGGGCGGCGACACCGGCGCCGACTGTCTCGGCACGGTGCACCGGCAGGGTGCGGCGAGCGTGACACAGCTCGAGATCATGCCGCGCCCGCCAGACTCGAGGGCGGGCAGCAACCCGTGGCCGCAGTGGAACCTGGTGTATCGCGTTTCATCGGCGCACGAGGAGGGCGGTGATCGGATGTTCAGTGTCAACACCGAGCGATTCCTCGACGATGGTAATGGCAGGGTGCGCGCGTTGTTGTTGCACGAGGTCGAGATGATCGACGGTCGCTTTCGGAAGATCGAGGACAGCGATCGCGAACTTCCTGCCGATTTTGTCTTCCTCGCGATGGGCTTCCTCGGGCCCGAGAAGAGCGCGTGGCTCGACATGCTTGGCGTCGCGTTCGACGAGCGCGGGAACGTGACGAGAGACGGTCGCTACATGAGCAGTGTGCCCGGCGTGTTCGTCGCCGGTGACATGGGTCGAGGGCAGAGCTTGATCGTGTGGGCCATCGCCGAAGGCCGCTCGTGCGCTGCGGGCGCCGACGCATGGCTCATGGGCGAGACGCAGCTACCGACGCCGATTGCGCCGACAGCGCGACCACTCGCGTAACGCCAGCGCGTAGGCTGCTCGAATGAAATCGAATGTCTTGCTGGTGGCGCTCTCTGCTGCGGTCCTTGCTTCGTGCGGTGCAGCAAACGGCTCGGCGCCGGATCAAACGACCCTCGATCTCACCTCCACCAACTACGTGACCGTCACCCAGACACCCACCACGTTGATACCCACTACCCTCGCCGGCTCGACCGGCACACCCGGTGCGGTTCACCCCGAAGAAGGCAGCTACATCATTGCCAGCGGCGATCTCCCGTCGACCATCGCCCGGAGGTACAAGGTCAAGTTCCAAGACCTGCTGGCAATCAATGGCTGGACGCTGGTTGGCGCCGGCAACTCAGCGCAGGTTCCCGAGTTCCCAGCTGTTGGAGCGACCATCAAGATTCCGCCGGGATGGACGGAGCCGGGCACGGCGACCGACACGCCGTCCAACACGACGACGGGCACGACGCCCTCGGAACCGACAACCACTGTCGCCGGTGGCCAGTCCACATGTGCTGCAGGTGAATACACCATCGTCGAGGGTGACTACCTCGGCAAGGTCGCCAAGAAGCTCGACACCACCGTCGAGGCGCTCAACGCGGCCAACGCCAGCACTGCCGGCTACAGCTCGTTCTACGTGGGCCTCAAGATCAAGACACCACCGAAGGCCAACTGCTAGCCGCCCGGCCCGGCTCTCAGACGAATCGCAGCGTCACCTGATCGATAGCGATGTTGTGGCCGACGTTGCTGCGATCGGTTGCTGTGAGTTCGATCGTCGAGTTCGTACCCTCAACGAACCGCACACCGTGCAGCAGACCGAACAGCGACCACCGCGTGGAGGCCGCCGCGGGGTCGTCGACCGCGATCGTGTAACCCGCGATCGATGTGACGACCGAGTTGTCGCTGTGCGCCGTCCACGTTGGACCGCCCCATATCCACGAGCCCGGCGGGTCGGTCTGGTCGAGCGAGACGATGGCGCCACCGATGTCGGCTGGGTGCAGATGCCGGCCGCGAATCATCGCGTGGTCGCCGCTCCAGACTGTTCGCACGCCAGTTTCGGAGAGCACTGCCATTCGTTCGTCGAGATCATCGACCTCGAACATCACCATGTATGCCGTGACGTCGGCGTCGCGCCGATCGAGCAATCTGCCCGCAGCCGTGTTGTCGGCGACGGGTGAGACGATCTCGATGAACTGATCGCCGATGTTGAACAGCGCGTTCTGCAGGCCGAACTCGGCGACACCAGGATCCTTGAAGCAGAGCGGGACGCCGAGTTCTGCGGTGACGCGCTCGACGGTCGCACCGAGATCCCGGGCGGCGACGACGACTTGGCGGAGGCGGAGCATTCCCGGCATGGTAGAGGTCATGCGTGACGGTAGGTTCCACGCATGCTTACGGTGATCGAAGGCCGAGTACTCGGCTGTTTGATGGAGAAGGAACGAACGGTTCCGGATCAGTACCCGCTGACGATGAACGCATTGGTGTCGGCGTGCAACCAGTCGTCGTCCCGTGACCCGATCATGGCGCTCGACGAGTTCGAGGTCGACGCGTGCATCACATCGATGAAGACGCAGGGAATGGTGCGCATCGTCCACCCGTCGCACGGCCGAAGTGTGACACGCTTTCGGCAAGTGGCTGTCGAGAAGTACGAACTCGACGACGAAACCGCAGCGATCGTTGCAGTGTTGCTCGTGCGCGGTCCGCAGACGGTTGCCGAGCTCCGCTCGCGCACCGAGCGCCTGCACAACTTCGAGTCTGCAGGCGAGGTCGAGGAGAGCCTTCGGCGTCTGGGCGACAGCGCGCTGGTGCGATTGCTGGATCGGCAGGTGGGGCAGAAGGAACAGCGGTGGCAGCAGCTGATCGCCGAGGAGGCTGAACCGGTTGCTGGGCCTGCTGCGGTCGTTCCTGCCGCCGTGGCGGGCAGCATGTCCGACCGAGTTGCCCAACTCGAGGAACGTGTCGCCAAGCTCGAATCTGCCCTCGCCGATCTGCTGTAGGTATCGATGAACGTCCCCGCAGTGTTCGCCGAAGACGATCCGGATCTGATCGCTGCGTTCCTGATCGAACATCCGATGGCGCAATTGGTCACGATGACAGCGGCTGGTCTCGTGGCAACGCCGTTACCGATGCTGTACGAGGCGAGGCCAGCGGGATTGGGATCGCTGGTCGGTCATGTTGCTCGTGCCAATCCACAATGGTTCGAAGGGGCACCCGGGGTCGAGGCACTCGCAATCTTCACCGGGCCGAATGCCTACGTCTCACCGAATGGTACCCGTCGAAGGCGCAGCACGGAAAGGTCGTTCCAACGTGGAACTACGAGACCGTTCACATACGCGGGATGTTCGTCGCGCACGACGACACGGAGTGGAAGCGGTCGCTCGTGACTCGACTGACGGAGCGCCACGAATCCCGATTCGAACGGCAGTGGGCGCCGACGACGCGCCGGCTGACTACATCGATTCAATGCTGAAGGCGATCGTGGGGATCGAGTTGCAGATCACATCGATCCAGGCGAAACGCAAGCTCAGCCAGAACCGACCGGAAGCTGACATTGCCGGAGCCATCGTAGGCCTCGCCGCGGCCGATCGAGTGATTCAGCCGAGGTCGGGCCAGCGTCGCTTCTGACGGCGGCGCTGGCCCGCCTTGCCCAACTTTCGGTGCTCGGCGAGCGCCCATTGCCGCCGCCAGCCGTTGTAGTCGGGGCCAGTCAGCTTTGGGTTACTGCCGGTGGCTCGCCGGCGTCGTGATGTCCAAAAGTCGGTCAGCGCCTCGTCGCCGAGCGTCGTGACCGCAGCCTCGATCCTGGCGTTGAACCGTCGCGTCGACTCGCCCTCCACGGGGGGCAGCGGCGATCCGAACACCACCTTCGTCTTGCCGGGCTTCGGGCGCTTCATCCCCTTGCCGTAGATCGCGCCGGAGCCGTCGATGAACATCGGCACGACAGCGGCGCCTGTGCGCGACGAGAGGTATGCCGCGCCGCCTTTGAACTCCTGCCCCCAACCGTCGGGCGAGCGGCCGCCCTCGGGATAGATCACCAGGCTCCACCCATCTTCGATGAGGTGCTTCAGCTGATCGCTGGTCTTGCGCCCGGTGACCTCGCGGTCGATCGGGATGGCGTTGAGCGACAGCGCGGCGATGATCCCTTTCCATCGCACATCGAAGAAGAAGTCGGCTGCCGCGGCAACGACGAGCTTCGATCGCCACGGCTCCGGAATGGAGATGATCGACAGCGGAGTGTCGAGATGGCTGTGATGTGTCGGGGCGAAGATCAGTGGCGGTGGCTCATCGCGAACCCTCAGGTCCTCGAGGCGGTCGACTCCGTAGACCTCGGGCCGGGCAAGGCCATGCATGAGCAGTCGCAGCGGTCCGTTGGTGAGTACCCTCCGTGCGGCCCTTGCCGGACCTCGACGGGCCCAGGATGTCTCGAAGTTGGCACCGAGCTTCGACGGGTCGGGGGGAACGACGAGGCCCGTGGGAATGCTGGGTTTACGATATGGAAAGCCGAGGTTTCGTGCGGGCTTGAGGCCGCGCTGCAGGGTTGCGCTGGCGATGTCGCCGAGGCGCGTCGCCCGGCGCAGCCCGGTCAGCGAATACGGCACCGTGCGCTTCCTCATTGAACGTCGGCCACCAGCAGTGCAGGAACGTGCAGATGACTGATGGTCGGTGCGCGACCGACGACATCGCTGGCGATCTCGAACGCGTCGTCCATCGTCGACGCGGGCGTGAAGCCGAGGCGGCGAACAGTCGGTGGATCGCCACCGACGATGATCACTTTTCCGGCGTGTTGCAGGCCGTGCGCACCCCAATACCACGCGTAGAACGGATGGACACCGTGATACGCGTTGCCGGTGCGGTACAGGTGGCGATACCACTCGTCTTCTGCGTACTGCTTCTCCCACTTGCGCGACATGGTGGCCGGATCTGTCGTGTCGGCCAGCACCTGCTCGAAGAAGTCGATGTAGCTCGGATGGTGCACAGGGTGGAACTCGCGATGCGTCGGGTGGGTCATGATGATGACACCACCTTCTCGCACCAACGGCTTGTTGCGGTACATGTTGAACAGGTAGCCCAGTCCCATGCACATCACGAGCACGGGGTTCATGACACCGTCGGGGTTGTAGGGGCACACGTAGGGAATGCCCAGCGTCAAGATGTCGGTCTGGCCGTGCACCTCGACCAACTGCTGTTTGTGCACCCACTCGAGGGTGATCTTGTGCACAGCCTCGGTATCGCCGGCCTGCACGCTCGTCATTTGGTGCGGCCCTTCGATGGAATGAAAGATCCTGCGCGCCAAACGGCTCGGTGTGCGACTCAGAGACTTGGTGGTCGCCAGGAAGGTGGCCCGATCCTTGGCCTTCCACTCCCACTCGCGCTTCGACAGGAAGTCGAACGGCGACGGGAACATGTCGGTGTTCAACGTCGACTCGATCTGGAACACCTGCGGGCCAGAGTCGCGCATCACCTTGCCCAGCCGCCAGACACTCTTGTGCAGATCGCTCTTGTGGCGGTCCATCAAGCTGCGGGTGTTCTGCAGCGTCTCGGGATTGTGATGGAAGCTGAGGCTGTGATAGCTGGCCAGGCCGGTGGTGATGCTCTTCCACCCGCCGTCCATCGCAACCGAGTTGATGTTGACGTACACGATCAGGTCGCTGTCGGCGGCGCGCTTGCTGATCTCCAGGACTTCGCCCTCGGGAGTCGAGCCGATGAGCGTGAGGTTGTCGCGGTCCTCTGCATCGTGTTGGTAGAGGGTTCCCCGCGGATGGAACGCGTCGTAGACGCGATCGCCCAGCGCGTGTCGCATCTCGTATTCGTGCATCCGTCGATGTAGTCCGAGCGCGGCGATGATGTGCACATCGTCGACTCCCGCTTCGGCGGCGAGATCCAACACGGCTTCGATGATTCGCTGTCGGTTGTCGGGTGCGCGCATCTTCGGCAATGGCAGGCTGACGTCGTCGAACGCGATGGTCAGCTTCATGCCTGGGAACAGCTGCGTCGGAAGCGGGTCCTGGTCGTGCGGATTCAGCAACGCGTGGCGGATAGCGCCGTCGATGTCTTCGATCGGAGCCAACGGCTCGGGTGGGTAGATCACCCTGCTGCGACCGGCGGGAAGCTTCTCGAGGCTGAAGTTCTCGCCGCGCCAGAACATGATCGGGGGAGTGGAGCGATCCACTTCGAGGACGAATCCAGGGCGAGGCATCAGATTCCGCTTTCTCTCATATCGAAGGCGACCTTCACTGCGCCACGGCGTCCGGCCGAGGCAGCGTGAGCGATCGCGTCCTTGTAGTCGTCGAGTGGATAGGTGGCTGAGACGAGACGGCCGAGATCGAACCGGCGCACCACTTCGATGGCCGCCATGAAGTCGTTGCGCGTATACGCATAGCAGCCGCGAATGGCAGCTTCGCGGTGCCAGAGCGAAGTCATCTCCAGAGACACGTTGCTGGGCATTCCGATCAGCAACACTTCCCCACCGGGCGCGACGACACGCAGCGCCTGCTTCAGCGATTCGCTCGACCCGACGCAGTCGACGACGTGACGGAAGCCTGCCGTCAGTTGGTCGCCGAGCACCATCGACTTGCTCGTCGAACGAACCCATCGCGGTAGCTCGTCGGGTGTGCAGACGATGTCTGCACCGAGCTCTTTGGCCAAACGTCGCTGTTCGGCGTACCGCGCGGTGACGATCAGTGGACCACTGCGATCCTTGTCGCGGGTCGCGGTGATTGCTGCCAGTGTGAGCAGGCCGACGGTACCGGCGCCGATGATCACGGTCTCGTGGCCCTCGTAGCGCAGCGCGGCGTGGGCAGCGCACGCGGTCGGCTCGATCATCACCGCGGCCTCGTCGCTGAGATCATCGGGCACCTCGACCAACTGGCTCGTGTGAGCCACCATCCAGGTGCTCCAACCACCACCGGTGTCGGTGCAGAATCCGCTCTGCAAACCGGGCTCGAGATGGCCGAACGCAACTCGCTCGCACAAGTTGGTGCGTCTCGCCGCGCATTGGCCGCACATCGGATTGATGCCTCGTGTCACGCACGACAGGACCGGAACAAGAGCCACGCGTCGTCCCCGTTCCGTGGTGGCGACGACCTCATGGCCGGGTACGAACGGATAGCTGACCAGTGGATCGAAGTAGGCGGATGCGGTGCCGTCGATCATCGCCAGATCGGATCCACAGATGCCCGACAGCCGTGGCGTCAGTCGCACCCAATCGGGGCCGGGCAGTGGCAACGGCTCGTTGGGTTCGAGCTTCAACGGACCGACGGCCGCGCCGCGGCCTGGCGAGAGGGCGCCGGCCAGCCGCGCTGCTGCGAATTTCACCGGCTTGCGTTCGAAGATCAACCTCATGCGAACTTGCGCCCTCGCTCGCGTTCCTGCAGCAGTGACCCGATCGGCAGCAGTGGCCGTGGTCCACCCGGCGCCTTCGACCAATGCTCGACCAACCAACCACGCTTGCGAGCGATCGACGCGAGCCGTGTCTCGGGATTGACGGCCACGGGAAAGCCGACAGCTTCGAGCATCGGCAGGTCGCTGGTGGAGTCGGCGTACGCGATCGACTCCTCGAGTTTGAGGCCTTCTGCCTCGCAGTAGTCGGCTAGGAGCTGGGCGCGGGTCTCGCCGGTAGGAGGCACTTTCGAGAGGTGGCCGCTGTAGGTCCCATCGGACTTCACGCTCATCTCGGCCGCAATGATCTCGTCGAACAGTGGACGCAAACCCTGCACCGCGAAGTCAAGGGCGCCGGTGATGAGGATCGTGCGGTGGCCGAGAGCGCGGTGCTCGCGCACGCGTCGCAGCCCGGCCGGGAAGCTCTTGGTGAGGATCAGGTTGGTGAGGAGTTCCTTGGAGTCCTCGTCGATCTGACTGACCGGAGCATCCTCGTATCGGCGATAGAAGAACCGTAGGAAGTCGCCTCGGTCCTTGCGATCCATCGAGCTGAGGCTCGGTGCCTCGGCCAGGGTGCGCAACACATACCGGATCCGTTCCGGTGCGTTGAGGCGGCGGGTCGCGAGGAACGTGTAGCTCTCGACGACGTTGCTGGCGATCAGCGTGTTCTCGAGATCGAACGCGGCGACGTGGCGGCTGGGAGAGAGCACGCTGCGGCGCAGCCGGTCAGCGCGGTCGTTGCGGCTCTTGCCGGGCTTCGTCTTCGCTCGGGAATGGTGGACGATCGACGGCAGGTGGATGGTGCTGACGTACGTCGGCCAATCCACGCTGCGCGGATCGATGTTGAATGCTGCTTGATCCGCTGCATCGAGACCGTCATGAATGCGCATCAGTTGGTCGACTTGATAGATCGCCTCGCACTCGGTGTAGAGGCCGTAGAGCTGCACGTACTGATAGGCGCGATCGATGTCGGTCCTGGTCTCGTCGAGCTTGGCCGCCCACGTCGCTTGTTTGCCGCGCAGCGGTAGCGCCTGCAACACGCGCTCGGTCTTGTCGGCGATCATCTTGGCACGCTGCAGTTGCTTCTTCACTCTGCCACGCGCCGGGAACTGCCATTCGGGTACGACGATCGGTTGTCCCTCGGCGTCATACAGCGGGTGCTCGGTGAACCAGCTACGCACGTTGTCGACAAGCGTCTTGTAGCGCAGCGGATTGATGCCACCGCTGGCGACCTGGGTGATGCGCGGCGCCTCCTTTGGCCCCAACGCAGCCACGGCGATGATCGCGGCGACGACGATGTCGACGGGGATCACATCGACAGTGCCCTCCGGTACGCCGGGGAACTCCTTCAGCAGACCGCGTGCGTAGCTGAGGATGACCGGCTCAGCCATGCGGAAACCGCGGATCCAACCGGGGAATGGTTCGGCCAGCGCGGACTCGATGATCGACGGTCGAACGATCGAGACCGGCACATTGCCTTTGACCTCGGTCAGCGCCTGCTCGCCGAGCGCCTTCGTGTACGCATACGCATCGGGCCAGCCGACGCTGCCTGCACGGGCTCGGCCTGCTTCGACGAGTTCGGCCTTGACCCACTCTTCGCGAAGGCTCTCGGTCTTTGCGGCCAGCGCCGGCGCACCCGCGGCACCCAACGCTTTGCGTGCCTCGCTGCGGAAGTGCTTGAGCTTGTCGGGCTGGCGGCTGATGGCTTGTGTGTCGCTGCGCAGACGTCGTGCCGCAGCGACCTCTTTGCGCCAGCTGAGCCCGAGATCGAACGGGCCCTCGCTGACGAGTTCTTCCGGAGCGCTCCCGCGGCGGTTGCCCGCCACGTAACACGTGCTGACGGCAACGAGATGCGGCGCGACACCATCGGCGTTCAACGTGTCGACGATGCGCGTCGGCCCGAGGAGATTGATCTCGACCGCGCTGTCGAGCGGCGAGTCGAACGCGACCGCGGCTGCTGAGTGGATCACGATGTCGCAGCTGGTGAAGGTCGCGCGATCGGCATCGCTGAGGCCGAGGCCATCGGAGCTCACATCGCCGGCGACTGCCACGACGCGGCGAGCGACCATGGCTTCGAAGTGTTCGTCCGTATCTGCGAGCTCGGCGCGCAGCCGGTCGAATGCGTCGTTCTTGAATATCTCACGACGCACGCGCTCGGTCACGTCGTGGCGCTTGCTCGGTCGGACGAGCAGCACCAGGCTGCACTGGGGGACCGCCCGCAGCAACCGCTCGACCAGCGCAGTCCCGACGAAACCGGTACTTCCTGTTATGGCGATGCGCTTGTTGGCAAGGTTCTGACGGATCATTCAGGCACCTGTCTAGCACATTCGTCTACCATTTGGTAGAGAGCCATGAAAACGCCAACTCGCGAACGCATCCTCGACGCCGCCACCGATCTGTTCGGCACGCGCGGCTTCGATGCGGTCTCGCTCGATGTCATCGCCACCGAGGTGGGCGTTGCCAAGCAGACGTTGCTGTATTGGTTTCCCAGCAAGGACGATCTGGTGCAGGCAGTGCTCGTCGCCGCCGCCCAGGAGCTCTCGGTTGTCATTGACGCAGCTGTACGCGCCGCGACCGACGATCCACTGGATCGGATCGAAGCCGTGATCCGCGCCGTCTTCCGTCCCGCCGTTCGCCGGCCGGCCTTGCTGGGTCTCGTTCGCGAAGTCAGTCGTCTGCCGTCGGCTGCGGGCGATCGGCTGACCGCCGACCTCAGTCCGCTCGTCGACCGGGCCGTTGCGTACCTGCAAATCGAGATGGACGCCGGACGGTTGCGGCGCGCAGACCCTCGTCTCGTTGCCTCGCTGTGTTACGCGACGGTCACCGGCATCGCCACCGAGCCCGAAGCGCTCCGGGTGGTCGGCTGGCAACCATCGGCCTCAGGCCTGCGGCAACTCCGCAACGAGCTGCTCGCGTTCCTCCGCGCCGCCCTCGCCCCGTAGCCAGGTACCGATTCTCCGGCACCACCGAATATTTCGTGACGTGCCTCGCCCAGTGTGAGTGGCGGTGAGGATCGCGGTGAGATTGTCCGCGCCGCAGCCTCTACCGGCAAGTCACCGCATCTCCGGCACGAGCGGATTTTTGGTGACTTGCCTCGTGGTCAATGGTGACGACGGGGGCTACCGTTCGCTCGGAGCACGCCATGCGTTGTGCGACGCGCCAGACTTGTGACGATGCCATACGACCCGAACGATCCACGGTCTCAGCTCGCCGGCACGCAAACAACCACGCGTACAGCGACAGCTGCCGACATCGCTGCGCCGCCGGAGTACTTCGAATTCTCGAAGATCGAACCCGACGAGCTCACGACACTCGGCACACGGTCGTGGTGTGTACGCACGGAGACGAGCTGTCTGATCTATTCCGTGTGCGAGGCGGGGGAGAAGTTGTCGCGTCATGATCAACCCGACGAGTACGTCACGGTGCTCGTCTCGACGCCCTCGTTGCCGGCTGCACATGTCGACATCGTTGCCGGCGAACAACAGGTGTCTGTCGACGACGACGCGGTCGTCGTCGTGCCGCCAGGTGCCAGCGAAGTGGTCGTCACCTCGCCGGGAACCGTGGTTCGGGTCTTCTCCAATCGAGCGACCGATCTCGTCGACGGCGCGCGTAACGCCTCGGCGCATGCCGAGCCGCACCCGCACGCCGCGGCGTTTGCGCCTTGGCCGCCGGCACCGACCGGCGATCAGCTTCGTGTCTACCGGCTCGCAGATGCTCCCGTCGATCCGTCGAGATTCGGCAACATCTTCCGGTGCAGCACCGTCATGGTCAATGTGATCCCTGCCGATCCGGGGGCGCGCAACCCGGCAAAGATGTCGCCACACTTCCATGACGATTTCGAGCAACTCTCGCTGCAGATCGACGGCGACTACGTGCATCACATCCGGACGCCTTGGACGACCAACATGGCCGATTGGCGTGGCGATGAACATCAACGGTGCACCAGCCCTGCATTGATCGTCATTCCGCCGCCCACGGTGCACACCAGCCAAGGCGTCGACGACCACCGTCACCAGCTGATCGACATCTTCTGCCCGCCCCGAGTCGACTTCTCGTCGCGGCCGGGGTGGGTGCTGAACCACGCCGACTATCCCGATATGCCCGCTGGTTGACGACGCGCCCGTCGAGGTGTCAGTGCGCGGTGTTGCGGCGTTGGCGGCCGTGGCGCTCGATTGCGAGGCTCACCAACTCGTCGATCAACTCCGGATACGACAACCCGCTGGCTATCCACATCTTCGGATACATCGAGATTGGTGTGAACCCGGGCATCGTGTTGACCTCGTTGCAGATGAACCCTCGTCCGTGTTCTTCGAAGAAGAAGTCGACTCGGGCAAGCCCCTCGCATCGCAGCACCTTGAACACCTGCACCGCCATGGCCCGCACCGAGTCGGCCTGCTCGGTTGTCAGCGGCGCCGGAACCAATGTCTGCGACCCTTCGTCGAGGTACTTGTCGGCGTAGTCGTAGAACTCGGCGCCCGGAACGATCTCGCCGGGAAGACTGGCTCGCGGCTCCAGATTGCCCAGCACCGCCACCTCGATCTCGCGGCCGACGACAGCTTCCTCGACCACGACCCACTCGTCGTACGTCAGCGCGGAGTCGATTGCGTCGCGGACATCCTCGACGGTCTTGGCCTTCGACACGCCGACCGACGAACCCATGTTGGCGGGCTTGACGAACAGCGGTAGTGCGAGCTCGGCGGCCAACTTCGCGGGCAGGGCCGGTGTGATCTCGTGGGCACGGAACGCCCGGTAACGGGCCTGCTCGACTCCGTTGGCCGACAGCACCTGCTTGGCCATCGCCTTGTCCATCGACAACGCAGAGCCCAGCACTCCCGAGCCCACATAGGGAATGTTGGCCAGCTCGAGCAGACCCTGCACCGTGCCGTCTTCGCCCATCGGGCCGTGCAGCAACGGCACGACAACGGTGCGCGTGGTCTCGGAGATCACGTCCGCGGGCATGATCGCGGTGCCGGTCGGGTCGAGAGAGTCAGGTATTGCCGTTGGTCCGCTGGCGAGCGCCAATTGCGCGCCATCCGAGATCGCCCAGGCTCCATCGCGGGATATCCCCACCGGCGTGATGTCGTACTTGGCGGAATCGGCGGCGCGCAGCACGTGCGCCGCGGTGGTGCAGCTGACGTCGTGCTCGGCCGACTGGCCGCCGAACAACACCACCAGCTTGATTCGATCGCCTGTTCCCATGCTGCCCCGACGGTACCGTGTGCGGCGATGCGATTCAGGGCAAGCGATGTCGCTGCTGCAACCGGTGGCCGATTGGTCGGCCCCGACGTAGACATCGATAGCGCCGGTTTCGACTCTCGCACACTGCGCGCCGGCCAGCTGTTCGTGCCTCTGGTCGCTGAGCGCGATGGTCACGCCTTCATCGACGACGCGTTGAGCGCCGGCGCGTCCGCCTACCTCACATCTCGATCCGCCGTTGGGGGGACGGCGATCGAGGTCGACGACACACTACGGGCGTTGATGGATCTCGGAGCAGATCGCCGCCGATCGTTCGCCGGCATCGTGATCGGCATCACCGGATCAGTCGGCAAGACCAGTACCAAGGACCTGGCGTGGGCGGCGTTGGCCGCGAGCCGCCGAACAGGGGCAAACGAACGCAGTTTCAACAACGAGCAGGGCCTGCCTATCAGCATCATCAACACTCCCGACGACACCGAGGTGATGGTGTTGGAGATGGGTATGCGCGGGTTCGGCGAGATCCAGGCGTTGTGTCGCATTGCGATGCCGAAGATCGGCGTTGTCACCCGCGTCGCCGAGGCCCACAGCGACCGCGTCGACGGCATCGAGGGTGTTGCGCAGGCGAAGGCTGAGCTCATCGAGGCGCTGCCGGCGGATGGAATGGCGATCCTCAATGCCGACGATCATCGCGTTCGGTCAATGAGTGGCCGGACGTCGGCCGAGTGTTTGCTGTTCGGCGAGTCCGGCGACGCCGATGTACGCGTACGGGATGTCGCGTTGGATGAATTGGCGAGGCCATCGTTCGTCGTCGACACACCCTGGGGCAGTGCAGAGGTGCGTCTCGCGGTCAGTGGTCGGCACATGGTGCTGAACGCAGCGGCAGCGTTGGCTTGCGTCGGTGCAGTCGGCGGCGACGTGTCGGCCGGCGCGGCCGTGCTGTCGAACGTGGGCTTGACCGCGATGCGAATGCAGGTCGAACGTGCCGTGTCGGGCGCGATCATCCTCAACGACTCGTACAACGCCAATCCCACATCAATGCGCGCAGCCATCGACGCGCTGGTCGACCTGCCGGCACTTCGGCGGGTGGCGCTGCTCGGTGTGATGGCCGAGATCAGCAATCCAGCAATCGAACATCTCGCGATCGCCCGGTACGCGGCCGAGCGCGGGGTCGAGGTGATTGCAATTGGTACCGACCTCTACGGAGTCGAACAGGCAGTCGATGTTGCAGCTGCCCTGGGGTTGCTCTCCGGCGACGACGCCGTACTCGTGAAAGGAAGCCGAGTGGCCGGGCTCGAAAAGCTCGCCGCGGTCCTGATAGCCCGTTGATCGGGAACACCGAGGCACGACGGAGCGTTGTCGTCGTCATGGAAATTTCTGAAGCACTGGACTTCGCTGCCGAACACAAGAACGGAGTGCTGGTCACCCAGCGACGAGACGGTAGGCCGCAGCTCTCCAACATCACGTACGGCGTCGTCGACGGCGTGATCAAGGTCTCGATCACGGCGAATCGCGCCAAGTACTTCAACCTCAGTCGCTCCCCGCTGGCATCCTTGTACGTGACTCGCGAAGATTTTTGGGCGTACGTCGTGATCGACGGCGACGCCGAGTTGTCAGCCGTTGCGAGCAAGCCGGATGATCCGGTCGTAGACGAGCTGGTCGCCTACTACCGAGCAGTTGTTGGTGAGCATCCCGATTGGGACGAGTATCGCAAGGTGATGGTCGACGACAAGCGGGCCATAGTGACCGTCAAGCCGACGTACGCGTACGGGATGGTGAGCAGGTAACTCGAACAGAGTGTCAGTTACCTGCGGCAAACGTGATCGGCATGCGGGCGGGACCGAAGATGCCGACACCTTCTGGCTTCCACGTGATGTCGCCGTCGATTGCCAGCTTTGGCATGCGTTGAGCAAGCAACGGCAGTGCCTCCTGAAGTTCGGCGCGCGCCAGCGCGGCGCCGAGGCAGTAGTGGATGCCGGAACCGAACGTCAACTGTGGTTGACCAGACGGGTCCGACGTGATGTCGAAGGCCTCCGGCTCGCGGAACACCGCGAGATCACGGTTGGCCTCCGCCAATCCCACGGCAATGAACGTGCCCGCAGGGAACAACACGTCGCGGTACTCGATGTCGCAACTGGCGAAGCGTGCCGTGCCTCGCACTGCGCCGAAGTAGCGCATCGACTCCTCGACGGCACGAGGCGCCAACTCCGGCCGCTCGGCCAGCAGCGCCCACTGATCGGGGTGGTTGGCGAGCAACGACACAGCGCATCCCAACTGGTTGCGCGTCGTGTCGGTGCCGCCGACAATGACCGCATTGACCATCATCACCAACTCGTCGTTGCTCAGCTTGTCGCCGGCTTCCTCTGCGGCGATGAGATCGGTCAAGAGGTCGTCGGCCGGTTTGTTTCGCCGTTCGGCGATGAGCCCTCGTGTGTAGTCGCCGAGCTCGTCCTGCGTCTTGATGATGAGATCGATCTTGTCGACGACGTCGACCGAGAAGATCTCCAAGATGTCGCCCGCCCAACGGCTGAACAACTGCCAATCCTTCTTCGGCGCGCCGAGCAGTTCGCAAATGATCGGAATCGGATAGGGCTCGCAGATGTCGGTCGCGAAGTCGGCAAGGCCGGCAGCGGCAACCTTGTCGATGAGCCCGTTGATCACCTCCCGCATGAACGGTCGAAGGCGGTCTGCTGCGCGAGGCGAGAACGCCTGGGCGACGAGGCGGCGGAGCCGGAGATGCACGTCGCCCTCGGCGGAAAGGATGCTGACCTGCTGACGTTCGAGGAACTGCGGGTTCGTGATCCCCATCAGCTCTGGAATCTTGCTGACGGCGCTGTGCCAGCGCTTGTCGCGAAGAATCGCGGTGACATCCTCGTAACGCACCACCGCATAGCCGAACATGTTGCGAACAATCCATTGATCGGGATCCAACGCCATGCGTCGCGCGAACCGTTGATCGAACGAGCCGTCGAGAATCTCGGGTAGGTCGAGTTCTGACGCGAGCGTTGCCATGCCGAGACGCTATGTCGGGATGAGTCAGTTCAACGCAGCGAGTGGGTCGATGAAGGGTGTTCCGAGAAACTCGGCAACCGGTGCGTTGGTGACCTGACCGCTGTAGGTATTGAGCCCATGCGACAGTGCGGGGTCGCGACGGCATCCACCTGCGGCACCATGAATGGCGACCTCGAGCTGGTAAGGGAGGGTGGCGTTCGTGAGCGCGTACGTGCTCGTGTGGGGCACAGCGCCCGGCATATTGCCGACGCCGTAGTGCAACACGCCATGCACTTCGTACACAGGGTCGTTGTGTGTTGTCTCGTGGATGGTCTCGATGCAACCGCCTTGGTCGATCGCGACGTCGACGATGACTGCGCCGAGCTTCATCGTTCGCACCATGTCTTCGGTGACAACGACCGGAGCACGCCCACCGGCCACCAGCACAGCACCGATCACCAGATCAGCGTCGGCGATGTTGCGCTCGAGCGCGCCACGGTTGGATGCAAGCGTGACGATGCGACCCTTGTTGATCTGATCGACCCATCGCAGACGATCGAGATTTTTGTCGAACAGAACCACTTCGGCCTCCATGCCCGCGGCGATCCACGCCGAGTTCCATCCGACGTTGCCCGCACCAAGCACGACGACCTTGGCAGGTTGCACGCCGGGCGCGCCGCCCATCAGCACGCCGCGGCCGCCGTTGTGACGCTCGAGGTAGTGCGCCCCGATCTGGGGTGCCAGGCGCCCGGCGACCTCGCTCATCGGTGCCAGCAGCGGAAGGGCACCGCTGTCGAGTTGCACTGTCTCGTATGCGAGGCCTGTGCAGCGTGAATCGATGAGCGCCTGTGCCACGACCGGGTACGCCGCGAGGTGCAGATACGTGAACAACGTGAGATCGGCTCGCAGGAACCTGAACTCGTCTTCCTTCGGCTCCTTGACCTTCACGACCATCTGCTGGGCCCACGCATCGGCCGCGGTCGGGACGATGTCTGCGCCTGCAGAGCGGTAGTCGGCATCGCTGAAGCTGGCGCCGACGCCTGCGCCCGTCTCGACGAACACGTTGATTCCAAGCCGTTCGAACTCGCGAACGCCGTCAGGTGTCATTGCCACTCGGTACTCGTTGTTCTTGATTTCCTTGGGCACGCCGACGGTCTTGATCACGGGTGAGGTCATGGGTCGAATCTTGCGCCGGATGCGACCGTTGATCAACGCCCAATAGTGCGGCAGAATGCGAGAATGACCGAGCAAAGCGTGGTTGTAGACGCAGTTGACCGTCGAATCATCGATATCCTGCAGAATCACGGTCGAATCAGCTGGCGCGATCTGGCCGATGCCGTGCACATGGCATCGAGCTCGGTCGCCGATCGCGTCCGTCGCTTGGAGGCCGCTGGAATCATTCGCAACTACCGCGCAACCATCGATCCTGCCGCTCTCGGTCGCAACGTGCGCGCCGTCATCGACGTCAGCCTCCCTGCCGGCGGAGATCCTGCCGAGTTCGAGGCGAGGCTCGCGGAACGCGACGAAGTCGAGCTTGCCCTGTACGTGACGGGGCCGGCCGACTACACGGTGATCGTCGATTGCGTCGGCGCGGAGGGACTCGACGGTTTCATTCGATGGTTGAAAGCCGAGGGTGGCGTCGCTCGAACCGAGAGCAAGTTCGTGTTGCGTCCCGTAATCGGATAGGTCAAGATCGACTGTCGTTCGCAACGAGGCGAACGCGCCACAAGGGGATCGAGAGCATGCAGGCGTTCCAGAACTTCATCAACGGCAAGTACGTCGACGCGGGCGATGGTCGCACGACTCCGGTGATCAATCCGGCCACGGGCGAGCAGTATGCAACGGCGCCATTGTCGGGTCCCGGCGACGTCGACGATGCCATGCAGGCGGCTGCCGCAGCCTACGAGTCGTGGCGCGACACGACGCCCAGCGAGCGATCGCTGGCGCTGTTCCGTCTCGCCGACGCTGTTGAGTCGCGCGCCGACGAGCTGATCGGGTTGGAGGTCGAGAACACCGGCAAGCCGATTCACCTGACGCGCAGCGAAGAGATCCCGCCGATGGTCGACCAGATCCGCTTCTTCGCCACCGCGGCTCGTCACCTCGAGGGCAAGAGCGCCGGCGAGTACATGCACAACATGACCTCGTTCATCCGCCGCGAGTCGATTGGAGTCTGCGCTCAGGTCGCGCCGTGGAACTACCCGATGATGATGGCGGTGTGGAAGTTCGGGCCCGCATTGGCGGCCGGCAACGCGGTCGTGCTGAAGCCGAGCGACACGACGCCCGCAAGCACTACCTTGTTGGCCGAGATCGCCGCGGAGTTCTTCCCCGCGGGAGTCTTCAACGTCGTGTGCGGCGACCGCGACACCGGTCGGGCCATGGCGGTGCACGAAATCCCGGCCATGATCAGCGTGACGGGCTCCGTCCGCGCGGGCCAAGAGGTAGCGGCCGCGGCGGCACAGAGCCTCAAGCGCTGTCATCTCGAACTCGGCGGCAAGGCGCCGGTGGTGGTCTTCGACGATGCCGACATCGCCGCAGCTGCCGAGGGGATCGCGATCGCGGGATACTTCAACGCCGGTCAGGACTGCACCGCTGCCACCCGCGTGCTCGCAGGGCCTCGGGTCTACAACGACTTCGTCGCAGCGCTTGCCGAACAGGCCAAGGGCACACAGACCGGAATGCCCGACAACGAAGACGTGTTGTACGGCCCGGTCAACAACTCCGACCAGTTCGGACGCGTTGGAGGTATGGTCGGCCGCGTACCTGATCACGCCAGCGTTGCGGCCGGCGGCCACTCGGTGTCACGCAACGGCTATTTCTTCGAGCCGACAGTCATCAGCGGGCTGCATCAGGACGACGAGATGATCCAGAACGAGATCTTCGGGCCGGTCATCACCGTGCAGCAGTTCACCGACGAGGACGAGGCCGTCAGCTGGGCGAACGGGGTCGAGTACGGCCTGGCGTCGAGCGTGTGGACCAAAGACTTCGGTCGCGCGATGCGCATGGCGAAGCGTCTCGACTTCGGCTGCGTGTGGATCAACACCCACATTCCCCTCGTCGCCGAGATGCCCCACGGCGGGTTCAAGAAGTCGGGTTACGGCAAAGACCTGTCGGCCTACTCGCTCGAGGACTACACCCGGGTCAAGCACGTCATGGCAAATCTGGATAGCTGAGGTAACCGACCCCGAACCCCTAGTGCGCGCCCCAGGTGAAGGTTTGCTTCACGAGATCGAGGTAGATGAAGGTTTCTGTCGACACCACGCCCGGCACCGAGCGAATGCGGTTGGTGATGTCGAGCAGCGTGCCGTCGTTGTCGACCACGACCTCGCACATGAAGTCGAACGAGCCAGCGGTGACGACGAGATAGTCGATGTCGTCCATCGACTGCAGCGTCTTGGCGAGGTCGTCGGTCGGGCCTGCGGTGTGCACCCCGATCATCGCCATGCGCCGGAGACCGAGCGAAAGCGGGTTGGTCACCGCGACCACCTGCACGACGCCGGCGTCGGTCATTCGTTGCACCCGCTGGCGCACCGCTGCTTCCGACAAACCGACGGCGGCACCGAGGCGCGTATAGGGGATCCGACCGTCGGCTTGGAGTTGCACGATGATCGCTCGATCGGTGTCGTCGAGCTGCGTGCCGGAACGGTCCATGCCTACGAATACTGGTTGCTAGAACGACCTGGTGCAAGGGAATCCGTGGCGCACGGAGTCGAAAGATGCGCTTTCCTTGATTGTTCGGTCCTCGACGTGCAACGGTGTGCATGTGACAGCACATTTCGATGCGGCGAAGTGCTGGTCGCTGTGTTGGTGTTCGCCGAGCGTGCTCGCGGGGCATATGGTGTGCGTCGAACAGGTATGGGGGAGCAACTGTGACTGAAACGTCAACGCCACCGCTTGGTGGGGGGTCGGAGCGCGGCGCTGTCGAATTGACCGACGTCACGAAGCGGTTCGGCACGATGGTCGCAGTGGATCGGCTCAACCTGTCGGTGGAGCCTGGTGAGTTCATGTCGCTGCTCGGTCCGTCGGGCTGCGGGAAGACCACGACGCTGCGGATGCTCGCCGGGTTCGAGCAACCCGACGAGGGCTTCATACGCATCAGTGGTGACTACGTACAGGGGATCCCGCCGTACAAGCGCGATGTCAACACGGTCTTCCAGGCTTACGCGCTGTTCCCCCACATGACGGTCGCCGAGAACGTGGCGTACGGCCTACGGCAAAAGCGTGTGCCGAAATCGGAGGTCGCCAGCCGGGTCAACGAGGCGCTCGGCATGGTCAAGATGACCAAACTGGCTGAGCGCCGGCCGCGGCAGATGTCTGGCGGGCAGCAGCAGCGGGTAGCGGTTGCCCGCGCACTCGTGAACCGACCCAGTGTGCTGCTGCTCGACGAGCCACTGGGTGCGCTCGACCGTAAGCTGCGCGAGGAGATGCAGATCGAGCTGAAGCTGCTCCAGAACCAGTTGGGCATAACGTTCGTCTTTGTTACCCACGATCAAGAAGAAGCAATGAGCATGAGCAATCGCATCGCGATCATGCTTGAAGGACACATCGAGCAACTCGGCGACCCCGAGACTGTCTACGAACGGCCCGTTTCGGCGTTCGTAGCCGGGTTCGTCGGCCGCAACAACTTCTGGCAGGGTGTGGCGACGGGCGATGGCATGAGAGCCGACGACGGAACTGTGTTCGTGTGCGATCGTCCCGAAGAGCGGGTCGCGCAAGGCGAGCGGGCGCTGTCGGCAGTCAGGCCGGAGAGCTTCACGCTGTTGGCGAGCGACCCGGGAGATGTCGTCAATGTGCTTCCCGGCGAGGTTGCCGGCGTCTCACATTTTGGAGACACCTTGCAATACGTGGTGCGGGGCCGTCACCGCGACGTCATCGTGCTGCTCCCACGCCAGAAGGCGCCAGGCCTGCTCCCGGGTGATCCGGTGTGGTGCCAGTGGTCAGCAAACGACGTGTACCAGTTCTCGGCTGCTCAAGAGAGACTGGTACTCGGCGAGCCAAGTTCAGAAGTAGCCATCTAGATCAACGAAGACCCTTCCAAGGAGAGTCATGCCAGCCAACAACGAACCGATCAACATCCTCGCACCACACAGCTTCAGATCGAAGCTGTCGCGTCGTTCCCTCTTCCAAATGGGTGGAGCCGCGGCGGGTCTTGCCATTCTTGCTGCGTGTGGTGATGACAACGTTGCAACCAGCGACACGCCTGCTGGCGGAACCGCTGCACCAGGCGGTACATCGGCAGGGGGAACCGTGGCGGTCGGCTCGAGCGATGTCGGCGACAGCGGCACCGGCCTCGGCGTCGCGACCGGCGACTTCAGCCGCGTTGTCAACAAGTCATCCGGCAACCTGGCCATGTACACGTGGGGTGCTTACAACGATCCGGACATCGTCGGTTCTTTGGCCGAGTCGCAACTCGACATCAAGATGAAGGTCGACTACTACGTCAGCAACGAAGACCTCATCACCAAGCTGCAGGCGTCGAAGGGCACCAGCGGTTTCGACATCGTCGTGCCCACTGGCACGTTCGTGCCGCAGATGATCCAGAACGGCCTGATCCAGAAGTTCGACAAGGCGAAACTGCCCAACATCGTCAACATCGACCCTGCGTATCTCGGGCGTGATTGGGACCCAGGCAACGACTACAGCGTCTGCAAGGACTGGGGCTCGACGGGTTGGTTGTACGACAAGAACCAGATCACGACGCCGCTCAAAACGTGGAACGACTTCATCGCCGCGTGCCAAGGAGTGGCCAGCAAGAACTGTGCCATTCTCGACTCACCGGGAAACATCACCGGGATGTACTTCTGGGCCAACGGCATCGACTGGACGACCGAGAAGGCGGAAGACCTCGATGCTGCAGAAAAGTTTCTGGTGGACGAGTTCGCCACCCACGTCAAAGCCTTCGACAGCTATCCGTCCGACAAGATCGCGGAAGGCGCGTACAGCCTGGCGATGATGTGGAACGGCGACGCGCGCGCTGCGTACCCGAAGATTGTCGATGCAGGTGGCAATCCCGACGATTGGGTCTGGGGCCTCGGAGCGCCAGAGACCGAATTGTGGATGGACAACTACTGCATCCCCGTCGGCGCACCGAACCCGGATGCTGCCCATGCCTGGATCAACTGGCTCATGGTCCCAGAGGTGTCGGTCAAGGACCTCGACTACCACGGCTACAACTCGGGTCTGAAGAACATGGCTCAGTTGCTCGCCGACCTGAAGCCCGACCTGAAGTACGGAGACCTGATCTTCTTCACCGACGAGCAGGTTGCGACGATGCGCACCGGCGAAGTGAACAGCGCTCAGGACCGTCTCGTCGACATCTACAACAAGATGAAGGCGGCTGCGGGCGCTTGATGGCGCCCGCAGCCGCAGAGACGGAGTGAGATGACGACGACGCTTCCCGTTACCGGTCCACCGCGCAAGCGGCGGTTACGGGCGCCGTCGTTCTCACTCGCGCTTCCCTCCATCCTGTGGTACCTGTTCTTCTTCATCCTGCCGATCGTGCTCATCGTGTGGTATTCATTCGGCGTCAAGAACACGGCATCGGGTGGCGGTGTGCCGGTGTCGATGGGCAACAAGACCCTGCAGAACTACCGCGATGCGTTCAGCCCGACATTCTTCCAGGTTTTCAAGACAACCTTGAAGGTCTCCATCATCGCCACGACGCTGTGCTTCCTTTTCGGATTCCCGGTCGCCTACTTCCTCGTGTTCAAGGTCAGCGAGAAGTGGAAGGCGATCATGCTGGCGCTCGTCGTGGTTCCCAGCTTCACCAGCTTCCTGATCCGCACGTTGGCGTGGCGCATTCCACTGGCCGCGAACGGAGAGGTCTCGACGTGGCTGCAGGACTGGGGGGTGATCAGTAGTCCCATCAACATCCTCGATACCAAGACTGCCGTGCAACTCGCGATCGTCTACAACTATCTCGGGTTCATGATCCTGCCGTTGTTCGTTGCCCTCGATCGCATCGAGGGACACATGCGCGAGGCGAGCAAGGATCTCGGAGCCAATCGTTTGCGCACGTTCCTGCAGGTCACGTTGCCGCTGGCCGGGCCAGGCATTGCGGCCGGCATCCTTCTGACGTTCATCCCTATGTGCGGTGACTTTGTCACTGCGACGTTGCTGGGCGGTACGTCGGGCAACATGATCGGCGCCATGGTCGACAGCCAGTTCCACGTCGCCCAGAACTGGCCCCTTGGGTCGGCGATGGCCGTGATGATGATCGGTGCGGTTCTGTTGGTACTGGCTGCCGGCAGTGTCATCGTCGTTCTGGGGCAATGGATCCTGCGCCGCCGGCGCCACATCGAGATCAGGACTGCAGCATGACAACGATCAGCCCTCTCGGAATTTCGGCGACGACCAACCGCCCACCACGAGATGGCGCCAAGGTGGTGATGGCAATCTGGTCGACGCTCGTATTGGTCTTCCTGTTCATCCCCATCCTGCTGGTCATCCGACACTCGTTCAATGGCGGCGGCTCGTTCATCGTCTGGTCGCACCACTACTCGACCAAGTGGTGGGGCACGTTGTTCAACCCCGACGAGACCCTGGGTGCGATGGGCCTCTTTCTCGCCATCGTCGTGGTCGCATGGCTGGCCGCCCGGCTCTCGGGGATCAGGTTTCTTCGACACTGGGCCATCCCGATCGGCGTGGTCATTGGGGTTGTGGGCATCGGCATTCGAACGAGCTGGTACGCCGACCTCTTCAACGACACCGGCCTCGGCTTGGCATTGCGCAACTCGTTCACCGCGGCTATCGGCGGAACGGCCATTGCCGTCGTGCTCGGCGGCCTTGCGGGTGTCGCGCTCGCACGGCGAACAGGTTCGTGGAGCAAGCCCTTCATGTTCGCGTTGTTCCTCATTCTCGTGACGCCCGAGATCATGGACGGCATCGCCCTGCTGGGATGGTTCGTCCGTGTTGGTGGCCCGTTCAACAGCCCCGTCGGCCCGATCAACAATGGGATCCTGCGCTTGTGGGTGGGGCAGTCGTTGTACACGTCGGCGCTCGTTACCCTGATCGTACGAGCGCGACTCGCAGGTCTCGACGAGTCGCTCGAGGAGGCGGCCGCCGATCTTGGTGCGCCTCCGGGAAGGGCGTTCCGGCAGATCACGTTGCCATTGATCAGCTCCGCTCTTGTTGCCGGTGGTTTGCTGTCATTCACGCTGTGCCTCGACAACACGATCATCGCAAACTCTGTCTCGACGGCCGGGTCTTCGACCTTCCCCGTTTATGTCATCGGAACCGCCAAGAGCACGACCAGACCCTTCGTCGGTGCCGCGGCGGTGGTGTTGTTCGGTGTAACGGTCATGGCGTTGGGATTCGTGTACTCGGTGTTGAAACGCTCCGGCGATTCTTCCTCGCAGATTGCGTCAACGCTCGCCGGCGGCTGAGCCAGCCCGATCATGCGAATCGTCGTCGTTGGGGCCGGGATGGCCGGCCTCGCTGCAACGCAACGGCTGATTCAGGATGGTCACCACGTCACGCTGATCGAGGGTGGTGCGCGTCTCGGTGGCCGCGCTCGAACTGTGCGTGAGCCGTTCGTCGATGGGCAGTACGTCGAGAGCGGTGCCGAGTGGATCGACACGCATCATCACCGAATGCGCAGCCTGCTCGATCGACATGGGATGGAGCTGCAGGGGGAGGGCCAGCAGTGGACGACGATTCGGCGGTGGTTGCATCGCGATGGTCGACTGCAGAGTCCGGCGGAACTCGGCGACGAGGTGTTCAAGCAATTGGCGCTCTTCGAGTCGATCGTCCTCGACGCGTCCATGGCTGTCGATGACCCCGCGAACCCACAACGATGCGCGTCGGCGATCGAGCTGGATCGTATGTCCCTGGCCGACGTCGCGAATCAGGCCGGACTCGACGGGCTCGCTCGGCTGTTCCATCGTCGCGACAGCCAAGGCGAGTTTGCCGCCGAACCTGTTGACGTGTCGTTGTTGTTCGTTGCCCAGCAGCGAGCAGTCAGCGCGGCTGCCGGTGCCGACGGTCTCATACGCTCGCATCGCGTCGCCGGCGGCATTGACACCCTGGTTCATCGGATGGCTGCTGAGGTCGCCGACGCGATCAGTACCGACGAGACGTTGCTCGCCGTCGAGCACGACACCGAATCGATCACGGTCACGACTTCTCGTCGCCGCTTGCGTGCCGATCATGTCGTGCTGGCTTGCTCGCTCGTGCCCCTTCGCAGCGTGCGCTTCGATCCGCCGTTGCCCGATCCGCTGCGGCGCGCCATCCACGAGCTCGGCTATGGCACTGTCACCAAGACCGCTGTTCAATTCGCCGATCGACAGTGGCCTGCCGGATACGCGACCACCGATGGGGTCTCGCAACGGATCTACGAACCGACGGCCGATCAGCCGGGACCGGCTGGCGTGCTGATGTCGTACGCAGGTGGCGAAGGCGGGAGGTACCTTGCCGAGAAACCTGAGTCGGATCGGGTGGAGATCGTCGAAGCAGACATGCGCCATGTTCACGGGATCAAGGCGCCAGCGACCGGCGGGTTCTCGCGAGCCTGGTCAGCGGAACCCCGTTATGGAGGTAGCTATGCCGCGTACGGACCAGGCCAGATCACGGCGTTCTGGGAGGTACTACGCCGGCCACACGGACGAATTTGGCTCGCCGGCGAGCATGTCGCGACCTGGACCGGATACCTCGAAGGCGCGGTCGAGAGTGGGGAAAGAGTTGCGGGCGATATTCGTGCAGCGGGCTAGCCTCACGGTGCATGCCCCCAAGTAAAAAGGCCTCGTCGAAGTCATCACGGCGCGACGGGCCACCTCGAATTGCAATCGGTCCCGACCCCGAAGGTGGTCAGCACTGGTTGCGGGGCGCTATCGCCGCTGGCGGCGGTCACATCGTTCCGGTTGACGACGCAGAAGCCTTGATGTGGACAGTGCCCCGCGAGGCCCTCCAACTGGAGGCAGTCCTCGCGAACAACGAACAAATCGCTTGGGTGCAGTTGCCGTATGCCGGCATCGAGCCATTCGTCCATCTCGTACAGGATGACCGCGCCTGGACGTGCGGCAAGGGCATCTTCGCAGAGCCGGTCGCCGAGCTGGCCCTCACCCTGGCGCTAGCGGGTCTGCGCAGTCTCGGAATGTACGGGAAGTCGGCAACGTGGCTCGGCGAGTCGGGCCGCAACCTGATCGGCGCCAAGGTGACGATCCTCGGTGGCGGTGGAATCGCGACTGCACTCGTGCGAATGCTCAAGCCGTTCAACTGTCACATCACCGTCGTGCGCAATCGCATCGAGGAAATGGAAGGAGTCGACGAGGTCTTGGCCGCGGAGCGATACGTCGACGCGCTCGCAGGTGCCGATCTCGTTGTGCTGGCCCTGCCTCTCACTGCTGAGACGGAGGAGATGATCTCGCTCACGGAACTGGAGATGATGGAGAGCCACGCGTGGATCGTCAACGTCTCGCGCGGTAAGCACATCGTCACCGACGATCTCGTGTGGGCGCTGCAGAACGGTGTCATCGGGGGAGCCGCGCTCGACGTCACACAGCCCGAGCCGCTACCTGACGACCATCCGCTGTGGACGTTGCCCAACTGCATCATCACGCCCCACGTCGGCGCAACGCTGGAGATGGAAGAACCACTGCTGTCCGAACGCATCTCGACCAACATCCGTCGGTTCGCTCAAGGCAAGAAACTCCAGGGCGCGGTCTATCCCGATCTCGGGTACTGACCCGTGACCGAGCTCGACGCAACCGCGCTGGTCGGCCTTCTAGCCGACGCTCATCGCCGCCGGGTTGTCGCAGCGATCGAACTCGGTGCGTCGCACGTCGACGAGGTCGTTGCGGCGACCGGCCTCACGCCGACTCAGGTCGCGAAAGCGTTGGGAAAGCTGGTCGAGACCGGCCTGGTGGTCGGCGGCGACGATGGCCTTGGTGTGGTTGGTGACGCGTTTCAACGCGCCGCCCGGCAGGCCAACACTCGTCCGGCGTCGGCCGAGTTCGACGATGAACCCGAAGAAAGCCGAACGGTGTTGCGCACATTTGTCGTCGACGGTCGGCTGCAGTCGATCCCTGTGGCGGCTGCGAAGCGCACGGTGATCCTCGATTGGTTGGCGCAGGAGTTCGAACCTGGCACCACATACAGCGAGCAGATGCTCAACCTCATCCTCGGAAAGCGCCACGCGGACACCGCAGCGTTGCGTCGGTATCTCGTTGACCAAGGTTTCCTGGATCGGGCTGAGGGTCGCTACTGGCGAAGCGGTGGCACGGTCAAGCCGTGACCCACTACGAGGTACTAGGGATCGATCGCACCGCCTCGACGTCGCAAGTGCGAGCTGCGTTCCGTCGTCAAGCTCGTGCCCACCACCCCGATACCAGCAGGTCGGGTTCCGCTGAATCGCTCACACCCGTCAACGAGGCGTGGAGAGTGTTGGGTGACCCGGCGCTGCGCCGCGCCTATGACCGATCACTCGATGCGCCGGACCAGCCGTCGTCCGCGCCGGAATCGGGGCCAGAGTGGTCGCCGGCGCCGGTGCCCACTTCGCCGCCGGAGTCCAGCTTCCCGTGGCGGTTCCTGGCCGGTCTCACCGCGGTCGGCATCGGCATCGTGTTGCTGGGCGTCTTCACCTACGAGCCGTCGGCACCCGGGCCGCCCGACAATGTGCTCGAGGCCGGGTCGTGCGTGGTGATCGAAGACAATGGTGACGCGTCGGAGGTGAACTGCACGGACGACCACGATGGAGTCGTCGAGAGCATGATCGGTGCCGAGGATTTGTGCCCCTTCGACCTCGAAGCCCATCGCGACCGCCAAGGTCTCGGTGTCGTGTGCGTCCGTTTCAGCCTATGACGAGGATGACGAGGCCGGTCGGAGGATGAATTCGCCGCCACTGCTAGTCTTTCGGAACTGTACGGGCGTATAGCTCAGCTGGTTAGAGTACGTCGTTCACACCGACGGGGTCCACGGTTCGAGTCCGTGTACGCCCACCCGACACAGTCGTCAACGGTCGTGGCTATTCAGCCTTTGTCCTTGGTGACGGTGAACGAACCTTCGATCGTGACGTTGAAGAGCCCGCCGATGGCCGCCGTCTTCGAAACCGGGACGGTGCCGCCCGCAGCCGGTAGGTCGAATTGCGCGAGCGGCTCGCCGAAGCGTTCGGCATAGCCGTCGGCCGGCAGATCGGCCTCACCCCTGGCGCCGAGGATGTTCGTGCAGATCATGTGCGTGGTCTGCCCAGCGGGCGAGGTGGAGCGCAGCACGATTCGCAACACCGCCTCTGGGCCTTCGCCGACAAGCGTTCCGGTGACCGTGCTCGTCGCGATCTGATCGAGTGGACCGGTGCATTCCGCCGCGCCGCCGGCCGAGGTGGTGACATCGCCGGTCAAATGCAGGTTTCCGGTTCCACTCAACGTCTCGCCGTTGGCCTTGATCGTGAGATCGGTGAGCGCAACAGCGAAGGTGTTGGTGACAGGCCCGAAAGTTTCGGTGTCGCTTCCCGTAAAGGTGACGGTCCAGGCTGCCGGCCGCACGGTGAAGGTCACGGTCTTCTCGGCAATTCCACGGTTGGACACGGACTTGAAGGCGATCTTCCCTCTGTCGCCCTCTGCGGACCCCGCTGTGTAGGTGACGGTGGCGGGAGCCGGTTGTTTCTCGCCGGCAGGATCGATCGACTTGACGCCGGTGAGATTCGCCTCGACCGGTTTGTCGAGCTCGTTGCCTTCGATCTTGTGCTTCAGCGTCGCGGTGACCTCGACGATCTCATCGGGCTCGACATCGCGGCTCTCCGGATCGACGATCAGCTCGACGCATTTCCCCGACCTCCACAGCTTCTCCGCCTCCTTCGCGGCGGCCGTGACCGTCGTCTCGATGAAGAGGTTGGTCGTACCCCACATCTTGACCTGTTCGTCGACGGTGCTGTTCTCTCCGCCGACCTTGATGTCTCTGGGGACGTTGGGCAGGCGATTGCCGTTCCCATCATTGGCGATGTTGTCGCTGGAGGTTCTGGTCGACACTGCGAGGTCGCTGTCGCCACCTGCAGGCGGCACACCTCCCTTCGACTCCTCGGAACCCTGCACTGTGCCTTCCACCGACGCGATGTGAGCGTCGTCGCCGACGGTGATCCCGACGTCGCCCGACATCTCCTTCGTGATCCCCTTGCCGGCCCCGCCCCCTTGGGTGTAGCTCTCGTTGGAGGTGAGCTTGACGTGAGCCGCGGACTTGCCGCCGGAGTCGGGACAGAAGTCGACGTCGACGTGGCCTGTGGCGGTGCTGTCGATGCTGTAGACGATGGCGCCAGTGGCGCTATCGACAACCTGTCCCTTCGTCTTGAACGTGAGATCGACGCTGAGCTTGCTTCCGGTGACGGTGGCGTTGACCGAGACCGAGGTCGTCACGGTTCCGGTGTTGCCGCCGATCTGGACCGTTTCGGGTTGGCCATCATTTGTCGCCGAGATGGGATTCTGAGCAAAATCACCGAGCGTGCTGAGTAGGGTCGCCCAGACCATCATCGAGTTGAATCCAGGCGACGGCACTCGTCGAGTGAGGCTGGCGAGCCCACTCCTCAACGGAGAACTTGTCACGGGCGACGTGGTGGGAGCACTGGTCTCGGAAGCCTCGACTGCGGCCGCCGCGGCAGCGGCGTCAGTTCGTAGCTGGGCGAGCATGCGCGCCGCCGACGCGTCCATCGCTGCCGCCAGATCGAGTGCGCCGGGCCCCAGGTTGACCAAGCCGGCCCGATCGCGATCCTCGGCTCGTAACGCAAGTTCGGCGGCAATCATCGAACCCGCCGGATCGGCAACGTCGATGGTTGGCGCCGAGACGTGGGGGAGTGAGTCGCTCGTATCGGTGTCGTCGGAAGTGGAGCCGACGACGGTGCTGCCGCCGACGGCGCTGTTGCCGCTGCCGCTGCAGGAAGCAACGAGTAACGCTCCGGCCACCGCAGTGACCACGAGTCGGGCACGGGCGGATTTCAGGTGCGTTGTGATCTCGGCATGGTAGTCATCGCACGTGTTGGGCGATCGTAACTCGCACCGGCGAACGCAACCTGGGGAAATTGCATCGATGAAGCCAGATCCGTGAGCACTCCTCAGGTACGTTATGGGAGATGACGCGATTGTGTGAACGCCCTGGATGTTCGCAAGTTGCAGAGATGACCTACGGATTCGACGCCGAGGTCTTGATGGTGTGGATCGATTCGTACGAGCGCGTCAACACGGATCGCGCCGGAGTGCTGTGTCGCCGTCACGCCGACGCGATGGTGGTGCCACTGGGCTGGATGCTCGACGATCGTCGTGATCCTGTGCCGCGTCTGTTCAAGGCGCCGGCGCAACCGACATCGCCTGCACCACGCCAACGGCGAACGAGGCATCGCCGCGACGAAACCGGCCAGCTCGAACTCGGTGCCGATCTCGTGCTGACTGATGCAAAAGCAGTGGTCGACGACGTCGAGACCGGCGCGGCGGTCGAGATGGATGTCATGCCGTGGAAGCCGACCTTCGATCAGACCGACGATCTCGATGGCCTGCTCGAAGCCACCAGTCCTCTACTGGCCAGGGCATTCGGTGGTCAGGAACGCCCTCGGCGAATCAACTGAGATTGGCGGCCGGAGAGCCAAGAATTTACGAGTGCGCGGCCGCCGATTTGAGCGTCCTGTCGGCGAGCGATCTTGCTGGGCGGGTGGTCGATTTGCGGCGTGTGGCGACACGGTTGGAAGCGGAGATCGCTCGTTGCGTTCACGCCGCGGCCCAAGTCGAGGTGTGGCGTGCCGCTGATGCGCGCGCTCAGCGGTGATACTTGACGGAATGGACATCACCGCGTCGCTCGAAGCACCGTGCGCCGCAGAGCGGCTGTTCGAACTGGTCGACGACCTGTCGACATACCCCGAGTGGAACGGTCTGGTGCACAGCGCCGTCGCCGAGCCTGGCGATGCTCCCGTGTGGGACGTCGAGCTCCGGGCCCGTCTTGGGCCGCTCGCACGCAGCAAGCGACTTCGTATGGTGCGCACGCTCCGCGACGCTGAGGCGCTCTCCGTGAGGTTCGAACGGGATCAGAACGACGGGCGTCATCATTCGCCGTGGGTGCTCACTGCTGCGATCGCCGAGAACGGCGATACGAGCACCCTGACGATGCATCTGCACTACGGAGGTTCGCTGTGGACGGGGGGCGCGCTGGAGCGAGTTCTGGCCGAGCAGATCACGTCGGGGCGGGAGCGTCTGTTGCAGCTCGTGGCGTCCAGGCGCTGAAACGGCCGTCGTCGCGACGTTCCAACGTCAGCGGAATCCCGAAGCATTCGCTGAGGTTTGCTGACGTCAACACGTGACCGATCGGTCCAGAGGCCACCACCTTGCCCTCGCGCAACATCATCACGTGAGTCATGCCTGGCGGCACCTCGTCGAGGTGATGGGTCACGAGGATGAGTGGCGGTGCCGATGGATCGGTGGTCAGCTCGGCCAACGCTCCGACCAACTGTTCGCGCCCACCGAGGTCCAGACGTGCGCTCGGTTCGTCCAGCAACACAACACCAGGCTCGTTCATCAAGGTGCGGGCAAGAAGCACGCGCTGTTGTTCGCCGGACGAGGTCGTCGACATCGGCCGGTCGGCGAGCCAGCCGACTCCCATGCGGTCGAGGCACGTTCTGGCTCGGGCCTCGTCGGCTTCGTCGTAGCGATGCCACCACGGCTCCAAAGCGGCGTACTTCGCGGTCATCACGATGTCGAGGCAACGAAGTTCGGGACGAAGCTGCACCGATAGCGATGGCGACATGTAGCCGATGCGACGGCGCAGCACGCGTACGTCAGTACGACCGAGACGCTCGCCCAGCACACTCACGTCACCGCTCGACGGGTGCTCGTACATCGACGCGATACGGAGCAACGTGGTCTTCCCTGAGCCGTTCGCGCCGAGCACGACCCATCGTTGATCCTGCAGCACCTTCCACGTCAGTGGGGCGAGGATCATACGGCCGTCGCGCACGAAGCTGACGTCGGTGAGGCGCAGTGGTTCTGACTGCGACATTGGGACTCGGGACCTCGAATCAGCCATGGAGTTGTGACGATATCGCCACGGAGAGTAAGAGATGCCGGTGGGAACGTACGGTTCACTGGTACCCTGCCCCTCGGGATGCGTCGGATTCTGGGTTTTGTTTCGGCTTTGAGCTTGCTCGCGCCGCTGCTGTCGGCTGCGCCGGCGCGTGCTGATGACCCTCGAACCGAAGCCGAAAAGGCTGCCGCGGAGATCGCCGACGCCCGCGAGCGCGCGAATGCTGCGGCCGACGCGTACTTCGCCTCTGAGTCGCGGATCGACGAGCTCACCCTTCAACAGACGCAATTGCAGTCCGAGATCACAGCGCTGGAGGGTGAGGTCAAGGCGCTGCAGCTCGCGGTGGAGAACGTTTCCATCGGCCGCTACACCCGATCCGGCAGTACTGGAGTGCCGCTGCTCACCGGCTTCCAGGCGCCGGAGGACCAGATCAAGATCGATGCTCTCATGGAAGTGATCTATGACTCCTCGGCCAACGACTTCGACCGATTCGATGCCCTCAATGGCGACCTCGCCGACAAGCGTCTGCAACTTGCCGACAAGAAGGACCAAGCCGAGAAAGAACGTGCCAACCTTGCACTGTTGAAGGATGCTGCCGCATCCGAGGTGCAACGGCTGAAGGCCGTGGAGGCCGACCGACTGCAGGACGAGGCTATTCGCACGGCCCTCCTTGCCGAGCAGGCGCGACGCAAGCGCGATGCCGATCGCAAGCAGCTGCTCAGTGCGCCGACCCCCACCATCCCGGCTCCAGTGGACTCATCTGCGGTTCCGGGCGCCAACTCCGGCGCCACGCCGGCTGCAGATCCCGGAAGCGACTCCGGCGACGGTGCCCCGGCGACGGGTGTCGCGACCCGCCCCTCGCTGCCCAATGCCGGTGGCGGTCAAACCGGTGGCGGTGGTAACGGCAGTTTCCCTGGCGGAGGGGGCAACGACTACGCGGGGCCTGGTTGGGTGTGTCCCACCGGTAGCGCGCCTGCACCGTTCGGCGACACCTGGGGCGCGCCGCGCAGCGGTGGTCGACGTCATCAGGGCGTCGACATGATCGGCACACGCGGTATCCCCGTGCTGGCGGTGGTCGACGGTATCGCCGAGGCCAAGACCAACGCATTGGGTGGAACGACCATTTGGTTCAGTGGCGTGGATGGTCACAAGTACTACTACGCCCACCTCGATGGGTACCTGCAGCTCGGCTCGGTGAAGGCCGGGACGCCAATCGGCATCGTCGGCCAGTCGGGAAATGCTCAGTTCAGCATTGCGCACCTGCACTTCGAGATACACCCCGGTGGCGGTCCCGCGGTCAATCCGTACCCCACGGTCGCAGCTCACTGCCCATCCTTCGCCCCGTAATGGCCGAGGCCTCGACGGCGGGCTGGCGGCCGTTCTCGAGGTCACCGAAACCACCGGCCTCACCCGATTGTCCGGCGGAGCGTCGCAGGAGACCTGGCGGTTCGAAGCCGATGGCCGGCCGCTGATCCTGCAACGTCACCGGTCGCCAACCCGAAGTTCCTCGACCTACCCCTGACCTCACCGCGACGGACTGAGCGTCACCGGCTGGCCGGCTGCTAGCTGTCCACACGCCGCATCGATGTCCGTGCCACGATTGCGTCGAACGGTGGCATTGACGCCAAGCGATACCAGGGTGTCGCGAAACTCGTGGACTCGCTTCAGTGGCGAACCCACCGTTGGGTAACCGGGCGTTGGGTTGAGTGGGATCAGGTTGACGTGCGCCGGCAGGCGAAAGCGGCGGCACAACTTGGCGAGCTCGGGTGCATCGCTCGACCGGTCGTTGACACCGTCGATCATCGCCCATTCGAAGCTGAGCCGACGCCCCTTCACCGCCAGGTAGTCGGCGCACGCGCTCATCAACTCGTCGATGGGGTACCGCTTGTTGATGGGTACCAGTTCGTCGCGCAACTGATCATTGGCGGCGTGCAGCGAGACTGCGAGGTTGACCGGCAGCGGTCGCTCGGTCAACCGGCGAATGCCCGGCACCAGTCCAACGGTCGAGATCGTCAGTTTGCGCGCCGACAGTCCAAGGTCGTCGTGGAGCCGCTGAACCGATTCCCACACGACGGCCTCGTTAGCCAATGGCTCGCCCATTCCCATGAACACGACGTTGCCGAGCCGGCGATCCATCGAACGTGCCTCGCGCGCTGCGGCGGTGACCTGCTCGACAATCTCGCCGACCGTCAGGTGACGACCGAATCCCGCCTGGCCGGTTGCGCAGAACCCGCATCCCATCGCGCACCCAACCTGGCTGCTGACGCACACCGTGACGCGATCCGGATACAGCATCAGCACGGTTTCGATTCGCCGTCCGTCGTGGAGCTCCCAGAGATACTTGACCGTGTCGCCGCCATCGCTCACACGGCGAACAACGACCTGCAACGCAGGAATGAGTTGCTCGGCCAACGTCGCGCGCAACACCTTCGGCAGATTGGTCATCTCGGCGGGGGTCGACAGGTTCTGATACAGGCCTTGCCAGATCTGATCCAGGCGATACCGCGGTTCACCTTCCAGAAGATCGGCGAGCTCTGTGCGGCTCGGTTGATACAACGAAGTCGTCACATCTCGGCGGCCAGCGCCATGTACTGATCGATGTGACCCCGCAGTATGTCGAGGCTCGCGGTCCAGAACGACTCGACCGAGACGTCGAAACCGAACACCGCCCCGAGCTCTTCGGCCGTGTTCATACCCGCACGTGACAGCACGTCATCGTACGAGAGTTGGAACCGTTCGGGATCCTCGCGGTACTTGGCGAACAGCCCGAGTCCGAAGAGGAACCCATAGGTGTACGGCCAGTTGTAGAAGTGTGACCCGTAGTAGTGCGGCTTCACGGCCCACATGTATGGATGAGCAGTCGATTGGTCGAGGCCATCGCCGTACGCATCGGCCTGCGCTGAGAGCATCATCTCGTTGAACTCCGACACACCGATCGTGCGGCGTTGACGACGGGCGAAAACCTCTGTCTCGAAGGTGAACCGGCTGCGTATGTCGACCACGGTCTGCACTGCGCCCAACAGATTCACATCGAGCAGCGCGAGGCGGTCCGTGCCCGTCAGGTGTAACAAGCCTTCCTCGACCACCAAGGTCTCGCAGAAGATGCTGGCGGTCTCGGCCAATGCCATGGGCATGTGTCGTTGCAGTGCAGTGCGATGAGCGAGCTGCGTGTTGTGATACGCATGACCGAGCTCATGCGCCGTTGTCTGCGCCGAGTCGATGCTGCCGCTCCAGTTGAGGAACACCAACGAGCGGTCGTCGACGAATGGCATGCAGAACGCGCCGCCGCGCTTGCCCTCGCGTGGGCCGGCATCGATCCAGTGTTCGCTGATCGCACGATCGACCAGGCCGCCCAGCGGCTGGCTGTACGACGAGAAGGCCCCGCGGACCATGCCCAACCCCTCCGTCCAGGAGATGTTGGCCGGCTTGGATGGCAGGGGAGCGAAGAGGTCGTACCACGGCATGCCACCGGAGTGTCCGTGCAAGCCAGCCTTCACGCGCATCCAGCGATGGAAGTCGGGAAGGGCGTCATCGACGGCCGACTGCATCGCGTCGAAGGTGGCGCGGCTGACGTTGTTGGAGAACAAGGAGGCCTCGATCGGACTGTCCCAACCACGTCGGCCGTTGACGATGTTCGCCTCGCCCTTGACCGCGTTCATGGCCGCGGCACAGGTGACGGCGACGGTCGGCCAAGCGCGCATCTCGGCCTCGTGCCCAGCCATGCGGACCCGCACGTCGCCCTCGGTCGCCAGCCCTCGGATGGCCGCCATCGGCATGGTCTGCGGGCCGTCGGGGAGCCCGACCACCTCGGTCAGTTGCGACGTCACGTCGGATTGGAGCCGTTCCCACGACGTCGAGCCGGTCGTGCTGAGCTCGGCGTAGAGGCCTTCGTCCGACTCGGCCATCTGGTGCTCGGCGCGAGCTGCGAGGAACGAGAGAGGGCCTCGGTGTTCGGCCACCTCGGTGCTGACCGTCGCGAGAGCGTCGACGCCGAGCGAGCTGACCCATTCGGCAAGACGTGCGAGGAGAGGCCGCTGGCGCGAATCGAGCACCTCCAGTTCGCTGAGCAGCCCTTGCGCTGTCTCGTTGAAACTGTCGGTGGACACCGTTGCATAGACGTACGCGCCGATGAGATCGGTTCGCATCTGCGTGTTGTTCACCGCGCGAAGCACCGCACCGGCAGCTTGGCCATCGGCTTCGGTCACCGGCCGAGCCTCGCATCGGCGAATGTCGTGCTCGTCGAAGAGCGCGGCGAGACGCATCGAGTCGGCGACGGCCTGCTCGAGGGCGTCGACGAACGAACGCGATTCGAACGATTCGTGCACATCGGCGACACTCCAGCGGGGGAGTGTTTCGGCCGTGTCGGTCATGGATGTGCTCCAGTCGTATCTGTGCCGCTCGTGGTGGTGGTCGTGTTGGCCACGTAGGCGTGGTCGGCATGATGGACGGTAAAGCCGAGACGCTCGTACATCCCCAAGGCCGCAGTGTTGGCGCCATCGACGTGCAACATGCCCACGGTCAACCCTTGCTTGCCGAGGTGCTCGAGACCGGCGATCGTCAACGCCTTGCCGAGACCTAGACCGTGGAACTGCGGGTCGACGGCGATCACATAGATCTCGCCCATCGGCGGCGACTCGTCGGCGTGCACCTTCGTCCAACAGAACGCAGCCAGCTTTCCGTCGCGCTCGTGAAGCCGAAATCCTTCCGGGTCGAACCACGGTTCGGCTTGACGGTCTCGCAAGGTGTCGAGCGTCCAGCCACCCTGCTCGGGATGATCGTGGAATGCGGCGTTGTTGACGCGCAACCATTCCTGTTCGTCCCGCCCGACGACGAACGATCGCGTGTCGACGGTGGTCGTCTCGTGAATCGGCAAGCTGCGTCGCATCTGCAGCAATCGCCGTCCCAATCTCAGGCCGACTTCAGCGGCGATGGCCTCGGTTCGGTCGCCGGGTCGGTGCACCCACCAGTTGACGGTTCCGCCACCTTCTGAGGTAACGACCTCGAGCGCTGATCGCAGCAATCGTGAAGCCGATGACTCGACCTCGTCTCGCTCGCTCGGTGTAATGACCAGCTCGATGACCGTCGTGTTGTTGGCGCGTGCGAGCTGCGCATATCCAACGAGCTGATCGGACGCATCGAACGCCATTACGACAGCAAACCCGGGACCGCCGCGATGGGCGAGAGCTAACAACAGATGGTCGGACAGCGGCGGAGAGCCGTCGTGAGACTGGGCGGTCTCGAGCAAAATGCTGACCGCCTTGAAATCGTCGTCGCCAAGCTCGCGCGAGGTCTCGATTCGCCACATGTTCATTGAGGTTAATGCCACGTCGCGGTCTCGGCTCCTGCTGTTGACACTCCCGGTGCGACTCTCGTGTGAATAGTGTCGACGGCATGGCCAAGCCGCGCACGCCGAAAGGCCGCACGAGGGAGGTCGCGCGCCGGCTCACCGAGGAATACCCCGAGGCATTGTGTGAACTTGATCACACCAACGCGTTTGAACTGCTCGCAGCCACGATTCTCTCCGCGCAAACCACCGACGCTCGCGTCAACATGGTGACGCCTACGCTATTCGGCCGATACCCCGAACCAGCTCGCCTGGCCGCGGCGATTCCCTCCGATGTCGAAGCGATCATCCGATCGACCGGCTTCTACCAGAACAAGACGAAGAGTTTGATCGGGATGGCTCGAGCACTGATCGACCGCTTCGACGGCGAGGTCCCCACCGAGCTCGAGGACTTGGTCACCTTGCCAGGCGTCGGGCGCAAGACCGGCAACGTCGTACGCAGTGTCGCGTTCGGCCTGCCAGGGCTACCTGTCGACACTCACGTCGGCAGGCTCTCGAGGCGTTTGGGTCTCAGCGCTCTCGAGGACCCGGTGAAGCTTGAGCTCGAACTTGACAGTTTCTTGCCGCGGCCCGAGTGGGGGCCGTTCAGTCTGCGGATGATTCTTCATGGCCGCCGGATCTGCGATGCGAAGCAACCGAAGTGCGCGGATTGTGCCTTGGAGGACATCTGTCCAAGTTCACGAGTCCCGCGCCGAGCGTCACGAAAATAGGGCAAATACCACGGATTGTGGCATCTTGCGCACATTCATATTCGGTGTATAGTGACCAGACCAACCAGGTTCCCGCCACCTGGTTTGCGGGCGATGCCGGGATCCGCCGCCTGGCATTGCAAGAGTGACGGCCCCGTTCTGCGGGGCCGTCGCCGCGTTCACCCCAGTGTTTACGCGGGCTTTCAGTCGATCAGCTTCAAAGCCCTTCTAATCAGCCGCTCAGCATTTCGTAGGCCCTGTTCCGCCTCGCCGACCGCCGCACGGAGGTCATCTCGGCCGGTGGGAATTCCGAGCGGACCGACCTCGGCCAGCTGTTGCCGATACCGCTCTACGTGTTCGGCGATTACCGTCAGAGTGGCCGCGACCGGGTCGTTCATCTTTGCAGTCTGGCGCGTTCCTCATCCAAATGGAGCCTCCCTGGATGACGACGGTGTCGGTATCGTGGCCCACTGTGCATTCGGTGACGGTACGCGACGATCTGCGAGCTCTCGAGGGGTATCACTCGCCCCAGGTCGACGTGCGCATTCGCCTCAACACCAATGAGGCACCGACTCCGCCACCGGCCGCTTGGCGCGATGCCTTTGCAGCGGAACTGTCGCGTGTCGAATGGCATCGCTATCCCGACCGCAGTGCCTCGGCGCTTCGCGCGGCGATCGCTGATTCGCATCACGTACGACCCGACCAGGTGTTCGCGGCCAACGGTTCCAACGAGGTGCTGCAAACATTGTTGCTCGCCTACGCAGGCGCGGGTCGCCGGGTAGTCACGTTCGAACCGACCTACCAGATGCACGGTCACATCGCCCGAGTGACCGGATCGACCGTGGTCGAAGGCGAGCGCGGACCCGATTTCCGACTCGATGCCGGCTCCGCCGTCGGGTTGATCCACGAAACCCAACCAGCGGTCACCTTCTTGTGTTCACCCAACAACCCGACGGGTCTCGTCGAGCCCGTCGACAACGTTCGTGCCGTGCTCGCAGCGGAACCGGGGCTCTTGGTGGTCGACGAGGCGTATGGCCAGTTCGCCGACTGGTCGGCACTGACCATGGTCGATGAGTCGACGCCGCTGGTCGTCACCAGGACGTTTTCGAAGACATGGTCGATGGCAGCCAGCAGACTGGGCTACGTCATCGGGCCCTCGTGGCTCGTCGCCGAGCTCGACAAGGTTGCCTTGCCGTATCATCTCGATGCGGCCAAGCAGATCGCGGGTCGGTTGGCGTTGCAGTTCACCGACGACATGGATGCCCGCGTCGAGCAGATCGTCTCCGAGCGTCAACGCATCTCGACGACGCTACGCAGCCTGACGCTCGACGTCTTTCCCAGCGGTGCCAACTTCATCCTGTTCCGCCCACGTCACAAGGTCGGTCGACAGGTCTGGCAGGAACTGCTCGACCGAAGCATCTTGATTCGCGACTGCTCGGGATGGCCGCGCCTCACCGATTGCCTGCGCGTCACCGTCGGCACACCGGAGGAGAACGACCAGTTTCTCGCAGCGATCAGCGAGATCGTGCAATGAGCCGCACGGGCACGGTCCACAGAGTCACGAAGGAGACGTCGATCGATCTGTTGATCGAGCTCGATGGCTCAGGCGAGACCGACGTCTCGACGGGCATCCCGTTTTACGATCACATGCTCGACCAGCTCGGCAAGCACGGCGGCTTCGACCTGCGTGTGGCCGCCACCGGCGACCTGCACATCGATACGCATCACACGGTCGAAGACGTCGCGATCAGTTTGGGTGAAGCGTTTCGCCAGGCACTCGGCGACAAGGCGGGGGTACGTCGATTCGCGAGTGGCTTGTTCCCGCTCGACGAGGCGTTGGTGGAGGTCGCGCTCGATCTGTCCGGTCGCCCGTTCGTCGTGTGGGAGGTTGAGTTGCCCGAATGCCTGCCGCTGGGCAATCCGGCCTTCGATCCGCAACTCGCCGAACACGCCATCTCGTCGTTCTCAACTTCGGCCGGCATCACGTTGCATGTCACGCTGAAGCGCGGTCGGAACGTGCATCACATCATCGAGGCCGTGTTCAAGGGACTGGCACGATGTCTTCGCGACGCCGTTCGTATCGAGGGAGCACAGGTCCCGTCGACCAAGGGCGTGCTGTAGGTCCATGGCCGACCGACCACTCATCGCCGTGCTCGATTATGGGATCGGCAACCTGCGTTCGGCGCAGAAGGCATTGCAACGATGCGGGGCCGACGCTCGCCTCACGGTCGACCACGGGCTCATTGCCGACGCGCAGGCAGTAGTGCTGCCAGGCGTCGGCGCGTTCGGGGCGTGCATGGCCGCGCTGCGCGACGCTGATCTCGAAGATGCTGTCGAACACGCGGTTGACAGTGGCCGTCCCTTCCTCGGCATCTGCGTCGGGATGCAGATGTTGTTCGACAGCAGTGAGGAAGACGACTCGGCGATCGGCCTCGGCGTTATCCCCGGCACCATCACGTGGTTGGGTACAGACCTGCCGCGACCTCAGATGCAGTGGAACCTGCTCACGCTGGAGGCACCCGATGATCCGATGTTCACCGGCATGTCTGCGGATGCTTGGGTGTACTTCGTGCATTCACTGCATGCCGTTCCAGAGGATCCCGCGGCGATTACGGCAACATGCACGTACGGCGGCGTGGTCAATGCTGCATTCCGCCAGGACAACGTGTTCGCTACGCAGTTCCATCCAGAGAAGTCGGGCGAGTGGGGCATTGCGATGCTCGGCAACTTCGTCCGCATTGCAGCGGAGGCAATGGTGACGTGATGGTCGAACTCTTTCCAGCAATTGATCTCAGTGACGGTCAGGTTGTGCGCCTCACGCAAGGCGACTACGGCAACGCGAAGGTGTACGGCAGCGATCCCGTCGCGGTGGCACGCTCGTTCGCTGATGCGGGGGCGACGTGGATTCACGTTGTCGATCTCGACGCAGCACGTTCGGGTTCGCCCCAGAACCGCTCCGTTGTTGCCGAGATCGCCTCGGCGCTCATCGGTCGCGCACTGGTGCAGACCGGTGGAGGTGTACGCGCAGTGGCCGACGCCCAACAGTTGGCCGATGCGGGTGTGGCCAGAGTCGTGATGGGCTCAGCGGCGATCCAACGCCCTGAGCTTGTCGAAGCAGCGACGCAGGTGATCGATGTTGCTGTCGGTCTCGATCACCGCGACGGTGAGGTCGCCGTGCACGGATGGACAGAGGGCGCCGGTGTGACCCTCGACGAGGCGTTGGGTTGGTTCCCTTCGGCGAGCGCTTTCGTCATCACCGACATCGCCCGCGACGGCATGCTGGAAGGGCCCGACATCGACGGCCTTGCCGCCGTCGCAGCGTCGTCGAGCGCACCAGTCATTGCTAGCGGAGGCGTAGCGTCGCTGGCCGACATCAGCGCGCTCGCGGCCGTGCCCGGCATCGGTGGCATCATCACCGGCAAGGCGATCTACGAAGGACGCTTCACCGTTGCCGAGGCGTTGAAGGCGCTACGCCCATGAGGGTTGCTCGCGTGATTCCGTGTCTCGACGTGACCAACGGTCGTGTCGTGAAGGGGATCAACTTCGTCGGGCTTCGCGACGCCGGCGACCCCGTCGAGCTCGCTACCCGATATGACGCAGAAGGTGCCGATGAGCTGGTGTTTCTCGACATCACCGCATCGTCGGACGCCCGCGAGACGATGGTGGATGTGGTCTACCGAGCTGCCGAGCAGGTGTTCATTCCGTTGACCGTCGGCGGAGGGATACGCACCGTCCACGACGCCAGGCGCATGCTGCGCGCGGGAGCCGACAAGGTCAGTGTCAACACCGCGGCCGTGCAGCGGCCAGAACTGATCAGCGAGATCGCTGCCGAGTTCGGCTCGCAGTGTTGCGTGTGCGCGATCGACGCAAAGCGGCGCGCCGGCGGATTGGGGTTCGACGTCTACTTGCACGGCGGTCGCACACCGACCGGGCTCGACGCACTCGACTGGGCGGTCAGGGCCGCGAGGCTCGGAGCCGGCGAGATCCTGCTGACATCGATGGACCGCGACGGCACCCGCGAAGGCTTCGACATCGAACTCACCTCGGCAGTCGCCGAAAATGTCAATGTGCCAGTCATCGCCAGCGGGGGAGTCGGTACGATGCAACACCTTGTTGAAGGGATCGTCGATGGTGGCGCAACCGGTGTGTTGGCCGCCAGCATCTTCCATTTCGGCGAGCACGTAATCGCCGACGCCAAGGCTGCGATGGCGGCCGCCGGTATCAACGTTCGTCCAATTGCCACACGAGATGTCACCTAAAAGAGGAGTATTGCCATGTCTGTCAAGACCGCGAAAGACAAGATGGTGTACCGCCGGCTGGGGCGCAGCGGCTTGAAGTTGTCCTTGTTCTCGTTCGGTAGTTGGGTGTCGTTCGACAACCAGATGAAGGACGATCTCGCCATGGAGTGCATGCAGACGGCGTTCGACGCTGGGTGCAACTTCTTCGACAACGCCGAGGCATACGCCGCCGGCGAGAGCGAGGCCATCATGGGCCGAGTCATCCGCGAGCTGGGTTGGCGTCGGTCTCACTACGTGATCAGCTCCAAGTTCTTCTGGGGGATCGATCGGGTCCCCAACATGAGCAACACGCTGAATCGGAAGTACTTGTTGCAAGCGATCGACGGATCGCTCGAGCGCCTCGGTCTCGACTTCATCGATCTCATCTACTGTCACCGGGCCGATCCCGAGACGCCGATCGAGGAGACCGTCTGGGCGATGCACGAGATCATCGCGTCGGGCAAGGCGCTGTACTGGGGCACGAGTGAATGGCAGGCCGACGAGATTCGTGCGGCGTGGGAGATCGCTGAACGCCATCATCTGCACAAGCCCGTGATGGAGCAGCCGCAATACAACCTGCTCGACCGCGACAAGGTCGAGAAGGAGTACGCGGGGTTGTACGAAGAGATCGGAATCGGCACCACGATCTGGAGCCCGCTCGCATCGGGCTTGCTCACGGGCAAGTATCAGCAGGGGATCCCGGCCGATTCACGTGGCGCCCTGCCGGGCTACGAGTGGCTCAATTCCATGTTGTCCGACAAGACCACGCTGGTCAAGGTCGACCGGCTGCGCCCGATCGCCGAGGAACTCGGATGCACTCTGGCGCAGATGTCGCTGGCCTGGTGTGCGGTGAACCCCCGCGTGTCGACTGTCATCACCGGTGCCAGTCGACCCGGCCAGGTCGTCGAGAACTTCGCCGCCATCGACATCGTTCCACTGCTGACCCCGGAGGTCATGGCCAGGATCGACCGCGCGGTGGCGTAAGCAATCGCGACGGCGATACCCTGCGGCCGTGGCCCTGCACGACGAAAAGCTGCCGATCAAGATGCTCAACGATCGGCTGCTGGTACACATCCCCGACAAAGACGGCGAGCGTCGATCATCGGGTGGAATCCTGATTCCCGCGACGGCACAGGTGTCCAAGCGGCTGGTGTGGGCAGAGGTTGTCGCGCTCGGCCAGAACGTGCGGTCCGCCGAGGTGGGCGACCGTGTGCTGTTCAGTCCCGACGATCGTTACGAGGTCGAGGTCGGCGGCAACGACTACATCATGCTGCGCGAGCGCGACCTCCACGCTGTGGCTGCGAGTCGTATCGAAGCCAGCACCGGCCTGTACCTGTAGCCGCTATTTGCCGGGGGCGCCGACGTTGTCGCGCCGTAGCATGTCGCCCATGCCGAGCGGGGTCAAGATCGACGCAACTCCCGAGCAACTGTCGGTCGTGAAGTACGACGACGTAGGTCTGGTCGCGGCCATCGCCCAGGATGTCGAGACGAAGGCCGTGCTGATGCTGGCGTGGATGAACGCCGAGACCCTGCGGATGACGCTGGAGCAGGGGCGAATGGTCTACTGGAGTCGCAGCAGACAAGAGGTTTGGCGCAAGGGCGACACCAGTGGCGATCGACAGTTCGTGCGCGAGGCGTACTACGACTGCGA
>JBDTWJ010000001.1:0-66702 GCA_040006755.1 Ilumatobacteraceae bacterium | reverse complement strand
TCGAGCACGTGTGGGACTTCGCCTTCGACGGCGACGACAACGTGGTCGAGGTGCACGTGTCCGCTTTGCGCAGGAAGTTGGGTTCGACAGCGATCGAGACCGTCAGGGGTGCGGGCTATCGAATGGGTGCGCGTGCGCGCTAGGTGGCGCTCGTCGGTTCGATCACGAGCGACGATTGGAGCATCGCTGGTGCTGGTAGCTGCGCTGCTGGTTGGCGCGTTTGCTGCTGCCGGGCTGCTGCGAAGGGCGCTCGCCTCCGACGCGCAGTCCCAGCTGGTCGACCGCGTCGATGGGGTCCAGACACTCATCGCTGGGGGTTTGCTGTCGCCCGTGGTGGCCTCGACAGGACGTGAGGTCGGTCAGCTGCAGGTCGTGGATGCATCGGGGCATGTCGTTGCCGTGACCCCTGGTCTTGCCGGGACGACACGACTCGATGTGATCAATGCCCCGCCGGTCGGCGATGAGACGAAGACAACCATTGACGGCAGCGCGATCGGCGGGGTCGCCGGACAGGACTATCGCATGGTGGCCAGGACCGTGCCGTCGTCCGTCGGTCCGTTGACGATCTACGCTGTGACGTCACTCGACGCGTCACGTCGCGCAGAGCGGTATCTACGCAACTCACTACTGATCGGTTTGCCGTTGCTGGTTGCGTTCGCCGCGTTATTGATCTCGCGAGTGGTTGCCCGGGCATTGGCCCCCGTCGACGCAATGCGCGCGGAGGTCGACCGCATCGAAGCCGCAGATCTCTCGGGTCGGGTGCAGGCGGGCTCGAGCGACGACGAAATCGCCAACTTGGGATTGACGCTCAACCGCATGTTGGATCGGCTGGAGGAAGCGTCGACCCGGCAGCAACTGTTCGCCGCCGCCGCGTCTCACGAGTTGCGCAGCCCTCTGTCTACTCTGCGCACCGAACTTGAGGTCGGCCTCGCGTACCCGGATCGGGCGGAGTGGGCGAAGGTCGCCGAGGACTCGCTGATCGAAGTCGCTCGCCTCGAGGAGCTCACCCGTGATCTCCGGCTGCTGACCCGCTCGCGTTCGATGCAGGTCGCTGCCATCGTCCCCATCGAACTGGCTGACCTCGTGGCAGCCGAGGTTGCCCTCCGCCGACCACGACGTGCGATCGCGTACAGCACATCGTTGGAGCGTGTCTCGATCCCTGCGGATCCCGACGCGGTCGTTCGGGTCATTCGGAACTTGCTCGACAACGCCGAGCGACATGGCGCGACCGGGATACGGGTTTCGGTGTCGGCAAACGAAAATGGAGCCAGATTGTCGGTCATGAACGACGGTCCACCGATCCCCGCGAGCGAGCATGAACGGATCTTCGAACCGTTCATGCGTCTCGACGAAGCGCGCTCGCTCGACATCGGAGGGAGTGGCCTCGGCCTGGCGATCGCCCGAACGATCATGACCGCACTCGGTGGGTCGATCGTTGCGGTACCGGTCGAAAACGGCGCCGAGTTCGTGGTCACGTTCCCGGCGCAGAACGTGACCACGATCTGAAGGCAGGTGGTCAGGCTGCGTGCGTCGACAGCGTCGCGTCGACGTTGGTGGTCTTTCCGTTGCGGAAGACCTGCAGGTGAACGACGTGTCCCTCCCCAGCGGCACGGATCTCGTCGCCGAGGACCGAGTTGTCGTTCGTCGCCTTGCCGTTGATCGAGACGATCACATCGCCCGGTTGTAGGCCGGCAGCTGAGGCCGCTGATTGACCGGCGACGTCGGCGATGAGCAGTCCGTGATCGATGCCGAGCCCACTGCGAGCAGCGACCGTCGCGTCGACGACCTCTGTCGACACGCCGAGGTAAGCCTTGGTGACCGTCTTGCCCTGTTGCAGTTGCTCAATGATCGGCTGTGCCGTGTCGATCGCGATCGCGAACCCGATGTTCTGCGCGGCCTGCGATCCTGCGGAGTTGATGCCCACCACCGTGCCGTCGAGCGTCAGCAGGGGGCCTCCGGAGTTGCCGGGGTTGATCGCGGCATCGGTCTGCACGAGGTGTGCCAGGTGTTCGCCGTCGGCGGTGTCGATGGTTCGGTCGAGCGCGGACACGATGCCTTCAGTCGCCGTGGGGCCGCCGGTCAAGTCCAGCGCATTGCCGATCGCGACCACGGGTTCGCCGATCCGCAGGTCGGCCGACTTGCCAAGCGGAAGCGCCGTGAGCCCAGCCTTGTCCACCTTCACCACTGCCAAGTCGTCGGTGCGGTCGACGCCGAGCACCTTTGCGGCGGCGGTCGACCCATCGTAGAACTTGACCTCGATGTTCGTGGCATCGGCGACGACGTGGGCATTGGTGGCGATCTCTCCGTCGCTGCTGATCACGAACCCGGTGCCGGCGCCTTTGACGCCGTTCAACTCGACACTGATGCTGACCACACCGGGCAGGGTCGAGCTGATCAACGACGAGACGTCGTCCTTGACCGCGACTGACGGGGTGGTGGCCGACGTCGTGTTGAAGCCACCGGCGGCTGTCGCCGTCGCTGCGCTCGGTTGAGCGTTCCTGCCGGCGATAGCGCCGCCCGCTGTACCCGCGCCGATCGTCGCGACGACGAGCGCGGCGAGCGCGAGATGCCGGCGTTTGGACGGGGTGCGCGGGACGTGTGCAGCGAACTCGCGAACGGGGGGCGAGCTGGCTGGCGCGGGCCACGAGCGATGATCGCCGTGGTCCGTAGCACTGGGATTGGGGGGACTGGGATCGAGAGGGTCGAACATGTCGCGAGTTCTCTTTCTGAGTGGTCGCGTTCATGTTGGACGAGTGCGGTTGATGATGCCCTGAAGGAACCTGAAGCTTTCTTCAGTCCGATGAGGCAAGAAGGTCGTCGCGCGTGCATGCCGTCGAATAGCGTCCGAGCGGATGAGTGAACGGTTGGCGAACGTGTTGGCGGAAGGCGTTCGCGACGGCGGCGCCGACATTGTCTTCGGGTTCCCCGGCGGCGGTCCGAACCTCGAGGTCGTCGGAGCGGTCAACGACGCCGGTCTTCGATTCGTGCTTGCCCACGGTGAAACACCGGCGTGCATCATGGCAGCCACGTACGGCACGCTCGTCGGGCGACCGGGCCTCGCGATCGCGACGCGCGGGCCTGGGGCGGCATGCGCGGTCAACGGCGCGGCCCAGGCGACACTCGATCGATTTCCCCTGTTGTTGGTCACGGATTGCGTGCCTACCGCCAACCGAGATCGCTTCGCGCATCAACGGTTCGATCAGCAACAACTGTTCGCGCCCGTCACCAAGTGGAGCGGGCGGCTGGCGGGTACTCCTGGCGCGGCCGAGGCGGTTCGCGCAGCCCTCGGCCTTGCGGGGACGCGTCCAGCAGGTGCCGTGCACCTTGATTACGACCCGACTGGCAATGAGATGATCGCGCCCGCGCCGATCGTGTCGGCTCCATCCAGCGACGAGGTCGTCGCGCAGGCCGCGGCGGCGCTACGCGATGCCGCCAAACCGGTTGCGATCGTCGGCCTCGATGCTCTCGCCGCGCCGGCCGCTGTGCTTCGGGCGATCGAGCGGCTGGGGTGTCCGGTGCTGACCACGTACCAGGCCATGGGTGTCGTTCCCGAGGGGCATCCGCAGCAAGCTGGGTTGTTCACCAGTGGGCTTGTCGAGGCAGCGCTCCTGAGCGACGCCGACCTGATCCTGGCAATCGGCTTCGATCAGGTCGAGCCGATGCCCACGCTGTGGCGCTACGGCGTGCCGGTGATATCCGTCTCCGACGTTGAAGCCTGCGCAACGCTGGCGCCCATCGCCGTCGAGGTCATCGGACCGCTCGCCGCGATGCTCGACCGTGTCGTCACCGACGCATGCACCGGGTGGAAGCGCGACTCGGGGGCGGCCGCGCTCGCTGACGCACGCGCGGTGCTGTTGGCTACCAACACGGGCACGTTTGGTCCTCTCGAACTGGCGTCCGCGATCATCGCTGCTGCGCCCGCGCAGTCGGTTGCCACGGTCGATGCAGGCGCGCACTTTTTGGCGATCATGCCGTTCTGGCCATCGACGACGCCGTTGCAGCTGTTGATCTCGAACGGATTGGCAACGATGGGGTTCGCCCTTCCGGCCGCGATCGGCGCGGCGCTCGCCCGGCCCGGGCAGCCGGTCGTGTGCATGGTCGGCGATGGGGGCTTGGCCATGACGCTGGCCGAGCTGGAGACGTTGGCGCGATTGCAGCTGCCGGTCACGGTTGTGGTGTTCGACGACGCTGCATTGAGCTTGATCGAGGTCAAGCAGAAGCCCGGCCAAGGCGGAAGCGCCGCAGTGAGATTCGCGCCGGTCGACTACGCGCAGGTTGCATCGGCGATGGGCCTCGACTCAGTGGTCGTGACGACGGCGGACGAAGCTGCCGTGGTGCTTGCACAAACCTGGGATAGGCCACGTCTCATCGATGCCAGAATCGACCCATCGACGTATGCGCCGTTGATCGCCGCCACCCGCGGTTGATCGCTGCGCGGCGACTGGGACGTGTCGCACAGGCCGTGCGTATACTCGCCGAAAGCGGCTGAGTACTAGCAACGGGGGTACCACGTTGACCATCAAGGTTGCCAAGTTCCGCGACGTATCGCAGGGCACCCAACCGGGCCAGTTCGCGGTGGGCGAGCGAACCACCATCGGGTCACTGTCGGACGTCGAGACGTCGTACAAGAAGCTCATGGACGATCCCGTCACGCAGGTGCTGGGCATCGTCGGCCCGGGCGGGCGGGCCAACCTGACCCCCATGTGGTTCGACTACGAGGGCGACGCCGTCTTGGTGAACTGCGCCGCGCACCGCGCCAAGACAGATTGGATACGCAAGAGTCCGCGGCTGACCAGCCTGTTGGTGAATCCGGCAAATCCGTATCACTGGATCAGCATCAAGCACACGGTGTCGCACGAAATCAGCGAAGACGATCCGGTCGAGGGCCAGCGGGTCACCGACCACCTCGACAAGATCTGGACGAAGTACACGCAGCAACCGGGCCCGTACGGGCTCCGCGATCCCTCGATCAACGAGCGACGCGTGCTCTTCGAGTGCACGGTCAACCAGATCGCGACATTCGGCCAACCCTGACCACCGCGTGGACATCGCAATAGTCGGGGGATCGCTCGGCGGGCTCACCGCGGCGTGCCTGCTCACCGACGCCGGTCATCGCGTCGTGGTGTACGAGCGCTCGCCGTCGGAGCTCGAAGAGCGCGGCGCAGGCATCGGGCTTCTCCAGGAGACCTATCGGTACCTCGTCGAGCACGGCGGTGTTCAACTCGACGACGTGGCCGTGAGGACGCGACACATCCGGTATCTCGATCACCGCGGCCACGTGTTACACGACGACGTGCATCCGTACCTGTTCAGCTCGTGGAACACCGTGTACCGCGAGCTGTTGGGATGCTTCGATCGCGCGAGCTATCGGTTGGCGCACGAATTGGTCGGTATCGACTTCGAACCACTGACGCTCACCTTCTCGAGCGGTGTCGTGCTTCGTCCGGATGTTGCCGTGTTTGCCGACGGTGTCGGGTCCACCGCGCGTGCCGCGCTGCTTCCCGATGTTCATCCGCGCTACGCGGGATATGTCGCCTGGCGAGGCGTCGTACCCGAGACGGAGCTGACGGCGGATACTCGTGCGGTGCTCGACGACGCGATCACCTACTACGTCTACGCGAATAGTCACATCCTCGTGTACCCCATTCCTGGACGCGACGGCTCGGTGGTTCCGGGCGAGCGATTGATCAACATCGTTTGGTACCGCAACTATTTACCGGGCGACGACCTCGACGACCTGCTTCTCGATGTCAACGGCATCCGGCGCGAGGTCTCGGTGCCACCGGGCGCGTTGCGGCCGCAGCACATCGCCGAGGCACGCGCCGTCGCTGAGGCACGCCTGCCGGTTCCGATCGCCGAAGTGGTGCTTGCGGTTGCCGATCTGTTCGTGCAGGTCGTGCTCGACCTCGACGTGCCGCGCATGGTGTTCGGGCGCAGTTGCCTGCTCGGCGATGCCGCCTTCGTCGTGCGACCGCATGCCGCGGCCGGGACGGCGAAGGCCGCAGACGACGCGTGGAAGCTGTGCGACGCGCTCGCTACACATCCGGATGATGCAACCGCGGCGCTGGCTGCATGGGAGCCGGGCCAACTCGCGTTGGGACGCAACCTGCAAGCACGCACCCGCGCGATCGGACAACGCTCGCAAGTCGACGGCACGTGGCGCGCGGGTGACCCGGATCTCATCTTCGGCTTGTACGGTCCAGGGGAGTGAGCAACCATGGATGAGACGCCAACTCCCGCACGAACTCGTGTAGCTGCCCTGATGTGCGAGGAGGCCGATCGACTGATCGATTCGCTCGACGACTCGCAGCGCAAGCTGGCGCTGTTCCCTTTCCCCGCCGACGACGAGCGTCGATTGTGGTTCTACACACCGACCGATCACGGCGGGCTGACGTTGGCGGCAATGACTCAAGCGCAGCATCGCCTGATGTTCCGTCTGCTGGCGAGTGGACTGTCGACTCCCGGCTTTGTGACTGTGTCGACGATCATGGGCCTGGAGAACGTGCTCGATCAACTCGAGGGCTTCACAGCATCGTTCGACCGGCCGCGCGGACGCGATCCGCTGATGTATTTCGTGCGGTTCTTCGGCGCTCCGTCGTCGAGCGGCACGTGGAGTTGGCGCCTCGGCGGACACCACGTTTCGCTGAGCTTCACAGTCATCGATGGTGTTCTCAGCAGCGCGACGCCGTTGTTCTTCGGGGCCGATCCAGCAAGCTCGCCGCTCCTCGGACCCCACCTCTTGCGACCGCTCGCTGGTGTCGAGGACCTCGGGCGTGAGTTGGCCCGCTCGCTGTCGGACGATCAGCGTCGCATCGCCGTCGTCACACACGCACCGCCTGATCTGGTCGGCGGCAACCGATCGTCGCTCGCCGACAACGATCGGCCGATTCCTCTTCCACTCATCTTTCGGGAAGAGTTCGATGGTGAGGTGGGGGTTCATCTACAGCGCGCTCAAGACTGGCTCGTCGAGTCGACCGGCGTGACGCCCGATGATCTGGAAGCGATGTCGTTCACTCATCAGCCGAAAGGATTGGCGGCTACGGCGATGAACGCTGACCAACGCGGGATGCTCGACGCGCTGCTGCGGCTGTATGTCGACCGTTTGCCCGATGACATTGCCGACGAGGAGGCAGCGAAGTTCGCCGGTGACGCGCTCGGCGACGTCCACCTGTTGTGGGCAGGCGGCCTGGAGCCGGGCCAGCCCCACTACTACCGGCTGCATGGCCCGACGATCCTTGCCGAGTACGACAATTCAGCACGCGACGCCAACCACGTGCACAGCGTGTGGCGCGATCCACGAGGCGACTTCGGTGACGATCCGCTGGCCCGGCACCGCGCCGAACATGATCACTAAGGTTTGGCACTCACTGATTGTGGCGCCTGTCAGGCGATGCGTGTCGCCTGGCTGATATGGCCTGAGCCGTTGATGAACAGATCCTTCGAGCCGGCAATCCGCTTCAAGTAGTCGCCGTCTGCGTTGAGCTTCGCTCGCGCTGCGTCGGCAGCCGCGACATCGGGCTGGCTGCCGATCCAGGCGATTCCGCCCATCGTCCCGAACACGTCGGTCAGTACGCCGACCGACGAACCGACTACTCCTTCGACGTGTTGGGCGATCTCGACGGCCCACCCAAGCGCGTCGCCCATGCGGTCGACGATCGCTGTAGCTGTCGTGACCGTGGCGACCGCGCCGATCGGTGGGGGATCACCTGGTTCGCCATAGATGGCCTCGCGCAGAACGTCGTGACCCGGGCTAGAGATCAGGTCCTGCGCCGATTCGACGAGGTCGAGATAGCCAGGATCAGCGAGCAGCGCACCGGTGCCGGCGGCGAGTGCGGCTTCTGACTCGACCATGGCGGTCCACGCCACCGTGCCGATCGGATAGCCGAAGCTACCCGCCCAGCATGTGACCGAGAGTGGGCTGTGGCTATTGACGTATTCGGTGATCCCCATCGCCCACGGCATCGACTTTCGTGGACTGCCCGTCAGTGTGACGAGACGTGCGAACATCAGCATCATGGTCCCCTTTCAAGAGATGTGCCGGTGACGGCGATTGAGAAGCCGTCATGGCGACGATCACACTATCCCTTTGTGAGATAGTGAAAATCACGGCTCCTTCGTGGCCGGATATTGCCCGATCGGGGCAGCGTGAGCTGCCCCAACGACTCCGCCCGCTGCTGCTTCGATGACCGTCTTGAGGTACGCTCGTCGTTGCTTCGGCCGGCTCGGGTAAGACGCCAATTCTCGCGGCATGGGCCGCGCCGGTCGGCTGGTGCTCGCCGAAGAGCTGGAGGTCTTGCCCGATGGATGCCCTGCCCAGATTGCCCGGGTCGGCGGCGACGCAAATAGGGCGTCGAACTGGATGGCTCGTCGGCTCAGCTCACATTGGCCACAACTGAGCGACGTATGTGACTGGATGCTCGAGATCGGCCATCGATGTCCTCCTGATGTTGATCAACGTCACAAAAGTCGACACTTGGCTCGACGATCTGAACGGCCGTCAGAGGCAGGCGTGTGGGACGGTCGGGCAATACCCGCAACTCCAGTGGACAGTTGGACCCGGATCTGGGACTTAGGGCTTGGGAAACGAGGCCTGACGACGCGCCGGGTGGAGGGCGAGCAACTTGACGACTCGTGCCCAGTCGACCGGCCGCACGTCATCGACCCGTTGACAACTCGGGCACCACACCGATGTTCGCCGCCACGGACTGTCGCGCTCCCCGCAACCGTCCAAGGTGGTGCCGCAGATGGGGCACGGCCGGCCGCGATGTGCATAGATCCACTGATCCGGCGTAGCCAGCCGGCGACCTGTTGTGTTCTGTGGACCGCGCTCGGCATTTGTGCGGATCAGCGCGGTGCCGGTGCCCACGAGAACCTGCAAGCCCTGGATGGCGCCGATCGGCTGATTGGGCGAGACGCCCGCAATGAATGGCACCTCGACGGCATAGACGTTGCCGAAGCCGGCCACGTTGCGCTGATCGAGCAACGCTGCCGCCAGTGGCGCAAGCGGATCGTGCTGCAGGCGTTCAATCACCTCCTCGAGATCGGGCGCACCAGGCCCGCACAGGTCTGGCCCGAGGTGACCGACGATGGTCTTCTCCTGCACTGTCGGCAGTACCTCTACGATCGGGAGGTCGATGCCCGTGAGCCGGCCACTCTCCATCCACAACTCGATCCGTCGTCGCCATTCCGGTTCCCGCGCAGCCGGGCCAACCGTCCACGATCCCGTCATCCGGAGATGCGAATGCAACGTGTTGCCGTTGTCGAACCTGATCAGCAGGTGCTTGCCGACGGCGTCGACCTCGGTGACAGCCGCACCTGCGAGATCGACTCCAGACAACCGCGGGTCCCTGGTGACGCAACGGACACATCGCTCGCCGATGAACCGACGGCCGATCCTGTCGGCCAACCGCCTGATCGTGTCGCCTTCAGGCATTGCACCAGCGTATCGGTCAGATTCCCTCGGCCGCGTTGAGCCCGGCTTCGTCCACTTCTTGGTTCGCGGCAATTCGGCTGAAGACCGTTGGTGGCTCGACCCACGGGTCGGCGAGCGTGCCCGCTTCGGCGTCGCGGATGGTGCGCCACACCGTTTGGCTGGTGCACGGCAGATCGATGTGGCGCACGCCGAGATGGGCGACGGCATCGATGACCGCGTTCTGAACTGCGGGCGTGCTGCCGATGGTGCTGGCCTCGCCGATGCCCTTCGCGCCGAGCGGGTTCAACGGCGTGGGTGTCTCCGTGCTGTGCACCTCGAAGTTGGGGAACTCGGCGGCAGACGGGATCGCGTAGTCCATGAAGTTTCCGGTGAGCGGGTTGCCGTCGTCGTCGTAGATCACCTGCTCGTACAACGTCTGGCTGATGCCGGCAGCGACGCCGCCGTGTTGCTGGCCTTCGACCAGCAACGGATTCAACACGGTGCCGCAGTCGTCGACGGCGATGTGTCGCAACAGCGTGACCTTGCCGGTGTCTTGATCGACCTCGACGACGGCGATGTGCGCGCCAAAAGGAAAGGTGGCTTCGCCCTGATCGAAATCCAGTTGGGCAGCGAGCCCGAGGGTGCCATCGGAGTGGTCGATGACGCCGTCGGCGGTCGCCGCTGCTGTTGCCAAGGCCGCCCAATCGAGACCGGTCGTCGGCACACCGGCAACCCCCAACGTGCCGGTGGTGGTATCGACCACGATGTCGCCAACATCGGCCTCGAGCATGTGTGCGGCAAGATGCTTGGCCTTGTCGACGAGCGATTCGGTGGCACGCAGGACGGCTGAACCGCCGAGTTGAAGAGAACGCGAGCCACCGGTGCCACCACCGCTGCGCACCACATCGGTGTCGACGGCCTGCAGCCGAATGCGATCGATGGGGATGCCGGTCTGATCGCTGACGATCATCGCGAACGCTGTCTGGTGACCCTGACCATGAGCCGACGTGCCAGCAAGCACCGTCGCGGAGCCGTCGTCGTGCACCTGCACGGCTCCGTACTCGCTGGTGCCGCCGCCGGCCGTGATCTCAACGTATGTCGAGACGCCGATGCCTAGCAGTTTGCGGTCGCCGCTGGCGCGTCGAGCAACCTGTTCTCGTCGCAGTTCGTCGTAGCCGGCCCACTTCGCAACCGCGTCGAGCGGTCTGCTGTAGGCGCCGCTGTCGTACGTGATGCCGGTGAGCGTGAGGAAGGGGAAGACGTCGTCGGCCAGCAGGTTGCGGCGGCGCAGTTCGATGGGATCGATGCCCAACTCGATGGACGCCTGATCGACGATGCGTTCGAGCATGGCTGTCGCCTCGGGACGCCCGGCGCCGCGGTATGCGCCCATCGGTGTGGTGTTGGTCGCGGCGACCACGACGTCGCACTGGATACCGGTGAATCGATATGTGCCGTTCGACATTCTGCGCGTGCCTTGCGGCAGGAACGCACCAATGCCGGGATACGCACCTCCGTCGCCGACAAGGCGGACGCGAAGCCCCGTGAAGGTGCCATCGCGCTTGCAGCCGAGCTCGACGTACTGGATCTGCCCACGACTGTGCGATAGCGCCAGCATGTCTTCGCTGCGCGTCGACGTCCACACGATGGGCCGCTGCGTCAGCCTGGCCGCAGCGGCGACGACCACCTGCTCGGGGTATAGACCCGCCTTGCCACCGAAGCCGCCACCGACGAATGGGACGACTACCCGGATCTCGTCCTTGCCGATCCCCAGGGCGCGGGCCAGCAGGTTGTGCATCAAATGCGGCATCTGCGTGGATCCGTAGACCAGCAGGCGGCCATCGGTGTCGATGGCCGAGGCCGCGGCATGGGGCTCCATCGGTGCGACCGCGATGCGCTGGTTGATGTAACGGCCGCGCACGACTACGTCGGCGTCGCCGAAGAGATCGCCGTTGACCGGATCGGTGGTGCCAACAGCGATGTTGTCGCCGTGCGCCTCGAACAGGACGGGCGCGCCTTCGGCCAGCGCATCCTCCGCGGCGACCACGGCAGGCAGCGGTTCGTAGTCGACGATCACCATGTCGGCGGCGTCCTTCGCCTGCGCGAGCGTCTCGGCCAGCACGGCGACGATGGCCTCACCGACGAAACGGACGCGATCGGTGGCCAGCGGTGGTCGGGCGAAGTCGTCGTGAACGGTGGCCATGCTCTGAAACGGTGTGAGGCCGAGGTCAGCGGCAGTCAGCACGGCAACGACGCCGGGCGCCTCCTTCGCCGCCGAGGTGTCGATGGCTGTGATGAGCGCGTGCGCCATCTCGGATCTGACGAACACCACCTGGAGCTCGTTGCCGAGGTCGAGATCGTCGACGTATTCGGCAGTGCCGAACAGCAGATCGGGGTCTTCCGTGCGCAGCACACGCGTGCCAAGAATCGAACCAGCCATAGCCGCACGCTACCCGGCAACGTAAGTTACCCACTGATGAAAGCTGCGGCAGATGAGGTCGTCCTGGGGGCAACCGGCGTGAGCGCCGTCGACGTCGTGGCCGTCGCTCGCCGCGGCTCCAAAGTTGCGCTCGACGAGTCAGCCGTCGACGCAATCAACCGCAGCGCCGCAATCGTCGAGCGTCTCGCCCACCGCGACGAGGCCGTGTACGGGATCTCGACTGGCTTTGGTTCGCTCGCCACCACGGTGATCCCGCCTGAACGACGCGAGGAGCTGCAACGCGCCCTCATCCGCTCGCACGCCGCAGGGATGGGTCCGCCCGTGGAACCGGAGGTCGTGCGGGCGATGATGTTGCTCAGGGCACGTACGCTGGCGATGGGTTTCAGTGGTGTGCGACGAGTCGTGGTCGACACGATCCTGGCGCTACTGAATGCCGACATCATCCCCGCTGTGTACGAGCACGGATCGCTCGGTGCCAGCGGCGACCTCGCCCCGTTGTCTCATGTCGGGCTCGCGCTGATCGGCGAGGGTGAGTGCGCCGAGGCGATGGCCGCCGCTGGCATTCAACCGGTCACGCTGCAGCCGAAAGAGGGACTGGCGCTCATCAACGGAACCGACGGCATGTTGGGGATGCTGGTGCTGGCGCTGGCCGATCTCGACATGCTCGTGCGCACGGCCGACATTGCTGCGGCGATGAGCGTCGAGGCCCTGATGGCTACCGATCGTGCGTTCGCGGCCGACCTCATGGCATTGCGTCCGCAACCAGGCCAGACCGTGTCGGCCGCAAATCTTCGGCGGCTCCTCGACAGCAGCCCAATCGTCGCCAGCCATCGCACCGACGACCCGCGCGTGCAGGACGCGTACTCACTGCGCTGCACGCCGCAGGTGCACGGTGCGGCACGCGACACCATCACCTTTGCCCGCTCCGTTGCCGAGATCGAGCTGATGTCGGCGATCGACAACCCCAGCGTGCTGCCCGACGGACGCGTGGAATCATGCGGTCACTTTCACGGCGCGCCGGTGGGGTTCGCTTGCGACTTCCTCGCCATCGCGGCTGCCGAGGTTGGCTCCATCGCCGAGCGCCGCACCGACCGCATGCTCGATCGGGCGCGCTCGCATGGGTTGCCGCCGTTCCTCGCCGAGGATGCCGGCGTCAACTCGGGAATGATGATCGCCCACTACACGCAGGCGGCGATGGTCGCGGAGAACCGGCGCCTCGCCTCGCCCGCCAGCGTCGATTCACTTCCGACCTCGGCGATGCAGGAGGACCACGTTTCGATGGGCTGGGGTGCTGCCCGCAAATTGCGCAGGTCGGTTGCGAACCTCGGCAGGATTGTCGCCTGCGAACTGGTCTGCGCGGCGCGCGGCATTGAACTGCGACAACCGGTGCAACCGGCGGCGGCAACCGGTGCCGCGGTGGCAGCGTTGCGCGAAGCTGGTGTGCCCGGAGCTGGGCCCGACCGGTGGCTGTCGCCGGAACTCGCTCGGGCCGAGGCGTTGGTGATGAGCGGTGAGATGTTGGCGGCGGTCGAGCGACTCACCGGACCGTTGGACTGAGAACACGAGGCGCCGAGCCGATTTGAAGGGAAACGAGATGTCAGGACCACGGCCTGTACGGGCACCACGAGGCACGGAGTTGACCTGCCGCGGTTGGCAGCAGGAGGCTGCCATGCGCATGTTGATGAACAACCTCGACCCCGAGGTAGCGGAACGACCTGACGATCTCGTGGTGTACGGGGGAACCGGACGCGCGGCGCGTTCGTGGGACGCCTTCGACGCGATCGTCCGAACGCTCACGACGTTGGCCGACGACGAAACAATGTTGGTGCAGTCGGGCAAGCCGGTTGGTGTTTTCCGCACCAACGAATGGGCACCGCGGGTGTTGATCGCCAACTCCAATCTCGTGCCGGAGTGGGGCACTTGGGAGGAGTTCCGCCGCCTCGAGGCCATGGGTTTGACGATGTATGGACAGATGACTGCTGGATCGTGGATCTACATCGGCACCCAAGGAATCCTGCAAGGTACGTACGAATGCTTCGCCGAGATCGGCCGCCGAAAGTTCGGTGGCTCACTCGCCGGCACGATCACGCTGACCGCAGGGCTGGGCGGCATGGGAGGCGCCCAACCGTTGGCCGTTACCATGAACGACGGCGTGGCGTTGTGCATCGACGTCGATGCGTCGCGTGTCGCACGACGTGTCGAGACCCGCTATCTCGACGAAGTGGCCGATTCGTTGGACGACGCGGTCGCCCGTTGCGTCCAAGCTCGCGACGAGAAACGTGCGGTGTCGGTCGGTCTCGTCGGCAACGCGGCGATCCTTCTTCCGCAGCTCCTCGAGATGGATTTCCCTGCCGACATCGTCACCGATCAGACCAGTGCTCACGATCCACTCAGCTACGTTCCAGCGGATCTGACGCCGGAGGCCACCGCAGAACTTGCGCGCAACGATTCGCAAGAGCTCATCCGCCGCGCTCGTGAGAGCATGGCGACCCACTGCCGGGCGATGGTTGGCTTCCTCGACAAAGGCAGCGAGGTCTTCGACTATGGCAACAGCCTGCGCACTGAGGCCAAGCTCGGCGGCTTCGACCGGGCGTTCGACTATCCCGGCTTCCTGCCGGCGTACATTCGGCCCCTGTTCTGCGAGGGCAAGGGCCCGTTCCGATGGGTGGCACTGTCGGGTGATCCGGCCGACATCGCCGCCACCGATCGCGCGGTGCTGAAGGAGTTCCCCGACGACGAGGGTCTGCACCGGTGGATCAAGTTGGCGAGCGAGCGGGTGGCGTTCCAGGGACTGCCGGCGCGGATCTGCTGGCTGGGCTACGGCGAGCGGCATCGGCTGGGTCTGCGGTTCAACGAAATGGTTCGCAGCGGCGAGGTGTCGGCGCCCATCGTGATCGGTCGCGACCATCTCGACTCCGGCTCGGTCGCGTCGCCGTACCGCGAGACCGAGGCAATGGCCGATGGCAGCGATGCGATCGCCGATTGGCCGCTGCTGAATGCGCTCGTCAACACGTCGAGCGGCGCGACGTGGGTCAGCATCCACCACGGTGGTGGGGTCGGCATCGGACGTTCGATCCATGCGGGGATGGTTGTCGTCGCGGATGGCACCGACCTGGCCGCAGAGAAGCTGTCGCGAGTGTTGGTCACCGATCCGGGCATGGGTGTGATCCGACACGCCGACGCCGGCTACGAACGGGCAACCGAGGTCGCCGCCGAACGCGGTGTCCGCATTCCGATGACCGAAGGCGATGAGAGATGAGCCGGTGCCTTCCGCACATCTCTCATCGCGCTTGGGGGAAGGGGAGCGATGAGCGTTCGTGAGATCGTCACCGTTGGGCACCCGGTACTGCGCGAGCGCGCTCGCGAGGTGAGCCTCGAGGAACTCGCGTCAACCGAGACGCAGCAGTTCATCGACGACCTCATCGAGACAATGCGTCAAGCCAACGGCGCGGGGATCGCCGCCAACCAGGTCGGCGTGCCGATACGCATCGCAACGATCGAAGTCGGCGACAACCCTCGCTATCCGTACAAGCCGCGTATCCCGTTGACGGTGGTCGTCAATCCGATCATCGAACCGATCGACGGCGAGTTGGTGGAGATCAACGAGGGCTGCCTCTCGGTCCCGAACCTGCGCGGGTCGGTCATGCGTAACGTCAATGTGCGCGTGCAGTATCTGGATCGCGACGGCGTTGCTCACGACGAGATTCGCCGCGGCCTTACAGCTGGCACGTTCCAACACGAGTGCGATCATCTCGATGGCAAGCTGTTCCTGGATCGCGTCGTCGACCCGACCACGTTCACCACCTGGGAACAGTTCGAGCGCTTCCACCGCGCCGCCTTCGTCGAGCGGATCACCGAGTTCGTGGCCCGAGTGGGATCGTGACAGCGGGATGGTGACCGGCTACTCGTGACTGGCTACTGGTGCGAGCTGGCGTGGCTGGGTGACCTCGACGGTACCGTCGAACGCGGCGTCTCGATCACGGTAGATGGCGATCGCATCACCGATGTGTCCGTCAATGCGTCGCCCGCGCACGCTGGCCATCGCCTCGAAGGGCTGACATTGCCGGGTTTGGCCAATGCGCACAGCCACGCATTCCATCGGGCGCTGCGTGGCCGCACGCATGGTGAGAGCGGATCGTTCTGGACCTGGCGCGACCGGATGTATGGGCTCGCCGACCGACTCGATCCCGACTCGTATCGAGCCCTGGCAACTGCGACGTTCGCCGAGATGGTGCTCGCCGGATTCACATGCGTCGGAGAGTTCCACTACCTCCATCACGATCGCGTTGGCGTGCCGTATGCGCGGCCGAACGAGATGGGTGAAGTGCTGCTCGCCGCCGCCGCCGCTGCAGGCATTCGCATCACGTTGCTCGACACTTGCTATCTGAGGGCGGGAATGAACGCGGACGCCGAGCTCAACAGCACGCAACGGCGATTCAGCGATGGTGACGGCGACCGATGGGCCACTCGGGTCGACGATCTCGTCGCTGGCAGCGCCGCGAAGATCGGCGCGGCGATCCACTCCGTGCGAAGTGTTGATCCGGCGTCGATGTCGATCGTCGCCGGATGGGCGGCGGCGCGTGACGCCGTGTTGCATGCCCACGTCAGCGAGCAGCCGGCCGAGAACGAGCAGTGTCTTGCGGTTCATGGGTGCACGCCCACCGAGTTGCTCGACCGTCACGACGCGCTCAGCGAACGCTTCACAGCGGTGCATGCCACGCATCTCGACGAGCGCGACATCGCCTTGCTGCAGGCGAGCCATTCGTCGTGCTGCATGTGCCCGACGACCGAACGTGACCTTGCCGATGGAGTTGGTCCGACGGCAGCGTTTCGTGCAGCGATGATCGCAATGTGCATCGGGAGCGATTCACATGCCGTGATCGATCCTTTCGAAGAGACACGCGCGATCGAACTCGACCAACGACTGGCCTCGCTGCAGCGTGGCACGCACACCCCGGGGGAGTTGTTGACCGCGGCAACCAGTTCTGGTTATCGCAGCCTCGGATGGAACGAGGGTGGGCGAATCGTCGCAGGCGGCTTGGCCGACTTCACGACGGTGGCCCTGAAATCGCCGCGGCTTGCCGGCATCGATCCCGATCACGCCGCGGCGGCGGTCGTGTTCGCGGCAACCGCGGGCGACGTGCACCATGTCGTGGTCGGCGGCAGGGTCGTCGTTGCGGACGGTGTTCATCAATCGATCGACGTGGCGACTGAGCTTCAACGCTCGATTGCAACGGTGTGGTCGTGAGTAGTCCATCGACAGTCATCGACAACATCGGTCGGCTCATCACCAACGACGCGCAGTTCGAAGTCGGAGCCACTGGGCAGCTGCGTGATGCATGGGTGGTAATGGTCGACGGGATGATCGAAGCGGTGGGCACCGGGCAAGCACCCGTCGCCGATCAGCGGATCGACGCCGCCGGCCGTTGCGTATTGCCGGGATTTGTTGACAGCCACAGCCATCTGGTGTTCGCCGGCGACCGCGGCGACGAGTTTGCTGCACGCATGGCCGGTCTGCCGTACGAGGCCGGGGGAATCCGCACGTCGGTTGCCGCGACGCGCGCCGCGACCGATGACGAATTGCTCGCTCGGGCGACGTCGTTACTGGTCGAAGCGCAACGTTCGGGCACGACGACGATCGAGATCAAGTCGGGCTACGGACTCACTGTCGCGAACGAGGCCCGCGCTCTACGGGTCGCATCTCACCTCACCGAGGAGACCACGTTCCTCGGCGCACATGTAGTGCCGCTGGAGTTCGATGACCGAGTCGACGACTACGTCGCCCTGGTGTGCGGCGAGATGCTTTCCGAATGTGCACCGTATGCCAGATGGGTCGACGCCTTTTGCGAGCGCGGCGCGTTCGATGCCGATCAGTCGCGTGCGGTTCTGCTGGCAGGTCGCGATGCCGGGCTCGGCATGAAGCTGCACGCCAATCAGCTCGGCCACGGTCCGGGCGTGCAACTCGCCGTCGAGCTGGAGTGTGCATCGGCCGATCACTGCACGTATCTGTCCGACGACGACGTTGCCGCGTTGGCGGGTAGTACGACCGTTGCGACGTTTCTGCCTGCGACCGATTTCTCGACTCGCCAGCCTTATCCCAATGCCCGTCGACTGCTCGACGCGGGAGGCACCGCGGCGATTGCCACGAACTGCAATCCGGGTTCGAGTTTCACCACTTCGATCCCGTTCTGCATTGCACTCGCGGTGCGTGACATGAAGATGACCATCGACGAGGCGATCTGGGCCGCCACCGCTGGAGGTGCAGCAGCGTTGCGTCGCATCGACGTCGGAATCGTCGCCGTTGGGGCACGCGCCGACCTCATCATTCTCGACACCGCCAATCCGATCGACTTCGTCTACCGGCCCGGCGTTCCCTTGGTTGCGGCGACGATCATCGCCGGGCTCACGATGGATTGATCCAAACATTTGGGGATTGTTGAAACGGATCGCCGTTGTGGTGCGTGTTACAAGGTATGAATCTCGCCATGAGCGATGCGTTTTCGGAGCCGCCTCCGACTCCGGCCGCGGAGTCGACGGCCTGGGCAGGCTCGGAAGCTGTATACGCGTCGGCCTATCGCGACCTGCTCCGTGTGGCCTTCGTGCTCACCGGATCTGCGGCTGCAGCTGAGGACGCGGTGCACGACGTGTTTGCCAAAGTCGGGCCACGCATCGACAGGTTGATTGAACCTGCCGCGTATCTGCGCGTGGCTGTCGTCAATCGCTGCCGGTCATTGCACCGCCGCACCGTTGCGGCGCCGACCTCCGACAGGGCCATTGGTGCGGTGATGGATGTTGGGTTGGTCGAGTTGCGCGACGCCTTGATGGCGCTGCCGATCCGTCAACGCTCTGCGATCGTGCTGCGCTATGTGTGCGATCTTCCCGAAGACGAGATCGCCGCGAGTCTGAAATGCCGCAGGTCCACCGTTCGTACCCTGGTGCGACGCGGGCTCGCCGAACTTCGAGAGGTGATCCGATGAAGTCGATGTCAGACGAAGAGGTCGCGCAGACCGAGACCTTGCTGCGGAAGCGACTCGCTCAACTTGCGGATCACGCGCCGACAACGGTCCACCTGCCAGGCGTCGTGGCTGTGGTGCCGGGCCAGCGTCGTGCAGGTCGCGCGCGGCGCGCCGGCATGATCGCGGCCATCACCGGGTTGATCGGTGCCGGCGGATTCACCACGTACTCGTTCCTCGGTGCGAGCAACGGTGGCGGCGCCGCCACTCCCGAAGAAGCGGTGACGACGTTCGTTTCGGCGATCGAGCACGAAGACGTGCTCGGCATGATCGACGTGACCCTGCCAGAGGAGGTCGGCGCGCTGCGTGCCGCTGTCGATTCCGTCCAGGCCGACGCGAAGCGTGTCGGCGTGCTGGCTGACCAACTCGACGTGAGCGGCGTGCAGGGCGTCGATGTACGGGTCGACGACCTCGTGCTCGACACCAACTTCCTCGAAGGCGACCTTGCTCTCGTCACCGCGACGACTGGCACCTTCAGTGCGTCCTTCGATCCTCAGGCCTTTCCGTTCGGCGACAAGATGCGCCGTCTCGTCGGCGACTCCGGCGCGGTCGACACCCTGAAATGGGCGCTCGACGGTTCGGGTACCGCTGCGCAGGTGATGACGGTGCAGCGAGACGGCAGGTGGTACGTCAGCCTCGAATACACTCTCGCCGAATACATCCGTCAGTCTGCGGGCTGGGCCCTGCCCGGTCCCGTCAGTCGCACGCCGGTCGGTTTCGACTCGGCCGAAAAGGCCGTGACCGGGTTCTACGACCGGCTCGGCGCGCTGGACCTACAGGGTGCAATGGACACCTTCGCTCCGGGCGAGGATGCCATGGCGTGGATTGCGCAGTCGTGGATGGCTGACGCGCAGGCAGCCCTCGACCGGGGACGCAAGGAGGGCTGGTCGCTTGGGATCTCCGGGCTGACCTACGCGACCATCGGCACGGGCGAGCGACTGACTCTGAAGCCGCTCGCGTTCAAGATCGATGGAACGGTGCCGCAGCACTACACGGCCACGGCGGACCCGACCCTGCCCACGGTGGTTGCTGCATACGACGGATCGGGATACGCACTGCTGCCGCCCGGCGAGATGCCGCCGACCACTGATGGGCTCACCTTCACTGACAATTTTGCCTTCCCTGCTGACTCCAACTTCACGATGGCGAACTCCAACGGCACGATCCAACCTCTCGTGTTCGCTTCCGAGCAGACTGCAGGCGCACAGCCGTTCTCGTTCGAACGCGCGGATGGATGCACGACGTTCAGTGGCACCGGCGGTGCAAACTCGTTGTTGGGTGTGTTCAGCGTGTCACCGTTGGCGACGAAGGTCGACGGCGGCTATCGGATCTGCGGAGACGATGTGGCTGCTGGAGGCATCGGGCTGCTGGTCCTGTCGGGCGGTGGGCCTTTCAATTTGCCCTCGGTCTCGGTCGTGCAGTCCGGTGGCAAATGGTACGTGTCGCCGTTGGGAACCCTGCTCGCCAGCGTCTCGACGGGCATGCACGACGCAACGGCCGAGTCGAGCCTGTTCGACTCGGCGATCGCGCCATTTCTCTACGGCGGATTCAGTCGCACGATGCTAGAAGCGCTCGCCATCGATCAGCCCGCCGACTCGGTCGGCCCGGCCTGCCTGCCGGCGCTCATCGTGGAGAACGGCACGATCACGGGCGTCATTGCGGATCCACCTCTCGACGCTGTGCGGGCGTGCGCCGAGTTGGGCTTCCGGTCGAGCAGCAGCAGCGGTGCCGCCGTCGTCACCGCCCAACCTCCGCCGGTCACCGAGTCAAGCGTGCCGTAGGTCGTCGCTGGTCGTCGTTGGCCCATATGCTCGACAGCGGATGACGACGCAAACAATGCCGGCAGCGTTCATTGGACACGGCAGCCCGATGAACGCGTTGGAGCGAAATGGCTACACCGAGACGTGGCAAGCGTTCGGGGCGTCGGTTCCGGTTCCGCGGGCGATCCTCGTGGTGTCGGCCCACTGGTACACCAATGCCACCGCGGTGACGGCGATGCGCAGACCAAGAACGATCCACGACTTCTACGGCTTTCCCGACGAGTTGTTCGCGGTCGAGTATCCGGCGCCGGGCGACCCGGCGCTCGCCGAAGAGATCGCCGACGTCGTCAAGCCGACGTGGGTGGGAATGGACAACGACAGCTGGGGCATAGACCACGGCACATGGTCGGTGCTGGTACACGCCTTTCCCGAGGCCGACATCCCCGTGGTGCAGTTGTCGATCAACGCTGACCAACCGTTTGCGTATCACGTCGCGCTGGGTGCGCAGCTCGCACCGTTGCGCGCACGAGGAGTGTTGATCGTTGCCAGCGGCAACGTCGTTCACAACCTGCAGCGAGTCGACTGGAGCCAACCCGACGCGGGATTCGATTGGGCGCACCGCTTCAACGAGTCGGCGATCGGGTTCATGACCGAGTCTCCGGCTGAGGTTGTCGAACTGCGCCACCACGTCGACTACCACAACGCGGTTCCGACCCCCGACCATTTCATCCCGCTGTTGTACATCGCCGGGCTTGCGGCGGCAGCGAACGAGAAAGCGAACGTTCTGATCGACGGATACGCGTATGGGTCGCTGTCGATGACGGCATACACGCTCGATGCCGCATGAAAGCAAGATGTATAACGACTTCTAGCGCTATGTAGCTTACTCAGATATATATGATTAGAAGTTGTTAGAGTTGCGGTGTGGACCCCATTCGCAATCCGTACTCGCCTGGCGCAGGTTTGCGACCCTTCGAGTTGGCAGGGCGCGATCAGGAGATCGCCACGTTCGATGTGTTGCGTGCCCGTGCCCGGCAACGTCGCAACGGCCAGAGCATGGTGCTCTATGGATTGCGCGGTGTTGGCAAGACCGTGCTGCTCAACGAACTCGCCGAGGCGGCGCGCAGCGACGGGTGGATCGTTGCCAAGGTCGAGGCCGACGCCAGCGGGTCGCGGTCGCCGTTCCGCAGCCAGATCGCCCAATCTCTCAACGTCGCGCTGCGCCAGGTGCAAGGCAGGGGTGCGAGGGGCAGTCGACTGAAGGCCGCGCTGCGCACGTTCAAGGCGTTCTCGCTGAACGCCGCGCCCGATGGGACGTTGTCGGTGGGCATCGAGCTGGAGCCTGCACAAGGCCGCGCCGACACGGGCTCGTTGCAGGCGGATCTCACCGACCTCGCCCTCGACCTGGGCGACGCGGCCGTCGAACTCGATTGCGGGGTGGCGCTGTTCATCGACGAGATGCAAGACCTGAAGGTCGACGAACTGTCGGCCATCTGCCAGGCGTGCCACGAAGCCGGGCAACAGAACAAGCCGTTCTTCATCGTCGGCGCAGGACTGCCGAACCTTCCGGGCATTCTTGCCGAGGCGAGGTCGTATGCCGAGCGATTGTTCAACTACGCAACTCTCGGGCCATTGCCGCCAGCAGAGGCGGCGGCGGCGTTGATCCGGCCGGCCGCGCACGAGCGAGTGGCGTGGACCGATGAAGCCGTCACGATCGTCGTCGAGGCTGCCGGCGGCTATCCATACTTCTTACAAGAGTACGGCAGCGCGTCGTGGGACGTCGCCATGAACTCGCCCATCGACACGAGCGACGCAGCCGAAGCCATTCGCATCGGCAAGGCCCGCCTCGACAGCGGGTTCTTCCGGTCGCGTTGGGAGCGTGCCACGCCCGGCGAGCGCGACTACATGTCGGCGATGGCCGCCGACGGAGACGCTCCCAGCCAGTCGGGCGAGGTGGCTCGCCGGCTCGAGAAGCAGCCGACGCAACTGGGGCCTGTTCGCGCAAAGCTCATCGCCAAAGGATTGGTCTTCGCGCCAGAGCACGGTTCGATCGCATTCACAGTGCCTGGCATGGCCGACTTCATCGCCCGGCAGGAGCCCGACTGACGCGCTACGCCTTGCCGCCCGGCTCCCACAGGCTGGCGGCGTACGACACCTCGAGGTTGGCGTCGATGGACTCGGCTGTGACGTCTTCGGGCAGCGAGATCTGATCGACGAGGATGCAACCGAGCGAGGGCAGCGAGGCGCGATCCGGCCACGTCTCGCCCTTCCACAACTCGCTTCGACGGAACGCCTTCGCGCAGTGCATGTATTGCTGCGTCACGGAGACACCGATTGCCGCCTTCGGGCGCCTGTCCCTCACCGAGCAAGCGTCGAGAACGGCCGGTTCGGTGGTGAGGCAAGCGTGCCCGTTGACGCGTAACGTCTCGTCCATGCCCGGCACGAGGAACAGCAACCCGATGCCGGAGCCGTTGACGATGTTGGTGATGGAGTCGAGCAGGTTGTTGCCGGCCAGGTCGGGAATCGCGATGCGCTGATCGTCGAGCACGACGACGAACCCTGCGGGCCCACCTTTGGGCGATACGTCGCCGGTGCCGTCGGACGACGACGTACCGATGAGGACGAATGGCGACGCGTTGATGAACGTGCGCGCGTGCTGATCGAGGTGAGGCAGCACCTTCATCTTCGTCGTCGCAGCGGGCATGCGGTAGATCTCTCGCATTTCGGACTCGCCGGAGATCACGTTGCTGAACGACTCACTCATTCACGACATGGTACCCGTCGAGCCATCGCTCGATCTCAGGCGAGAGCGTCGGCCCCCCGCCACTAACGGAGTGTTGGGTGCTCACTCGGGGTGTTGGGTAACACTCTGATGGACAGAAAAGAGAGGCTTCACGCTTGTGCGTACACCGAGACGTGAGCGCGGCTCGACGCATCAAATCGTTCGCGTCGCCACGAGCCGTACCTGTGAACCAGGCGCAGTCCGGCGATGCGAGCCATCAGGTCGATCTCTCCGGGAGTGATCAGGCGGCACACGATCGGGTCCATCGTGATACCTGCAGGGGTGAGTCGCACATGATTCTCCTCCAAGAGTTGGGAGACCGGGTCATAGCGCGCCACGTCGAGACGTACCTCGCTCATACCGACGTGCTCGGCTCGGACATACTCCGGACGCTCTGGTGTGATCCATGCAGTTGGTACAGCGGTTTCCACGACGAAGACTCCGTCGTCGGCGAGATGGCGGCCAGCGTTCTCGAAGCAACGCACCTGATCATCCTCGGTGAGAAGGTTGAAGATCGTGTTATAGACGAGGTACACGACTCGGTAGTGACGCGAGAGCACCGTTGTCGACATGTCGCCGACGGTGACCTCGATGGCAAGCCCTCCGGGCTTCGTACGGAGTCGCTCCACCATCGGTGGCGAGAGCTCGATTCCATCCACCCGGACGCCCATAGCAGCGAGCGGTAGAGCGATCCGGCCAGTACCGATGGCAAACTCGAGTGCCGCCCCCTCGCCAGCGAGGTCGGCCAGGAATGCGGCGGCGTCGTCCTCGTCGCCGCGCAGGTGATCGTCGTAACGACGAGCGACGTCATCGCCGAAGCTGTTCCGAGGGTCGAACCCGTCCATTGGGGAAGCCTCGCAGAAACGGTTCGCGTCGATGCGATGGTTTCCCGAGGAACCGTAACGGGCCCGAAGGCGGGCAGGTCGCTGTCAGCGACTCCGCTCGGTTCGGAGGAGCCCGTAGATCAGGGTGTCGTAACGAAGGCCCTCCTCGGACGGCCACGACTCGCGAAGTCGTCCTTCGAGTTGGTAGGCCGACCGGCCGAGTACGCGTTGCATCGCCACGTTGTCTGCTCTCGTGTTCGCTTCTACGCGATGCAGACTCGGGTACGTCGCGAACAGGTGTTCCGTGAGCCACTGCACGCACTCGCCACCGACGCCGCGTCCCCGATCCGCCTCCGCAATCCGAACGTCGAACAGCGGACTTCCTTCGACCGAATCGTCAAGGTCGAGCAACCGGATCAATCCGACGTCACGGCCGTCGCTCACGGCCCAGTAACTGGACACGTCCGAACTTGCGAACACCATGTGGGCCACATCTGCAGTTTGAGGTCGAGTGGTGTGATGAAAGGGCCACTGGTTCGCACAAAGGAAGCCCACCAACCGATCGGAATCATCTGGCAACACAACGCGTGCAAAGCTCAGCGGCATCATTCCTCGATGAAGATCTCTGTGGTCGTGCATCGTGCGAGACCTTGGGTGCTTGCAGCTTCGAGGACCTCATCGACTTGCGTGATGAAGGTGCGCAGGTCGGGCTCGGCAGCGTCGAGGCGACGGGCGGCGCCGGCGAACAGCGTCAACGAGGAGACGAGCTTGGCATCGTCTGGAGATCCGAACAGGTTGTGGATGGTGGTGCCACCTTCGACGACCTGGTGCCACACCGCGTTGACCATCTGCCGATAGCGAGGGCCGAGCACCGGATGGGCGAGGAACGCCCCGGCCTCGGCGACAATTCCGATTGCGTAGTGGATCGACATACCACTGGCCCCGAGTCCGGTGACCTGCGGGAAGACGTACCACATCCAATGCGATTGCTTGCGGCCGGCCTCGATCTCGCCGAGAGCTCGCGCGAAGTCGTCGTGCTGCGCGTCGACGAACCGTTCTACGTCGATCGCCGGCACGCGAGGATCTCGAAAGTCAGCGCCCGTCGGCTTTGGGATCTTCTTCATCGGCGTCGGTCGATGTGGCGTCGGTCGGCTTGCTGGGAGGCTTCATCGAGAGCGTCAGCCCATCCAGCTCGAGCACGATCTCCGGCTGACCTGATTCGTTGGTGATTCCCACTGGGCGATCGGATTTCCGCTGGATGGCCATTGCCGCACCGTACTCTCACTCGACGCGACTTGTCCGTCCGTCCCGCCCGTCCCGGATCAGCATGTACGCCAGCAGAGCGCACGCCAGGTAGATGACCGATTGCACGTCGAGCAGCACGATCAGATCGACTTGCGACACCAAGACACCGGCGAGCAACGCTCCCGAGGCGCGGGCGAGTGCAGCGAGCGCGCCGGCCATGCCGATGACTCGTCCCAGCATTCCGGCCGGGCTGAACCGTTGGACGGCGGTGAAAAGACCGATCCCGAGCGCCGCCCAGGGAAACCTGCGGTTGCCGTGCTGTCGCCGACCGTCAACAGCAGATGCGAGATCGCCAGACGAGCGGGATGCGCCAGCGCAGCGAGGACCCCCTCGTCGGAGATCTTCATCCTGGCGTCATGTACCACAGCGACATCTCCTCAGATCTGAAACGAACCGTTCACGTTGTGATCACACTCTCCCGCTGCGGCAGAGCGAGATGTCAAAGGAATCCTTCAGAGTTCTCGTGAAAGCGAGCATCGGATCCCGGCGTAGGGTCTGTCCATGATCACCGGGTTTCACACGATCGTGCATTCCGAGGATGCCGAGGCCACGCGGGCGTTCTTTCGTGACGTGCTCAAGTGGCCATCGGTCGATGCGGGCGGCGGTTGGCTCATCTTCAAGACGGCGCCGAGCGAGCTGGGCGTACATCCCGCGTCGGAGAACCACGAAGATCGCACCTCCACGCTCCCGTTCCACCAGGCATCACTGATGTGCGACGACATCAACGCCACCGTGGCCGAGTTGCGCGGCAAGGGAGTGGAAGTCGACGACAAGATCGTCGATCAAGGATTTGGTCTCGTGACGTCGATCCAAGTGCCCGGCGCAGGATGGCTGATGCTGTACGAACCACGCCATCCGCTCGCTCATGAGCTCGACGATGACACGAACGACTGACGGGATGTTTTGACTTTCATCCTGGCCGACTCTTCGTCATGATGAGAGACGTGGTGCCGACCATGCAGTTGTTGGAGCGAGACGAGCAATTGGCCCGGCTGCGTCGTTCGCTCGACGACGCTCGCAACGGCGCGGGGAAGTTGATGCTCCTGATGGGAGAGGCTGGAATCGGCAAGACAGCGCTCGTGGAGCGCATCGGCGATTGTGGTGGCACGGTCCGCGTGTGGACTGGTTCATGCGAACGGCTCTTCACCGCGCGACCTCTTGGTCCGCTCGCCGACATCGCCTCGAAGACTGGCGGCCGGCTCGGGGAGGTCGTGGGCCGCGGCGCGCCGATGCACGAGGTGTTTCCCGTGCTGCTCGAAGAGTTGCGATCGTGCCCCACCTTGGTCGTGCTCGAGGACGTGCATTGGGCCGACGAGGCGACGCTCGACGTCATCGCATTACTTGCCCGCCGCATGGCGTCGACGCGCAGCATGGCGGTCGTGACGAGTCGCGATGAGCTGGCGCTGGATCATCCGCTGCGCCTGGTGTTGGGCGATCTCGCCGCAGCGGGAGCCGAGCGCATGCGCTTGGCGCCGCTGTCGCGGCACGCAGTCCGAGAACTCGCTGCGCCACACGGCTTCGACGCCGACGAACTGTTTCAGCGCACCGGTGGCAACCCGTTCTATGTGACCGAGGTGTTGGCGACCGATGGCACGGAGCTGCCAGCGTCAGTACGCGATGCGGTGCTGGCGCGTGCTGCCAGCCTCGATCCCGACGCACGCAGCCTGTTGGAGGACGTTGCCATCGTCACCGGCTCCGTTCCACTCGGCATGGTTTCCGCGATGGGCGGCGCTCATGCAGGCCGACTGGCCGCATGCCTGTCGTCGGGGATGCTGGTCGAGTCGGCCGACGGGATCTCATTCCGAAACGACTTGGCACGTGAGGCGATCATTGACGAGATCGAGCCGCTTCGGCGCGTTTCCCTTCACGCTCTGGCGTTGCAGTTGCTGCGCACCGAAGGCGCAGACCCGGCGCGCCTCGCGCACCACGCAGAAGCGACCGGCGATGCCGAAGCAGTCACCGAGTTCGCGCCGATTGCCGCTGCCGAGGCCGCCGGCCGTGGAGCCCACCGCGAAGCGGCTGCGCAGTACCGGCGAGCATTGCGCTTCGCGGCGCACCTCGATGCCGAACGTCGAGCAGAGTTGTTGGAGCAGGGCGGCCGCGAGGTGTACCTCATCGATCAGTTCGACGAGGCAATCGCATGGCTGAGTGAAGCAGTCGAGCTCCGGCATCAGACAGGCGACGAAATTCGCGAGGGCGATGCGTTGCGGCGACTGTCGACGGTGCAACGGTGTGGCGGCCGGCGCATCGACGCTCACGCAAACGGCGAGAAGGCCGTTGGTCTCCTGCAGAGGCAGCCGTCTGGTTCCGAACTCGCCGCGGCCTACGCGAACGTCGCCATGCTCGCGATGAACGCGAGTCAGATCGAGACGGGCCTTGTCGCGGGTCAGCAAGCGCTCGACCTCGCTCGTCGTTGTGGTGATCGCGATGTCGTGGTGCACGCACTCAACACGATCGGTGGACTCCGGCTGTTGGTTGGCGACGAACGCGGCTTGGCCGATCTGTTGCAAAGCCTGGAGATCGCGTTGGCGGAAGGCCGCGACGACCATGTTGGCCGCGCCTACATCCATCTGGCCGACATCGCCCAACGACACCGGCGATGGGACTTCATCGATCCGTACTACAGCACGGCGAGCGAATACTGCACCGAGCACGGGTTGGACCTGTGGGCTCGCTATCTGCACGTCTATTACGCCCGAACGGAACTGGATCGGGGCAGGTGGGACAAAGCGATCGCCGCTGTTCCAGCAAGCGTGAATGTGCCGGGCACGCCGTTGGCGCGTATCTCAGCGCTGATCACCGTCGGGTTGGTCCGAGCTCGCCGAGGCGATCCTGGCCACTCAGCACTGCTCGACGAGGCCGCTCAAATGGCGGACCGATCGGGCGAGCTCCAGTGGCTCGGCCCAGCCACCGCGGCGCGAGCGGAAGCCGCGTGGCTCGGTGGTCACCCCGCGATCGATGCAACTGATTCCGGTTGCGTGCTGCAAGCTTGCATCGACAGCCGGGCCAGCTGGTGGGCCGGCGAGATCGCCTGGTGGCGGCACAATGGCGGTATCGAGGAGGCCGTCCCGGAATGCGCCGCTGAACCATGGGCGATGATGATCGAAGGGCGCGCTCGCGAGTCCGCCGACGCCTGGCAGCGGATCGGCTGTCCGTACGAGGAAGCGCTGGCGCTGTCCCAGAGCGACCACCCCGACGATCTGCGTCACGCCTTCGAACTGTTCGACGCGCTCGGCGCCGATCCCGCAGCGACCCTGGTGGTCCGTCGTATGCGCGAAATCGGCGTGCGCAGTATCCCCCGCGGTGCGCGCTCGTCGACGAGGGCGAACCCAGCCGGGCTCACCACGCGTGAACTGGATGTGCTACGCCTGATCGCACAGGGAATGCGCAACTCCGAGATCGCTGATCAGCTGGTTTTGTCCGCCAAGACGATCGACCACCACGTGTCGTCGGTGCTGACGAAGCTCGGCGTGTCCTCCCGCGGCGAGGCTGCCCGCGAGGCCGCTCGTCTCGGCGTGCAAGATGGGGAACCGTCGGCACAAAGATAGGGAAGCCTCCCGATGTGCATCTGCGAGGCTTTTTGTACCTTCGAACCAGGCCGGACCGCCCGGCTGGAAACGGAGATCAAAATGCCTCGCTACCTCGTAGAACGTAGCTTTCCCGACGGGCTCGACATTCCGATCAACGACACCGGCATCAAAGCCGTCGCGTCGGTGGTCGCAACAAATGCCGATCTCGGTGTCACGTGGGTCCATTCGTATGTCGGCGACGACAGTCGCAAGACCTTCTGCATTTACGACGGGCCGTCGCCCGAGTCCATCCGCCAAGTAGCTCAACGCAACGGGCTACCCGTCGACACCATCACTGAAGTACGCGTACTCGACCCCTACTTCTACCGTGGCATGGGCGGTGAGTCGAATGCTTCGTAAGCTCCTCGTCCCACTGCTGATCATTGCGACGACGTCGGGAACTGCGGTCAGCGTCGCCTACGCGTCACACGGCCACGACGACAACAACAGCATCAACAGGGAACTGAAGCGTGTCAAGCGTGCGACCCAGCAGTTCCGCAAGCTGTCGGTCGCACAGGACGCCGGCTACGGGCTGCTGCTCGACAAGGACGGCATTGCGTGCATCGACATGCCCGACATGGGCGCCATGGGCGTGCACTATGCCAAAGGTGCGATCGTCCCCGACGGCGCCATCGACCCCCTCACGCCCGAGGCCGTCGTGTACGAGCCCGACGAGCACGGCCGCCTGCGCCTGGTTGCTCTCGAATACGTCGTGTTCAAAGATGCGTGGGACGCTCAGCACGCGTCGCCGCCTTCGCTGTTCGGCCAGGAGTTCAACTCCACGCCGGTCGGCAATCGTTTCGACCTGCCCGCGTACTACTCACTGCACGTCTGGCTCTACAAGAACAACCCCGCCGGCATGTTTGAAGTGTGGAACCCCAACGTCACGTGTACACCAGGCAACGACGACGGTCAGGGCGATGATCACCACGGCCATCACGGCGACGATCACGCCGGTCAGGACGGCTGACCGACGCGGCACGCAGGCGCCGGATCGGGCTGCTGCTCGCAGCAGGCCCAGCCCGAACCGGCGCCCCGTTCCTGTCGATACGTCAATTCGTTGCGCCGGCGAGGCTGTTGATGCCGCGCATCTCGATGTGTGCTGCCTGTTGCTTGAGGAACCACTGATAGGTCTCGCGCAGGCCCGTGTCGAGATCGATCTTCGGGGTCCAACCCGTCGCCGTGAGCCGACTGACGTCGAGCACTTTGCGGGGTGTGCCATCGGGCTTCGAGGTGTCGAACCGCAGTTCCGCCTGGGGGTGGACCAAGTTGCGGATCTTCTCGGCGAGTTCGCGTATCGACAGGTCGATGCCGGTTCCGACGTTGATGTGGATGGCATCGCTGTAGTGACGCATCAGGTGCAAGCAAGCGTCGGCCAAGTCGTCGACGTGGAGGAACTCGCGCATCGGCGAACCTGTGCCCCAGATCTCCACACCCTTCGCGCCGCTTGTTTTGGCGTCGTGGAACTTGCGGATCAACGCGGGCAGCACGTGGCCGCTGGTGAGATCGAAATTGTCGTTGGGGCCGTACAGGTTGGTCGGCATCGCCGAGATGAAGTCGCTGCCGTACTGCTGTCGATAGGCCTGACACAACTTGATGCCGGCGATCTTCGCAATGGCATACCACTCGTTGGTCGGCTCGAGCGGACCGGTGAGCAACTCTTCCTCGGTGATCGGCTGCGTTGCGTGACGGGGGTAGATGCACGACGAGCCGAGGTACAGCAGCTTCGTGACGTCGTAGAGGTGGGAGGCGTGCACCACCGTGCCGTGGATCATCATGTTGTCGTAGATGAACTCGGCAGGCCGGGTGCTGTTCGCCAGGATTCCGCCCACAGTGCCAGCAACGAGAAACACGTACTGGGGACGGTTGGCCTTGAACCAATGTGAGACTTCAGCCTGATCGCGCAGATCGAGTTGCTGGCGGTTGGCGGTGAGGATGTTCGTAAAGCCATCCGCCTCCAGCCGACGGACCACAGCCGATCCCACGAGACCCGCGTGGCCGGCGACATAGATTCGAGCTTCCTTGTCCACGGGCCCTCCACTGACTGACCTCTGCACGCTGGCGGTAGTCTACGGACGTCTAGAGATCGATGGTGTGGAGGCCTGCCAAGGCCATCGTTGACTCGTCGATGGGATCACCGTCGACGAACACGGTCATCTTCAGTGGAATCACCGATGCGCCGTTCCTGATGACGGCGTGGTACCCAACGCTGAGGTCGAGTGGACCGGCGAGTTCCATATGGATGTGCGTCGTCGACAGCGCGGAGATCTGCAGCACCCGCGTCGTGATGTTGAAGCCGTGAGAGGGGACGTCGACCGTTGTTGCTGGAGGCTGGCCATCTCCAGTCACCTCCGTGACTGGCAGTGCGGAATACACACTGAGGTCCATCAGGTTTGTACCCGGCGGAGCCCCCGCGGAGTTGCCGAACACGATCGCTGGTTCGAGCGCACCGGCGGGCGCGCTATTGCGCAAGGTGATCTCGATGCCGGCGGTCGCCATACCGGAAGCTGCGTCGGTGTCGACCGAATACAACACCTCACCGGTCAAGTAGTAGTCGATCTTGTTGTTGCCGACGTTGTTGACAACGATCGCCAGACCGTCGCCGCCGTGCAGCACCGGGAGCTCGCCCGATATTCGCATCTGCTGGAACAACTCTTGCTCGCTCGGTCGACGCGCCCAACCGTCGAGTCGTCCCTGTGTGGCCAACGGGCTCAACAACTCGACCAGGTCGGGCGGCGCGGGCAGGGACGTCGTCAGCAGACGCCCGAGCGTGGTGCCCGCGACCTCCTCGATCAGGTCGATTCGTTCGGCACCATTCTGAGCGACTGCATATTGATCGCTGAGCAACAACGTCGCAGCGTTGTCGACCGACACGGTCTGCACCGCGGAGGTGAGATCGATCGGACCCGTCATCTTGATGAACGCGGCAACGGTATAGACGTCCATGGCGAACACACCATCCACGTCATGACCGCTGAACGCTGGGTATCCCTCGGCGATCGACTTGGCCACATCCGGGAAGTGCGGCGAACTGGTCACGCGCTCCCAACGCTCGGTGTTTCCATCAACCGCGAGATCGGCTGTGCGCCCGAAGCCGGTGACCGAGAATCGACCGGAGTCGATCGTCACCTCGGCCCAGTTGCCCATCGACCCACCAAGACCTCGCGACTCTGCAGGCGTCGTGAAGGCGATGAAGTACACCCGTGGCCCGTTGGCGCCGAGCATCGCTGGCGTGCGCTGCACAGCGAGCATCGCCCGCTCGCCCTCGACCTGCTCGTCATCGATCTCGCGCACAAAGGTTGCCAACCGCTTTCGGATCGGATCGACGAGCCATTGGCTATCTACAGCATCGACCGTCGAGCGAAGATCGGCCAACGCCTCATACAGCCGACTGAGAGGATCGTGCAAGGCCGTGATCGCGCCGATGTCGATCGTGCCATTGACGACGCGCAGCCGATCGAAGTCGATCTCTCCCAGCACGTCGACGATGGCGCGTGAGACCGACTCGGTCGACTTGGCGAGATCCGACGCGGCTCTGCGGTGCTGCGCAACGACGGGTAGGAACCGGGACGGCTGAGCCCATGGCGTCTCGAGGTCGTCGACCGCGCTGCCGAGCAGGTCTGCGGCACGTCGGAAGCCGTCGCGCGCCGAGTCGAAGTCGCCCAACTTCAAGGCTTGCAGTGCCTCCATTGTGGTCTCAGCTCCATTTGTGAGATCGGGACGAGCGGAGGCCGCGGCAACGCCGAGTCCGATCATTGCGAGGATGGCCGCTGCCGCGACTGCACCGAAGGCTGACCAGAGCTTCAGGCGGTGGTGCCCGGACTGTCGGTGAATGGCGAGCAACGTGACGAGAAGGACCGGGACGACGCCCAGCGCGGCCGTGAAACCGTGCAGCAAGATGTTGCCGAGCCTCGCGACCACCTGCAGCACGACGGCAACGACGAGCGCGGTGATGATCGGACGGAGCGTTCGTTGCCAGCGGCGAGCCCACGGAGCGGTCGCAATCAACCAGATGCACGCCGACACGGTGACGACGAGCAGAAAGTCATCGATGATCATCGACCCAGTGGGGGAAGGTCCCGCAACTGCCACGCCTCCGGACGCTGCGATGGCGATCCACGCGACCCAAACATTGCCGGCCGCGCGCGGGTGGCTCGCGACCCGACGAACAGCCGCGACCCAAGCATTGACGGTGCGGGCAGCCCACCTTCGCCCCTCATTCGCGATCGCCAGAGGATACCGGTGCCGCAGTCTTCGAGGTCGTCACGGACGGCGTCGAAGGTCCGCTGGTAACTTGCAGCCTCATGCGCAAGTCGTGGCCGTTCGCACTCGCCGTGATTGTCGTCGGCGGACTCGCTGGCGTGGCAATCGCCGGCCGCCCTGTGCCGAGCGACCAATTCGTACTCGACCCGTCCATCACCGTCGTGATCGACTCCGTGCCGACATCCGACGAACCCGCCGCGACGACGACCGTGGAGCCGTCGGTGACGCCCATCGCATCCACCACCACGGAGTCGTCCACGACATCCGTAGCCCCGACTTCGGCCACGAACGCGGCGACGACGACCACCGCTCAGGAAGCGACCACGACGACGGTCAGAAGCCCAGTGCCGCGCCAGCAGGTCCGGCTGGTGATCGCCAACGGTGATGGTCGGTTCCGACTTGCCGCCATCACGGCCGATCGGTTGTCGCCGCTCGGCTATCTCATTGTTCAGGGCGATGCGTCGCGCACTGTCGACGCGACAGTCATCTACTACCGCGCTGGATTCGACGACGAGGCCGCAATCGTCGCCAACGACATCTTGGTGCCCGGCGCCATCATCACGGCGTTCCCCACCGCCGCCCCGCCGACGATCACCACCTCCGATGACCAGGGTGACGTGATCGTGGTACTCGGTCCGGACGCTCCGAGATGACCGTGCGCGACGTCTGGCGCGTCATCGCTCGCAGATCCTGGATCGTCATCCTTGCCATCCTCGCGACCGCAGCTCCGGCCCTCGCGCTGTCGGCACGTCAGTCGGACATCTACGAGGCGAACGCCGAGATGTTGGTCCACGTGCTCCCCGGCGAGTCGGTCTTCGGAAGCAGCCAGCAAATCAGCAACCCGGACCGTTTGGTGCAGAACGAGATCTCGGTGCTCGAGGGCCACGCGGTCTACAAGCGCTTGATCAAGAACCTGGGACTCGAGGACGAGCCTCCAGCCGTGAGCGGGAGTGGATTCGCCGACGCCGATGTCATCACAGTCAGCGTGCGAAGCGGGGATCCTGAAACTGCAGCAGCACTAGCCGACGCATACGTCGGTGCCTACATCGATGTGAAACGCGAGCGGATGATCGCCGGCATGGTCGCGGCAAGTTCGCAGTTGCAGAGCAAGATCAGCGAACTGCAGGTCAAGATCGACAAACTCGAGACACGCATCGACGCCAGCTCCACCGACGACGATGCCACAGCAGCGGCCGACCGCGGTGCCCTGGTGGACCAACAGGCGCTCTTCCGTCAGCGCATCGACGAACTGCAGGTCGATGCCGCGCTGTCTGCGGGCAATGCCGAAATTGTGCGGCCAGCGGCGGTGCCGATCAATCCGATCAAGCCGACGCCTGTCCGCACGGCCACGCTGGCCGCCATCGTTGGTCTGCTGTTGGGACTCGGTGCTGCACTTCTCATCGGCGGCCTCGACGACTCGGTGCGAAGGCCGAGTGATCTCGCGAGGCTCGGCGCCGACGTGCCAGTACTGGCCATGGTCCCGAACGTGGCGAGTCGCGACAATCGGCCGATCGCGATCTCGGCTCCGGAGAGCCCACCGGTCGAGGCGTACCGACACCTCCGAACCAATCTTCAATTCCTCGGTATCGAACGCAAGATACGATCGATCCAGGTGACGAGCACCAGGCCCGGCGAGGGCAAATCGACGACCGCCGCGAACCTGGCGGTCGTGCTCGCCCAGACCGGCGCCAATGTGGTGCTGGTCGACGCCGACCTTCGCAAGCCCGACCTCCATCGGTTGTTCGCGATCGACGGCAGCAATGGGCTCACCAACAACCTTGCCGGCGACCCGATGGAGCTCACCATCCAGCGCATCACCGATCAGTTGTGGGTGATCGTCGGCGGGCCCGTGCCCCCGAATCCCAGCGAGTTGCTCGGCGGTCGGCGCATGGATGCGTTCGCCGAAGAACTCTCGAGGCGTTTCGATTACGTGATCATCGACTCAGCGCCCCTTCTGGCGGTCAGCGACGCGGCAGCGCTGTCCCGACACGTCGACGGCGTCCTGCTGGTCGCCCAGGCGAAGCGCGTGTCACTGGCCCACCTGCGCGACAGCCTCGCCACACTCGAACGGGTCGGTGCACCGCTGTTGGGCATCGTGTTGAACCGCGCCAAGGTCGACAGCGTTGTCACGAGCGAGTACGACTACGTGCAGCCCGGGCGTGCGAAGCGGCGGCGGTAGCTACGGGTCTATGGATGCGATGTTGGCCACAGACCTGCTTGTGATTCGCCACGGCCAATCGGAATGGAACGCGGTCGGTCGTTGGCAGGGACATGCCGACCCGGCGCTGTCGGAGCTCGGTCGCCGGCAGTCAGCGGTCGCTGCGCTCGCAGTCGGCGCCGTGGACGGCATCATCTCCAGTGATCTGGTTCGTGCCGCCGAAACAGCAGCGATCATCGCCCAACACGTGGGCGTCGGTCCGGTGATGGTCGACCAACGGTTGCGCGAACGTGACGTCGGCGAGTGGTCGGGCCTCACTCGGGCGGAGATCGACAAAGGCTGGCCGAAGTGGCTCGACGATGGTCGTCGCCCCCAGGGGTTCGAGGATGTCGACCTGGTGCTGGCTCGGGTGCTCGAGGGATTCGACACGATCAGGGCGACGACCACAGGAGGTTCGTTCCTGGTCGTCACGCACGGGGGTGTCATCCGTGGTCTTGCAAGATTGCACGGTCTGGACGACGACCCTATTGGCAACCTCGCGGGGATCACGCTGCGTTTCACCGATTCGGGTCACACGTTCGGTCAACGTATCTCGCTGCTCGAAGGCCAGCTGGTGACAGCGACACGCAACGACGAGTTGTAGATCACGTTGTCGCTCGCCGTGTTGGGCGGCGTACGTCAATGGAGCCGTCGCCGCAACTCGACGTACACAGGCTCGCCGACGACTGCGGTCAGTTCCTCCGCGAGCGAATCAACGACCATGCGATCACCGATATATGCCTCCGGTCCTTCGGTGCAGCACCAGTGCATCGACTCACCGTCGTCGCCCCAATCGTGACGCTTCCAACCGCGGAGCCGGGCGATCTCGGAGCCGTTCGACGCTTCTTCCCAATCGACCTTGATCGGAAGTTGCCAACACACCGATGGCTTCCACACGGTCGGAGAGTCGTCGACGCGCAGCGCGGCAAGGTGCAGTGTGCAGCCCTCGCCGCCTTCGAAACCGGGAGGGTTCAGGAAGATGCAGGCTCCATCGACGACCTTCGTGTTGGTTCGCGTCTCATCGCTGAAGACGTCGTCCTCGTCGATGGCGTCGATGTGTTGGAAGACATCGGCATCGAGCGTTGCCGCGAGGGCCGAGATGGTCATCGCCTCTTCCTCGTCGGCTAGTTCGGCGCCAATCGAGCAGCAACCCTGGTTGAGCTCCTCCGCGGGTACGTCGAGGATGCCCTTGCAGCCGCGACCCCAGATGCACGTCCAGTTGGATGTGAGGAAGGCGCGATCGAACACCCACGTGACGTCGCCGTCGGTGATCTCCTCGGTGCCGCCGTTCGGGATGCAGTTGGTGTCGCTCACGGTGTCGCTCAACCGGCCGTCCGCAACCGGCTCTCGAAATCCTCGTGATTGAGGTAGGCGCCGCACATCGTGCGCTGGCCCTCGTACGCGTGCCGGCCGTGCAGCGCGCGCCAGTTGTCGAACAGCAATGCGTTGCCGGGTCGTAGTACCTGACTCCACTGCATCACTGGATCGTTGGCCAATTGGTCGAACACTCGCAACGCGGAATAGAGACGTGCCATGTCGTCGGGGGGCAGCAGGAAAGGCGCTCGGTCGGAGTTGTTGTACGACACCTGCACCAGGCTGCCGTTGTGATCGTGGCGGAACACAGGTCGCGCCGACATGAGATGCGAACCATCGCCGATGTATTGGCCGGGAATCGCGACGGTCGACAGCACCTCGAACAACTCGGGTTCTGTAGTGCGGAGCACCTCTGCGATCTTGAATCCGTCGACCAACGTCGACTCGCCACCAGAGCCCTCGAAGTGTAGGCAATGCAACATCTGCAAACCCGGCGCGTCGTGGCTGTATGTGCCGTCGGTGTGCGACGAGAGATGCGTCGTGGTGTACGCGAGATCCGCTTTCGAGAAGTCATCGGTGAATTGCCAGAAGCCACCGAAGATCGTCTCGCGCACATATCCGACGCGGCGGATGAGGCCCTCTGTGGCACCGGCTGTTGCGGGAGTCCCCGTGACCAAGGCGAACCCGTACGCCGCGATGATCGACATCCATTGGCGCACGCCTTCGTCGCTGCTCATGACGACCTCGTAGTCGACCTCCAGCGAAGCATCGGCGATCGTGGCACAGTCCCACAACACGGGTCGGGGTAGTGGCGCGATGCGAGCCGGCATTGGCGACCGGAAGCGATGGAGGAAGTCGATCGGAACCTCTGACACCTCCCTGTTTCCCTGCCAATGGATACGCGCGACCCGGTTGTCGGTGGTAGCCGACGACGCGCGCAGGTCGGCCGGCAATGTCGCCGTGTCGAGTTGCCGCTGTTGGGTGACGGGATGGATCGTCTTGTCGTCGTGGGCGTGGTCGCGCAGCCACAGCCAGGGGTACCAACTCTCGACCCCATCGTCCCACGTGACATGCAGGCACGAGTCGGTCGGTCGGATCTGATCGATTGCGGTCACACCTCAATTCTGCCAGCACAAGCTGCAAGGCTGATGCCGTGACCACGGAAAACTACGACCTGATCATCGTCGGCACCGGCTCCGGTAACTCGGTGATCAACGACGAGATGGCCGGCTGGAAAATCGCGATTGTCGAACGGTGGACCTTCGGTGGCACATGTCTGAATCGCGGCTGCATCCCGTCGAAGATGCAGGTCTATGCCGCCGATGTTGCGGAGTCCGCCGCCCACGACAACAGCACGAAGTACGGCGTGGCGACCAGATTCGAATCAGCAGATTGGCCGGCGATCGTACGGCGCGTGTTCAACAGGATCGATCCGATCGCAGAGGATGGTCGTCTCTACAGATTGAGCCTTCCCCACGTGAGCGTCTACCAAGGCGACGCCAATTTCGTCGGCGAGCGCACCTTAGAGGTGAACGGTGACACCATCACCGGCGACCGCATCGTGCTGGCAAACGGTGCGCGATCGTTCATCCCAGACATCCACGGCATCCACGACGTCCCGTACCACACCAGCGACACCATCCTGAGAATCGCACACCAGCCGAAGCATCTCGTCGTGCTCGGCGGAGGTTTCATCGCTGCCGAGCTCGGTCACGTCTTCGCATCCCTGGGCTCTCGCGTCACGATCGTCAACCGCAGCCACCGAATGCTGCGCATGCAGGACCATGAGATCTCGCAGCGCTACACCGAGTTGGCCGGCGACCGCTTCGAGTTGTTTCTCGGCGCTCACGTCGAGCGGGCGTACATGACGGCGGAAGGCATTGCTGTGCGCCTGTCGACCGACGGCGACAACCACATCGTCGTGGAGGGCGACACGTTGCTGGTTGCTGCTGGCCGGACGCCGAACGGCGACGACATCACCGCTGAAGCGGGCGGTGTCGAGATCGGCATCGATGGCCGGGTCATCGTCGACGAGTACGGCCGAACGAGCGCTGACGGGGTATGGGCGCTCGGCGACGTCAACGGGCGCTACCAGCTGAAGCACATGGCCAACGGCGAAGCGAAGGTGATCCAGCACAACCTTCTTCATCCCGATGACCTGCGCGAATTCGACCACCGCCCTGCACCGCATGCCGTTTTCGGCAGCCCGCAGATCGGCACCGTAGGGTTGACCGAGACGGCTGCCATCGAGCTCGGCATTCCGATTTCGGTGATCCGCCAGGCGTACGGCAGTGCCGCGTACGGCTGGGCGTTGGAGGACGACGCCGGATTTTGCAAGCTCATCGGCGATCCCGCCACGCGCATGCTGCTCGGAGCCCACGTGATCGGATACCAGGCCTCGCTCCTGGTGCAGCTCTTGGTGCAGGGGATGCATCTCGGCAACACCGTCGATCAGATGGCCAATGGCCAGGTGTGGATCCATCCGGCCTTGTCGGAGGTGGTCGAGCAGGCGCTGCTGTCGCTGATCGATGCGTTCGACCAGCCGTGAGTCCTTTCTCACCTGCCTTTAACTCAGCTTGGGTAGTCACCTCACCTGCTTGGTTGATGATGCACCACGTCAACCCCTACTGAATTGGAGACACGAATGAAGAAGAAGCTTGCAGGAACGGGCCTGGCGATCGGTTTGGTCGCTGGGGCAGGCGCTGGTTACATCCTCGAGATGTCGGGCTCTGCCGGGGCCTCGTCAGCCATTTCAGCCGTCGCGGCGGTGGACGATTCGACGACGTCCACGACAGCCGCCGACCCCGCTGTTACCGACACCGGCGCCGCGACCGATGCGGCCGGTGCGACGACGCGGTTGCAGACGGTGCTGCAACCACTGATCGACGACGGCACCATCACCCAGGCACAGGCCGACAAGATCATCGCCGCACTCGTTGCTGCCGGTCCGATGGGCGGCCATCGTGGCCCCGGTCGCCTTGGTGATCATCGTAGACCCGGCCCGGGTCTCGATGTCGTCGCCACCACGCTCGGCATCACCGCTGACGACGTGCGCACAGCGCTGCAAGGCGGGCAGACAATTGCAGAGCTGGCCGTCAGCAACGGCAAGACCGCACAGGACGTGATCGACGCGATCGTCGCCGAGTCCACGACGCGGATCAACGAGGCAGTCGCTGCTGGCAAGCTCACCCAGGCGGAGGCCGACCAGCGGTTGGCCGACCTCACGACCCGTGTGACGGAGTTCGTCAACAACACTCCGGCCGGTGGTCCTGGTTTCGGTGGACGGCATCACGACAATGACGCCGACGACGATCCCGTCGACACTGCTGACACCCCCACTGCTGACACGACCCCCACGACCGCCGGCAACTGAATTCTCGGCCAGGCCGGGATGACTTCCTCCCTCGTCATCCCGGCCGGTCAGAATGAGTGATCATGAGCGCCCGAGTACTGGTAGCCGACGACGATCGGGCCATCCGCGATGCCTTGACCAGAGCCCTCGGTCTCGAGGGCTACGTCGTCGTGCAAGCCAACGACGGCAACACGGCGTTGTCGCTCATCGAATCGACCCAACCAGATGTGGCCATCCTCGATGTGATGATGCCGAACATCGACGGACTGACGGTTTGCCGCGTTCTCCGCGCCGAGCGGAACCGGTTGCCGATCCTGATGTTGACGGCTCGCACGGAAACCCCCGACCGCGTCGCCGGCCTCGACGCGGGAGCGGACGACTACCTTGCCAAGCCCTTCGACCTCGACGAGTTGCTCGCTCGATTGCGGGCCCTGTTGAGGCGCACCAAGTCGGACGATGAGTCAGAGACTGACGCGGTGCAACTCGTCGATCTGCGTCTCGACCCCACCTCGCGGCGTGTGTGGCGCGGCGAGCGCGAGATCGACCTGTCGAAGACGGAGTTCGATCTCCTGGAGCTCCTGTTGCGCAACCAAGGCATCGTGCTCGACCACTCCACCATCTACGATCGCATTTGGGGGTACGACTTCGGTCCCGACAGCAAGAACCTCGCTGTGTACATCTCGTATCTGCGACGCAAGCTCGAGCCACCGGGCGAGTCCAAACTGATCCACACCGTGCGCGGCGTCGGGTATTCCGCGCGGTCGTCGTGAGCCTGCGCCTCAAGATCATTTTTGCGTTGATGCTGTTGGCCACTTGCGCCACGGCAGCCGTTGGCTATTCGTCCTATATCAGCACCCGCACCGAGCTGAATGCGGTGATCGACCGATCGTTGCAGGACGCGGCCGAGAACCCCTCGCAACTGTTGCGCTCGTTGCGAGGTGACGGCTTCCCCGGCCCCGGCCCCAGTCGCGGGGGCGACGAAGGCGACGGCCCCCGGCGCCTCTTCGATGCTGTGCTCGCGCAGGTCATCGACCCCACGGGCACCATCGTGCGATCACCTTTGTCCGGCGCGCTGCCGATCGATGCCGCCGACCTCGCCACCGCGAGCGGCTCGTTCATCGGAACCGGTAATCCCCGCGATGTCACCATCGACGGCGAGGCGTATCGCATGCTGACAGTTCCCGTCCAAGGCATTGGTGCCGTGCAGATCGCGCGCTCCGCACGCGAGACGCAGCGCGCGCTCGCTGTCATTCGTACACGCACGTGGCTGTCGGTCGGGCTGGTGATCGCCAGCGCGGCGATCGCCGGATGGCTGATCGGCCGGCAGGTCACGCGCCGCTTGGTACGACTGACGCAGGCCGCGGACGACGTGGCGATCACCGGTCGGCTCGATCTCGAGGTGCCGGAGAGCGGTTCCGACGAGACGGCTCGACTCGGTGTGGCGTTCAACGGCATGCTCGGTGCACTGGCACACAGCCGGGATCAACAGCACCAACTCGTGCAGAACGCCGGTCACGAGCTGCGCACACCTCTCACCAGCTTGCGCACCAACGTCGCCGTGCTCCGACGGTTGGAGAACCTCGCGCCAGAGGCTCGTCAACAGTTGGTCGACGACCTCGACAGTGAGACAAGAGAACTCACAGCGCTCGTCAACGAGCTTGTCGAGCTGGCAACCGATCGGCGCGACGACGAGCCGGCGCAGGACTGCGATCTGTCAGCACTCACCGAGCAGGCCGCGGCACGTGTGCGCCGCCGAACCGGTCGCGAGGTGACCGTCGTCGGCGACGCGTCGATGGTGTCGTGCCGGCCCGCGGCAATCGACCGCGCCGTGCTGAACCTCATGGACAATGCCGCGAAGTTCAGCACGGTAAATCCTGGCTCGTCGGGCGTGATCGAAGTCGAGGTCAACGATGGCCGCGTGGCCGTCAGCGATCGCGGACCTGGCATCCCGACAGACGACCTGCCACACATCTTCGATCGTTTCTACCGGTCGTTGGCGTCGCGCAGCCAGCCTGGCTCGGGCCTTGGGCTTGCGATCGTGCGCGACATCGTCGAATCGCACGGGGGCACCGTTTTCGCCGTAGCCCGCCAGGGTGGCGGAAGTACCGTCGGCTTCACGCTTCCAACCCTTCCCAACACGCCCAGCCCCCCGACATCGACGCCCTCTCCGGCGCCGTCGCCGGCGATGCCGTTGCCACCCCCTGCCAGCAGCGTCTGACCCACCCCGACGCGATGAGCGATGAGCCGCCGGAGACCGCACACCTCTCATCGCGCTCGACGTGGTCGCAAACGCGATGAGCGATGAGCCGCCCAGACCGGCTCATCTCTCATCGCGGACGTCGATCACTGGGATCAGCGGGGGATAGCGTCCGTCCCATGGGTGCAGCGACCTCTCCTGAAGCCGAACGATGATCGTCGTCGGCGGAGAGGCCTTGGTTGATCTGGTCATCGATCCGGATGGCTCCGTCGCCGCCAAACTCGGTGGCGGCCCGTTCAACGCGGCGCGGGCCATCGGTCGATTGGGCAGCGAGGTCGCCTTCCTGGGCGCTCTGTCGCGTGATCGATTCGGAACGCTGCTGCATGCTCGGCTGCTCGACGACCAAGTCGACGACTCGTTGGTTCAATTCACCGAACTTCCCACGACGTTGGCATCGGCCGAGCTCGACGAGCACGGTGCCGCCAGCTACCGCTTCTACTTGTCGGAGACCGCGGCGCCGAACCTCCACCCGCTCCCGCTGCCCGAGAACGTCACGATCCTTCATGTCGGCACACTCGGCATCGTGCTGCAACCGATGGCTTCGACGCTCGAGGCGGTCGTCGGGGGGATCGGCGACAGTGTGCTCGTGCTGCTCGATCCCAACTGCCGACCGCGCGTCACGTCCGACCGGGTCGGCTACATGGCCCGTCTCGAGCGGATGTTGCGTCGGGCCGATGTCGTGAAGGTCAGTACCGACGATCTCGACTTCATCGCACCCGACGATCATTCGTCCGGTGTCCGGATGTTGCTCGAGGACGGGGCGAGCCTGGTACTGCACACCGATGGTGGGTGCAGCGTGCACGTGCATTGGCCGACAGACCAGATCGACATTCCCGTGCCAACCGTCGAGGTCGTCGACACCATCGGTGCGGGAGATGCTTTCGGGGGTGCCTTTGCGGCATGGTGGGATCAGGCGGAACTCGGTCGAAGGGATCTGCACGATCGCGATGCGGTGTCCGCGGCCGTGTGCGCAGCAGTCGAAGTGGCCGCAGTCAGCTGCACGCGAGTCGGCGCTCAACCGCCACGACGTGCCGAGCTCGGTCACAAATGGAGCCCAGCGCGTTCGTGATCAAACTGGATGTTCCACGAGTGATCGAACGTGCTGCGGAGTTGTCGCACCGCGGGCGGGTGCTGATCGGCATTGCCGGCTGTCCGGGTGCCGGCAAGTCGACGTTGTCGGCTGCGATCACATCCAGCATCACGTGCAGTGTCATCGTTCCGATGGACGGGTTTCATCTGCTCAACGAGGATCTCGTGCGGCTCGGCAGGCGTGATCGAAAGGGAGCGCCCGACACGTTCGATGTCGATGGATATGTGGCGCTTCTCGAACGGGTGCGCGCCTGTTCGGGCGAGATCGTCACTGCGCCGCGCTACGACCGTGCCGCCAGCGCGCCGGTACACGATGCGATCGAGATCCCTCCCGACGCGAACCTGGTGATCACCGAGGGTAACTATCTGTTGCTGGATCAATCGCCATGGAATGCGGTGCGACCGCTGCTCGACGAGGTGTGGTTCGTCGATGTCGACGATGCGGTACGCGTGCCGCGTCTGATCGCCCGCCACATCGACTTCGGGAAATCGCCGGATGAAGCCGAAGAGTGGGTGATGCGATCGGACGAGGCGAATGCCAAAGTCGTCGCCGCCAGTCGCAGTCGGGCGGATGTCGTCGTGCACGTACCGTGAGCGACTCGCCAGGTCAGCGAACCGGCCCGAGGGTCTGGTCCTCCACATCGACCTTCAGTGCGCCGGTCATGATGGCAACCACATCGGTGATGCTGACGCTCTGCGGCGTGATGACGGCTGCGCGCCGACCAAGTCGCTGCACGTGAATGCGGTCCGCGACCTCGAACACTTGCGGCATGTTGTGCGAGATCAGGATGACCGGCAGGCCACGTTCGCGGAGGTGCATGATGAGCTTGAGCACCTGAGCCGACTCGCGCACGCCGAGGGCGGCGGTCGGCTCGTCGAGGATGATCACCCTGCTGCCGAACGCGGCCGCCCGGGCGACCGCGACCGCCTGTCGCTGGCCGCCGGAAAGCGTCTCGACGGCCTGGCCCATGTTCTGCAAGGTGCCGATGCCCAACGCCATCATCTGATCCTTGGCCCGCTTTCGCATGCCGCTGCCCTCCAGCATTCGCATGACCGAGCCGAGTGGGCCGGGCTTGCGAATCTCGCGCCCGAGGAAGAGGTTGGTGGCGATGTCGAGCGCGGGCGCGACGGCCAGCGTCTGGTACACGGTCTCGATCCCGGCATTGCGAGCGTCGATGGGCTTGCGAAACTGGATGACGTCGCCGTCGAGCCGCATCACTCCCTCGTTGGGTAGCTCGGCACCAGAGAGGCATTTGATGAGCGTCGACTTTCCGGCGCCGTTGTCGCCGATCACGGCGAGCACCTCGCCGGGGTACAACGCGAAGTCGACACCGTCGAGAGCGACCACGCGCCCGTAGGTCTTGACCAATCCTTCGCTCTCGAGGATGGGCACGATCGTTGTCGTGGCTGTGGTGGTCGTTTCTGTCATGCCCTGGCCCGACGAATCCATTGGTCCGCAGTGACGGCGACGATGATGAGGGCACCGATCGCGAGCTGCTTGAAGTTCTGATCGAGGCGAGCGACCGACAAGCCGTGGTCGACCGAGGTGACGATGAGGGCACCGATCAATGACCCGATCACTCGTCCGCGTCCACCGAAGAGGCTGGTGCCGCCGATCACGACCGCTGTGATCGAGTCGAGGTTGGAATCGACTCCCGAGTTGGGGCTTGCCGCATTTACTCGCCCGATCAGCACCCATCCGGCAATCGCGAAGATCAAGCCCGCAACGATGTAGACGCTGAGGATGACGCGGTTGATCTGAATACCAGCGAGACGGGCAGCGTCGGGGTCGTCGCCGACCGCGTAGACGTGCGTACCCCACGCGGTGTAACGCAGCACATACGCGAACACCGCATACAGCGCGAGCATCAAGATCACACCCGTCGTGACCCGGAAGCTACCGAGTTGGATCGATCGTCCGAGCCACTTCAACTCGGTGGCTAGCTCGGTGTTGCGCACGGTGCGACCGGTGGCGTACAGCAGGGTGAGCGATGTGAAAATACCGAACGAGCCCAGCGTGACGATGAACGGAGGCAGCTTGATCCGCGTGATCAGCAGGCCGTTGAACGCCCCAGCCAAGCCACCGACGACGATGCCGATAATCAGCGCCGCGAGGCCCGGCACGCCCTGATCGAAAGCAAGCTTCGCCATGACCATCGACGAGAAGACCATGATTGCGCCACACGACAGGTCGATGCCTGCCGTGAGGATGATCAGCGTCTGGCCGATGGCCAACGTGCCGACGACCGCCGTCTGCTGGGCGATGACACCGAGATCAGTTGGCGTCGCGAAATTTGAAGACAGCAACCGGAAGATGACGACGGTGATCGCCAGGACGATGGCCGGGCTCAACCACGGGTAGGTGTGCAGGATCGCTTGTACACGCTTGATCGTGGATTGCCGGTCGAGGAACTCCTCCGCTGCGTCGTAGCCCGCGATGGCATCACTCACGAAGCCCACCTTTCAGGGTTGTCGGCTTTCACCAAACTAGAACAGCGGTAGGGCCGCTACAAGAGTGCTGCCCTACCGCTGTCACATCACAGTTGTCGATGACGACGTCGCGGATCAGCCCCAGGCGTTGTCGAGACCGAACTGCGGGTCCTTGCTGTCGACGCCGGTCACGGGCTCCTTGGCAATCAAGGTGACGCCGGTGTTGAAGAAGTCGAGACCAGGGCTGACCGCCGGCTTCGTACCGTTCTTGACGAAATCGACGATTGCCTGCACGCCGAGGTCGGCCATCTTCAACGGGTACTGCTGCGAAGTGGCGGCGATGTTTCCGTCGGCGACATCTTGCACGCCGGCCTTGCCGCCGTCGACCGATACGAGGATGAAGTCGGCGGTCGTCTTGCCGGCAGCCGTCAACGCCGCGAAGGCGCCCGCTGCGGTGGGCTCGTTGATGGTGTAGATGACATTGATGTCGGGATTGATCGCCAGCAGGTTCTCCATGCCCTTCTGGCCACCCTCTTCGTTGGCACCCGTAGCTTCGTTGCCGACGATCTCGTAGTCTCCACCCTTGCCGCCGGTGTACTTACCGGACTTGGCTTCGTCGCCGTTCTTCACTGGATCGGCAACATCGATGCCCATGCCTTCGAGGAAGCCTTGATCGCGGTTGTAGTCGACGGACACGATCTTGTCGTCGAAGATGTCGAGCAGCGCGATGACGGCCTTCTTGCCGTCGAGCTTGGCAGCGGCGTACTGGCCGATGAGCTTGCCCGCCTCGCGATTGTCGGTGGCGAACGTGATGTCGACGACGTCGGGCGGATCGGTCGGCGTGTCGAGCGCGATGACGTACAGGCCGGCGTCGCGTGCCTTCTGGATGGCATCGTTGACGCCGGTCGACATCGGTGTGATGAGGATGCCGGCCTGCTTGCTGGCGATGGCGTTCTCAATGGCGTCGATCTGCCCCTGGTCGTCGCCCTCTTCCTTGCCAGACGCGATCGTGATGTCGACACCAGCAGCATCGCCGGCCTTCTTGGCCCCGGCTTGCATGGCGACGAAGAACGGGTTGGTGCTGTCCTTCGTGATCAACGAAACGGCGATCTTCTCACCCGACGGCGCGGGAGCGGCAGTGTCACCCGGTGCAGCAGTCGCGCCGGGCGCGGCAGTGTCGGACGACGACGACTTGCTGTCGCTGCCGCACCCGGCCACCGCGAAGGATGCGGCGACACCTAAGGCGATGATGGATCGGACGGTATGCAGGCGCTTGGACTTTGCTCTCATTTTTCTCCCCCTCGGAGGTGACATTGTCAACGTTGTCAGAGTTAACCGCGGTCTACGGACCATTGTCAAGTAGTGACTTACTTGACAAGTCGGGTTTTGACAGCAAACGTTGTCATTCATGTCCGAGCGCACCTCGAGCAACCCACGCCTGCCTCATCCGACCATCCGTGACGTCGCCGCTCTCGCCGGAACCAGCCTGAAAACGGTGTCGCGGGTGGTCAACGGCGAGCCCGGCGTGTCGCCCGAACTGGGGGAACGTGTTCGCCATGCCATCGAACGGCTCGACTATCGCCGCAACATGGCAGCAAGCAATCTGCGGCGCTCCGGTGGGCGAACTCGCTCCATCGGGTTGCTGCTGTCGAACGTCATCAATCCGCTCGATGGTGCCATCCAACGAGCAATCGAAGAGGCCGCGCTCGAACGCGATGTTGTGGTGATTGCCTCGAGCATCGACGAAGACGCGCTCCGTGAACGCGAAATGGTCAGTGTCTTCACCACGCGTCGGGTCGACGGTCTCATCATCAAGGCTGCGGGGCACGACCAGAGCTATCTTTCCGATCAGCGGCGAATGAGCATGTCGATGGTCTTCGTCGATCGCCCTCCCGCGTTTCTCGACGCGGACGCAGTCGTGGTCGACAACGAGCAAGGAACAGCGCGCGGCGTGGCCCACTTGATTGCTCATGGGCATCGCCGCATCGGGTATCTGGGTGCGCTCCACACCATCGTCACTGCAGAACAGCGGCTCGCGGGGTATCGCACAGCTGTCGCCGCGGCTCATGTGGCACGAGACGATTCATTGGTCCAACTTGACCTGGAGAGTAGCGAGCACGCGCATGCGGTCACGTTGCGCCTGATGCACGCCGACAACCCCCCGACGGCCTTCTTCGCGGCACAGAACATGATCACGGTTGGTGTCGTGCGCGCATTACGCGAGCTCGAACTCCATCGAAGCATCGCCGTCGTCGGCTTCGACGATGTTCCCCTGTTCGACCTGCTGGAACCGGCCATCACGGTGCTTGCGCAAGATCCCTGGGCGATCGGCAGGCAGGCAGCCACGACATTGTTCGCCCGCCTCGACGGCTCGAATGCGCCAACTCGAACCCACGTGATCCCTGTGGCGTTGATCGAACGCGGCTCCGGTGAGATTCCTGGGCCCGGCCCCGTCTGACGAGGCCTACTCGCTGTCTGCCTGATCGCAATCGGGCGGCTGTGGCGGCTCCTCGGTCACGAGGGCCCTGTTCAGCTCGGCCCCCGCCAGGGCGATGATCGAATGCAGGCTCAGCCAAGACAGCAATCCGATCACGGATGCGAACGTACCGTAGACGGGTGAGGCGTTGGCGATCGCCCGACCCACGATCGCCACACCGACCAACTGCAAAATCGCGAACAACACGCCGGCGACGATCGCGCCGGGGAACACCCTGCGCCACGATGGCCACGCCGAGCGAAGCCACCGATAGCTCAACGTCAGCACCCCTATGTTGATCGCCGCCGTGAAGATCAGCAGCAGGATCCTGCTGATGATCCCCACGCGGGTGACGCCTGCCAGGCTGGCGAGAATCGCGGTTGCAACTTGTGCGCCACCGATGTAGGCCATGCCGAGGAGCGCACGCAAACGGGTGATCACCAGGTTGGAGCGATGGTCGAGGGGCCGCTCGTCGATGTCGTCGAGAGCATTGTGCACCGCGATGAATGCCTTCATCCCGCCCCACAGTGCAGCCATCAGGCCGACGACGAGCACCACCGCATGGCCGTTGAGCTTGGAGGGGTCGTCGGCGATCTGCTGGCCGACGAACGGCAGTTGCTCCAACGCCGAGTCGATGATGTCAGCACGTAGCTTCGGGTGGCTCTGCAGCACGAAGCCCAACACGGTGGTGAACACCAAGAGCAGAGGGAACACCGACAAGAAGGCGAAGTGCGAGATCAGCGCCGCGTTGCGGCCGCTGCGGTGTTTGCGGAACCCCTCGGCGGTTCGAACGAGCAGATCGGCCTTCCGCGATCTCGCGCGCAGGGCGCGAACCCTTGGGTAATCGGTCCATCGCACACTGTGAATGTACGTGGCTGCCGAGTCCACCAAACGCTGAATGCACGCGACGCCGTCGTGCGAGGCATCCCGCTACGGTCGCGGCGTGCGGCGCCCGGGTGTCACTGGAGCCGTGTCCATCTACACCTCCTACAACCTCTTCACCACTCGGTGAGGCACCAGGCGACTATCCGAGCTCAGCTGGCTGACCTCCACAAACCCTATGGATTCGGTGGGAGGCGCCACTCGATCGTTTGCAAGCCGGCCTCATCGAGGGCCGCGTTGGTGCGGCTGAAGGGCTTGCTACCGAAGAAACCGTTGTTGGCGCTGAGTGGTGACGGATGCGCAGATTCGATCACCGAGTGCCGGGAGAGATCGATCAGCGCTTTCTTCTTGCGGGCGTGCGCGCCCCACAGGATGAACACGACACGGCCCGGCTTGTTGTTGACGGTTCGCAGCACTTCGTCGGTAAAGATCTCCCAACCCTTGCCCTGGTGCGAGGCAGCAACACCCGAGCGCACGGTGAGGCTGGTGTTGAGCATCAGCACGCCCTGGCGAGCCCAGGACGCGAGGTTGCCGTGGTCCGGTGTCTCGATGCCGAGGTCGTCGCGCAGTTCTTTGTAGATGTTGACCAGCGAGGGCGGCAACTGCACACCGCGCTGAACCGAAAAGCACAGACCATGCGCCTGTTGCGGACCGTGGTACGGGTCCTGGCCGAGGATCACGACGCGTGTTGATTCGTACGGCGTCAGGTGCAGCGCGGCGAAGACCTGATCCGACGGGGGGAATACGGTGTGGCGGGCGCGTTCATCGGCAACGAACTGTTGCAGTTCCTTCCAGTACGGCTTGTCGAACTCCGCACGAAGCACCGGATTCCAGTCGGTCTTCACCAACCGCTCATTTCAGCAGATCGGGTCAGCCCTTGTTGCTGCCGCTGCCGTCACCGCCGCCACCATGGTGGCTGTCTCCGTCGGTGGTGGTCGGGTGATCGTTGTCGTGATCGTGTTCGCTCTCGTTGGTGTCAGACTTCATCACGCCGTGTGAGAGCTTCACGGTGATCCTCGACTCATGCTTGTCGGACTTGAAGACCACGTCGACCTCGTCACCCGGGTCGTCGCTCTCCGTGGCCCTGAAGCCGGGCGCCGGAGACTTGGCGATCACGGTCAGCGTGTCGCCATCTTGGCGCACCGTGATGGTGCCGCCGACGGAGCTGAACGTCTGCGTCATACGCGATGGCGCCGGGGTCGGGGGTGTGCCGTTGTTGTTCTTCGGGGGTGAGCCATTCGACGGCGCAGCCGCTGCGTCTGGTGCCTCCGTCTCGGGTGCCGCCGTGTCGACCACGGGCGGCGCGGTTTCGGCCGCCAACGTGGTGGGTTCGCTGGCCTCGGGCTCGGTCGCCGCTGGAACAGTCGACGGATCCTCCACCTCGGTGGTGGCGACTCTGAGTGTGACACTGACGCTGCTGTCTGCCGACTCGCCCGGAACGACGCTGCGCCGGCCTGGGCTCTGCACGGCCGCAAAGGCGACCGTGCCGACCACGAGAGAGAGCGCCGCTGTGGCCGTCCAGGCGACCATGCGGCGTCGCCGGACTTGACCGACGCGGCGCTGCCATGCCGCGAATGCAATGTTGTCATCTGGATACGGACCGCTGAGACGGCCCAACTCCTGGCGCAGATCGGGATCGTGGAACTCACTCATCCGAATGCACCTCCTCCCCGCTTGCTACCACGCTGCGAAGGCGAGCGCGGCCCTGATGTAGATATGACTTGACTGCACCTTCACTGACGTCCAACGCGCCAGCAACCTCTGCGATCGACAACTCGTCAACGTAGAACAACGCCATGGCGAGGCGCTGCTGCTTCGGTAGTTGCGCGAGAAGGGCGGGCAGGTCGGAGTCGAAGCCGTGCTGCTCGACGGACTCGACCTGCGGCTCGCCCGCGAGGCGCACCATTGCTTTGCTCTTGCGAGTTTGCCGGCGATGATCGTCGTGCAGTCGGTTGATGGCGACGCGCCGAATCCAACCGACAGGATCGTCGTATTGCTGTATGCGACGCCAGTGCGTATGGGCTTTCACGAAGGCCTCTTGCACGGCATCGGCTGCGACTTCACGATCGCCGCAAGCCAGCGTCAGCGCACGTACGAGACGCCCGTAATGAGCGCGAAACAGAGAGTCAATGGTCGCGACGACCTTGGCCTCCGACATCTCGCTCATCGTGGAAATCGTGTACGCCACAAAGTTGACACGCCGCTAGTGTTACCGAGGTTTGGATCAGCTCCAAGAAATTGTGGCTCTACCTGGGGGAATGGAGCGGGGACTACCATCGCGCGATGGATGACATTCTGGATGTCGATCTGCTTGCGTTCGAGCAGGGAACCGCAGCACAGCGAGCCGCGGTCGTCGATGGTGTCCGCCGAAGCCTCGCGACTGGATTCGTGTACACCCGTCACGACCTGTCGGTGGATCTGCTCGACACCGCCTACGCATTGCTTGCCAAGTTCTTCTCGCTGCCCCAAGAGGTCAAGCAGCAGTTCGTTGCCCCCGAGAGTCACGGGCAGACCGGGTACACCGGCCTGCTGGTCGAGACCGCGGCGTCGAGCGATGTTCCCGATTGGAAGGAGATGCTCAACTGGGGCGCAGAGCTACCGGACGGGCATCCACTTCGTCAGCGTTATCCGCATCGCTACGGAGAACAGGTGCTGCCCGAGTCTGCGATTCCCGGCGCGGGGGAGTTGCTGATGCTGTTCCACGATCGCATCGAGGACCTCCAGCGCCGATTTCTTCGCGTCATCGCCGAGTCGATCGGCTGTCACGAATCACTCTTCGACGAGATGACACACAACGGTGCGACGCTGACGCGGGCCATTCGCTACCCACCGATGACCGAATCGCCTGGCGGCACGCACGTGTGGGCCGGCGAGCACGGAGACATCAACCTCATCACCGCCCTTCCGCGCTCAACGGCTCCCGGATTGCAGGTCAAGGTCGGCGACGAATGGGTCGACGCGGTGGCACCCGAGGGTCAGGTCATCATCAACACCGGCATGATGCTCGAACGGATGACCAACGGCGTGATACCCACGGGAATTCATCGCGTCGTCGCCTCGACCGGCTACACCGGCGATCGCTACAGCGTGGTGCAGTTCTGTCACCCGACACCGTGGACCCTGCTGACACCACTGGCCAGTTGCATCAGCGTTGATCATCCGCAGCGCACCTCGGCCATGGTCAGTGCCGATGCACTCGACATGGTGCTGTATGAGATCAACCTCATCGAGACCGCTCGAAGAGTCGGTTAGTTCGTCAGCGGCCCGGGTACCGTGCGGCACTGATGAGTGAAACCCGCGACGTCGTACTGGCGATAGACATCGGCGATGTCAAACTCGCGGCGGGCCTGATGACGATGAAGGGCGAGCTCATCGATCGTGAAGACGTCGACATCGACTTCGGGCTGAACGCGGAAGCACTGTTCGCCTCGCTCAACACGATCGCCCAGGAACAACTTGAGCGCGCCCGCACACATCACAGTTCCCGACCGGTAGCGGTCGGAGTGGGCTGTGCGGGTCCGGTGCGTCCAGAGGTCGTTGCCGTGTCGCCGGCGCACATCCCTGCGTGGCGTTCGTTCCCTCTGCGCTCCAAGCTCGCCACCGCAACCGGTCTCAACGTGTACGGGGATCTCGGGGCGAAGGCGCTCGCACTTGCCGAAGGATGGATGGGAGCCGCGCAAGGCCACGATAACTTCTTGGCCATGGTGGTCGCCTCGACGGTGGAAGGTGGCATCGTGTTGAACGGCCAACTGCTCGACGGCGCCACCGGTAACGCCGGCCATGTCGGTCATACCGTGGTCGAACCGAACGGTCGTCGATGCTTATGCGGTTCGCGTGGTTGTCTCGATGCCGAAGCTTCGGGCCCGGCCATCGAAGCGATCACCGGCAGGACACACCGCGAGCCGACGTACGAGATCATGCAACGCACAGGTCGTCTTGTGGGTCGGGCGGTCGCATCCGTTTGCAACCTGCTCGATCTCGACTTCACCGTTGTCGGTGGCTCTGTCGCGTTGGGATTCGGAGCCACATTCTTCAACTCGGCGCAGGAGACGCTCGACGAGCACGCCCGGCTGTCGTTCAGCCGCAGCGCCAGGATCATCCCGGCCCGACTCGGCGGGCGCGGCCCGCTGATCGGCGCCGGTGCTGTTGGCGTCCGCGGGCTTCGCAGGGCAGGCCGGCCCCGTGAATGACTCACCGATCAGATCGTCGCGGCAAACGGCTGCCGCGTCTCGCAATCAGGAGGAACCGGTATGACGAAGATTCGCAGCGGCAACTCGTCGATGATCGACGATCGTCGTGGAAGTGGCGGTGCCCTTGGCGGCGGCGGATTGGGCATCCCCATCAAGGCCGGTGGCGGTGTGCTCGGGCTCATCGTGCTGCTTGCCTCGATCTTCTTGCCGAAGCTGCTCAGCGGAAGCAACAACGCGACGAGCGTGCCCCAGCCACAGGACAAGTCCGGCGCTGTCGCCGGCACGTGTGACGACGCGCTCGAACAGGTCATCTGTGGCGCGACCGAGGATGTGCAGACGTACTGGCAAGCGAACCTTCCACGGTTCTTCAACACCACCTACGAGGTGACCAAGACGGTGTTCTTCACCGATGCGGTCGATACGGCTTGCGGGCAGGCGACATCGCAGGTCGGGCCGTTCTACTGCCCCGTAGATCACTTCGTCTATCTCGATCTCGGCTTCATGCAACAACTCGAGCAGCAGTTGGTGGGTACGACCGCCGACCTCGCCGAGCAGTACATCGTTGCTCACGAATACGGGCACCACGTGCAGAACCTGGTCGGCATCAACGACCAGGTCCAGCAAGCGCAGCAGAACGACCCTGGTCGCGCCAATCAGTATTCGATCGCGATGGAGCTGCAGGCCGACTGCTTTGCAGGGATTTGGGTGGGCGACGTCGCAGCGCGTGGCCAACTCGACAGCGCTGCCGAGATCAAAGAGGCGCTCGACGCTGCCGCCGCGGTCGGTGACGATCGCATTCAGCAGAAGACGCAGGGCCGCGTCAACGAAGAAGCTTGGACACACGGCTCCGCCGAGCAGCGGCAGGCATGGTTCACGCGCGGCTTCAACTCCGGCGACGCGAGCCAGTGCGACACCTTCAGCGAGGTGCTGTAGGTTCCGCGGGCATGATGCCGCCGCCAAACCTGCGGTAGAACCACTCCGCGGGACCGATCCGGAAGCGGCGTTGCCACCATGCCGCGGCTGTGACCGCCACGAGCCAGAACACTCCCGAGAACACGAGGGCCACGTCGAGACCGGCGGGCTTGATCAGATGCCATCGAGTGACGAGCGCGTTGAACACGAGCACATGCGCCACGTAGATCGTCAGCGTTGTGCGGCCGGCCGACGCGAGCGAGCGCGTGACCACGTTGGTACTCGTGGCGCTGGCGATCCAGCCGATGACGCAGAAGGCGGTGAGCGCCGATCCCAGGGCGCACACCGTGTAGTTGAGACTGCGGCTGAATGGATCGGTTGCCAACATCCGCTCGCGCAGGGGTGTGTCCGCGAAGATTGACTTGGCCAGGTACGTTCCTGCGACCATCATCACTCCGAGGAAGGCGAGCGCTCGACGCATCGACGGTCGCAGGGGTAGGTACCGACCGATCACCATGCCGGCGCAGACGAACGCCAGCCACGGCAGCAGAGGGTGTGTGCCATTGACGAACGTGTCGAACAACAGACGTTGCGGCGATCGGTATGGCCTCTGGGTGTACCAACCCTCCAACAGCCAACTCGTGTCGTGGGCGGCTTCGAGCGCCCACCACTGGATCGCCGCTGCAGCGACAGCCGCGACGAAGCCGATCAGGACGAGCCACCGCGTGCGCAACAGGAACAGCAGCGCACCGACGATGAAGTACGCGCCGTAGAAGAACAGGATCGTTCCATTCCAGATCCATTCGAGAAAGAACCCGAAGCAGTAGAGCAGGAACCCGCGGCGTAACAGCGTCCACCGATCGGCGCTTCGTCGGAGGCGGTCGCCGGTGAGCCGCCCCCGGTTGGTCATCAGGCTGATGCCCATCCCGGCGATCACCACGAACGTTGCCGCGAACCGTGTCGACAGCGGGCCCATCCACGGATCGAAGAAGTGGTTGATCGCCGACGTGCCGACAGGGCCACCGAGAAGTATCAGGTATCCGTGATAGTTCATGACGGCGACGCCTATGAGGGCGATCGCTCTGGTGACGTCGAGATCGATGACCCGGTCGGTCGAAGTCGTGGTCACACCCACTCGATCTCGTCGATCAGCGCCGAGATGAGGGGTCGTTGAACATCAACCCGATCACCCACGGCGGGACACGGGCGGTCGTCGGGGGCTACCAGCATCGACGTGTGCATGTGCGGCGGCTCGAGCAGCGCCATGCGAGTGCGCTCGAAGTGGAACGGGCTGGCGCCATCGGGCAATGCGGCCACACCGTGCGCGGATCCTGCTCCGACCAGCACAAGGTGCCCGTCGTCGGTCACCTCGACCTGGCGATAGCCGGCATGCTCACCCGCCCGAACCGATTGCACGGCAGCAACGTCGGTGTGGAGGTGCAGGAACGACTTGTCGCCGTGCCACAGAGAGGTGCCCAGCCGCAGCCGGAACTGCCGCTCGGGACGTCGCACACGAAGATCGGCGTACGACTGCGGTTGCAGGTGGCTGAGCCACAGTGGCTGCTGGTCGTCGATCAGCTCCAGCCACGCTTCGATTTCGAGCACCCGATCGGCGTCGCTGCCGGCTAACGGCAGGTGCAAGGAGTACCCGACAACATCCAGGTCGGCCGCGACCGCCGCCGACACGAGATCGGGCATCTCGTCGGGCGTTGCGCCATAGCGGCGCATCGATGATTGCAACTTGACGATGACACGGCCGCGCCAACCGGCCAAGGCTTCGACGTTGCGCAGCGACCCGACGGTCAGGATTGGGGTTGCGGCGATGGACGGTGGCGGTGCGGGCGAGGGAGTCAGCACGACGGGAGTGACCCGCTCGCCCACGCTGTCGAGCTCGTAGACGGTGCCGACGCAGACGTAGTCGGACAGGCTCTTGACCAGGGGATGCAGCGTTGCGCGTCCGAATCCGTAGCCGTTGCCCTTCACCACTGGCACCAGCCCGTCAACCATGCCGGCGATGGAGTCGATGTGGGCATGCCATGCGGCGCGCTGAACGGTGAGACGCAGAGCCATGACGCCACAAACCGTACTGCTCGGTGCTGCTGTACGTGCTGCACCGAGCCCGCTCGATCGCGAATCCTGAGTTGTCCGATCGGATTTATCGGACTAACCTCTTTGTCTTGCGCAAGCTGCTGAGCTTTCCGAATCCGGTCAACGAGACGTCGGCGAGATTGGTAGCCGGCGGGGTGTGCGCGCAAGGCGTTGCGTTCCTCGCCATCCGGCAGTGGTGGGTGCTCGTTCCGCTGGCGTATGGATTCCTCGCGCGGGTTCTGTCGGGCCCGAGGTTCAGCCCGTTGGGCCAGTTGGTCACCCGATTCGTGACACCGCGACTCGACATGGAGCATCGCTTCGTTCCCGGCCCACCGAAACGGTTCGCTCAGGCCATCGGCCTCGGGTTCAGTGGCGGCGCACTGCTCGCGTGGAGCCTGGGGGCACATCCAGTTTCGTACGTGCTGATCGGCGGCCTCGTCGTCGCGGCAACGTTGGAATCCGTGTTCGCCATGTGCCTCGGCTGCCTGGCGTTCAACGGCTTGATGCGCTCGGGACTCATTCCCGCGGATGTGTGCGCCGAGTGCAACGACCTCAACCGGGCGCTCGTCCAGGCCAATTCGTGAGCTTCGGCGCCAAGGCGCCAAGGCTGCGCTGCTCGATCGATCCGATCCACACGCCGGTTCCGTAGGCCATGTCGTCGACGACCCGTAGGGCGACGTGCTGCGCGGCATTGCCGGATCCGCGGTTGCCGAACCAGTCGAGCAGCGCCGGGATGGTCGCCGCAGCGAACAGCGGAGCTCGCAGTCGGCGTACGAACATCGCCGCGACCAACGCCAGCGGCCACCACACGCGTGTGATGGCATTGGCCACTTGGCGACCGGCATAGAGGTGACCGAGACCCGCGAGCCGAATGGATTCCGCCTTGGGAATGTCGGGGAGTTTGCGGTGCAGCGCAACAGTGGTTCCGGCCGCGACGCCCATGGCCGTGACGGGCCGGCGCATCAACACCAGGGCCCACACTGCCGCGCTCCATCCACTGATCCGCAGCGGGGCGACGGCACCGGGATGCTTGCGATCGAGCGGTGCCGCCGATCGACCATACGTCACTCGTTGGATGAGCCATGCAGCACCGGTCGACCTCGGTCGATGGTGCACGATGCTCGAAGGCTCGTAGCGACAGCGGTGGCCGGCCTCGATCAGTCGCCACACCATGTCGACATCTTCTCCGGTGCGGAATGCTTCGTCGAACCCACCGATTGCTCGCAGCATGTCGGTGCGAACGACCAGCGCCGCGCCAGGTACGTAGCTGACCCGACTTCCGGCAGCGATTCGTGCTGGCTGGTCGCCGAGGTCGAGCGGTGATCGCACCGATTCGTATTCGCCGATGATCGTTGGCGCGTCGGTCGAGAGAACCCGCGGCGCGACGAGTGCGACCCGTGGATCGTTGAAGTGTGGCAGCAACGCATCCAACCAGTCGTCGTCGAGATCCACATCGGTGTCCACGAACGCAACGAGAGATGTCGTCACTTCTGCGAGGCCCGCGTTGCGCGCCGCAGCAGGGCCGCGGTTGACGGACAGGCGAATCGTCGGTCGTCTGTGCGTCGACAGGGCCGGCGTGCTGCCGTCGTCGACGACGATCACCTCGCCGTCATGGGGGATCAACGGCGGCTCGGCCTCGAACGCGGGAACCACGATGGTGACATCGTTCGTGGCGAACGTCGACTCCTTGTGTACAGGATGGATGGCGCCTGCCTCGACGAGCCGATCGGTCAACCGGCCGTGTCGGGCCGGAAGAGGCTGATGCTGCTCGATCGCCTCGACGATTCGTTGGCCGGCGGGTGACAGTCGGAAGAGTCGCAGCGGCGATCCGGCGATCACCACAGCATCGTGTCGACGGTAGGTGCCGTCGACACGGAACGAGCCGACCGCGTGATCGGTCATGCTCGCCATTCGTCGACGGCGGCCACGAGGTCGATGATCAGCCTTGTCAGCAGCGTCCTGCCATGGATTGCCGTTGCCGAACGAGGATCACCGAGCACACCGTTGGGGCTGACGGCTCGTACTCCGTCGGCGCGGAGCTCGTCGATCAGGTCGACGATCGGTTCCAGTCGGCCGGCCTCGGCTCTGGTCATGCGCACCAATCCCGGGGCGAGGGCCAACATCATCGAGGTCTCGGATTCGCCGGCGTGGGCGTCGCCATTGCGAATGTGTGGCCACCACGCGAGAACTCGACGGCCTTCGCCGAGGAGCTTGTTGGTGGCGCGCTGCACCGGCAGAGCATTGCCACCGTGGCCATTGACCAATACAACACCAGCCGACCAATCGGCGCTGCGAACGAGTTCGACGATCATGTGTTCGACGACCTCGGCACCAATCGACAGTGTTCCCGGAAACCCCGCGTGCTCGCCGCTGGACGTCGCCGTCAGCGGTGGACCGATCAGCACGTCGCCGGGCTCGAACGACGTGACGAGACCCTCGGCGAGCGCCGTTGCTATTCGGGTGTCGGTGTCGAGGGGCAGATGAGGCCCGTGCTGTTCGCACGACCCCACCGGGATGGCGATGATCGGACGGGGAGCCAGATTCCAGAGATCGGTCCATGTCACATCGCCGAGCCGACTGGTCATGCAGGAGACGCTAAACCGCTGCCGAGCCAGATCTCGCAGACGCCACGCTCCTACGAGAGATAGCCCCAGTCGGATAGCACCTCGAGGATCCTGCGCGCCGCGTACGACGGGCTCCCCTCGACCACCTCGCCGGGTTGCGGCGCGCCCGAGGAATCGGTGAGTGCCCGCAGTCGATCGAGCGCCGTCGTGCCGGCTGGCGCAGCCAGCACCCGGGCACGAGGGCGATATGGCTGAACCGCAACGATGGGAGTGTTGCCGCTCGGTACCGCCGTGGTGCCGTACGGCAGCACTTCCGCTGTTTGTGCGGAGAGGGCGGCGCGCAGCGGGGCGCGACGCAGTCGGGCTGCCGAGCCCTCGACCGACAGGACAGCGGGACCGGTGACGCGCAGAACCTCGCGGCGTCCGCCGTCGAGGCGGCGAGTGACGCGAAGAGGATCGATGAACTCGACGGCCACCAGGCCGAGTGCCTGTTGACGTTGCAGTTGCGCGGCAAGCAATGCCGGCACGCTGCCGGTGCCGCGGTCGGCCGAATAGTCTCCGCACCACACTGCGATGCTGTGGGCGACGACCGGTGCCATCGCCGCGGCAACCGAAGCGCTGTCGATGGCGTCGGGAGCGTCGACGCGGATGGCCGTTGTAGCCCCCGACGCCAACGCGGTTCGTAGCCCGCGATCAGCTGCAGTGCCGCCGACGGTGATGGCAATGACGGAGCTGCGGATCGCCTCCCCGTGTTGCAGTGCGAGCTCGATCGCGGCCTCGTCTGCCGCGGACATCCCTGACACGACCGATTCAGCGAGTGACTTGATGCACACCGCGATCATCACGTGCTCCGGAAGATCACGCCGAATCCGCCCTCTGGGTACGACCAACTGATGGCGCCCTCGCGGTTGCAGACCAGGTAGCACGTGCCGCATTCAAAGCATTGCTCGTAGTTGAAGACGATGCCGCCGTCGCTTGTAGGAACGAAGAGATCCGCCGGGCAGGCGACGATGCATTCGCGCGTGGAGCAATCTGTGCACACCTTGCCATCGACCACAATGTGCGGCTTGTCGTCGACGTTGAACTCAGTCGTCGCCATGCGATCGATGAACGAGATCTCCGGCCATGTTTCGTCGTGGTCGGTCATCCGAAGCTCCTGAAAGCATCGTGGCCGTCGTGCCACAAGCCCCGCAGGGTCACGCCGGCGCGCTTGCGTTCTTCACGCACGATGCGACGCAGCCCCGGCTTGGGCGCGGGATTGTCGACGCGGAACATCCGTTCGGCGATGCCGGCCACCATCGACGGATACAGGTGTTGCACGCGGTCGCTGAGCACGAGCTCCGGCGCGCGACGAAGCTTGCGATGATCGCGCAGCACGAAGGTGTCGCTGAGACGGCGGGCGTATCCGCCGAGACCGCGCTGGCTGACGTCTCCGTCGGCGATCGCCTCGATCGCGGTCTGGCCCGCATACATGCCGCTGGCCATCGCGAAGTTGACGCCTTCCAGCCAGATACCGGCCGCAAGGCACAGCGCCGCAGCGTCGCCGGCAACGAGCAAGCCGTGGCCGGTCATCCCAGGCATCATCGACAGGCCCGCTTCGGGGATGAGGTGCGCCGAGTACTCGTGCAGCTCGCCGCCCTCCACCAGCGGAGCGATCGCCGAGTGCTTCTTCATCGCCGCGATGACGTCCTCTGGTCGAGTTTTCTGGGCGGCGAGCCTCGTCAGCTTCAGCACGACGCCAACCGCGACCGTCTCGAGGTTGGTGTAGACGAATCCTCCGCCGTTGATGCCGCCGGTGCAGCCGATGATCTCGATGTCGACACCCTCGCGATCGCGCACGCCGAATCGTTCGTCGATCACCCGCTTGGGAAGCGAGATCGTCTCCTTGACGCCGAGGGTGAAGTTCTTTGGGTTGGGTGTGCCATAGAGTCCGGCCTCTTTGGCGACGAAGCTGTTGACGCCGTCGCACGCGATCACGACGGACGCGGTGACATCACCGTCGGGACGGTCGGTGCGAACACCGGTGATGATGCCCGCCGAGCGGCGCGATGCCCCACGGAGGAGACCCGTGACCGTCGTGTTGCACAACAGCGTGGCGCCGGCAGCGACCGCGTGGTCGGCCAGCCATCGATCGAACTCGGGTCGGTATGCGGTGGCGCCGTTGTACGGCGGCGCGGCCCAGCCGTCGTTGCGGAAGTCGACCGACAGCGCCTGCGTCTCGGTGAGGATCATCGTCGACCGGCGAGTGACCCAACGCTGGATCGGAACCTCGTTCCACCATTCCGGAATGAGATCGTCGAGGATCCGCGGGTAGATGACACCGCCGTACATGTTCTTGCTGCCGGCGAATGGACCGCGCTCGAGCAGCAGCGTGCGGAGGCCACCCCGTGCGGCCTCGATCGCGGCACAGGAACCAGCCGGACCCGCGCCGACGATCACGACGTCGTAGTCGACCTCAGCCACCGCGGCCGCCGATCTGCAGCAGCAACTCGTCGAGCACGGTGTTGGCGTCGGCGATGACCGCGACATCGGAGAGCTGCATCATCGGGCAATGGGGATCGGTGTTGACGCTGATGATGTGATCGGGTCGACCGAGGCCGGTGGTGTGCTGCACGGCGCCACTGATCCCGAATGCGATGTAGAGGTCCGGATCGACGATGACGCCGGTCGTGCCGATCTGTCGCTCATGACCGACCCATCCGCGATCGGTGATCACGCGCGTCGCGCCGACGCTGGCTCCGATGGCGGCGCCGAGCGCGGCGAGTTGCTCGAATCGACGCGGGTCGTCGAGACCCGCGCCGCCCGAGACGATTCGATCGGCCTCGGACAGGTCGATCGTGGCGGCGTCGGGGGGCAGCATCTGTTCGATCGTCGCGTCGTTGCGATGAGGCAGGCCGATGGCGAGGTCGCGAACGATCGCCGTTGAAGAGACAGGGTCGACGCCGCGCACTCCGGGTTGCAGAGTCGCCACGAACGCCACCGGCGGCTCGAACGAGTGCAGTTCCGAGCCCCCGTGTCGAACGAGGTCCATTCGCGATGCGGAGACGCCCATTGCCACTGCGAACAGCGGTCGCTGCAGCTCCGCGGCGAGTCGTGGAGCGAAATCGCGCCCGTCGGGCGAGGCCGGCATCACAACGATTGGCTCGTCCCCGAGGTGCGGCGCCAAAGCGGCAGCCCACGCCGCCGGCTTGAAGTCGCCGAGCTCGACCGTGGTCACCTCACCGGCGATGTGCTGGACCTCGAGTACGGCTGTCCTCGTGCCGGAACCCATCAGCATGACCCTGCCATCGCATTCCGAGATGGTCTCGTCTGCGCCCGCGGGTAGCTCTGCGTCGCGCACGACGATCACTGCAAGCATCGAAGTCAGGCTAAACGGCCTGAGTCGCGCCGAGCGCTTTCTCCATGCAGACCGACCGCGGTGAGCCGACCGGTGCCTCTCGTGAATCTGACTGCCGCCAGCCGAAGTTCTCGAGCGTCGGAACGAGCTTCGGCGAGGTCTCCAGCGCGATTCGCTGCCGCCCGTCGGCTCTCGCCAGTGTCTCCAGCTCGGCGATGATCGCTACGCCAACCCTCAGTCCGCGAGCGGATTTCGCCACGTACAGCTGCGTGATGTCGGCTCTGCGATCGTCGAGGGTCCGGTACTCGCCGCACGCCACGGCGACATCGTCGAGCTCGACGACGACGAACCCTTCGAGATCGCCGGTCGGCGCTGGTTCACAGGTGTCGTCGATCATCTTGGCTGCGCGGTGATCCTCGGCGCCGACGCGTTCCAGCACCATCGCCGGCTGGTTCTGTCCCATCTCGAACGCGAAGGGCGAACTGCCGAGCACGTTGATGAAGTCGAGCCGCCGCTTGGCGTCGTCGGTTGTAGGCAGTTCTCCCGCCGGCACCCACCACAGGGCGGTCCGCGTCGAACCCTCGACGAACCACTCGGCACGTCGACGGAAGAAGTCGCGGTGGATACCGCGATATGCGAAGGCCTTGAGGGATTCGAGCGACTCCCACACCGTCAGGTTGACGATCATCAACGGATCTTCGAAGACCTCGATGTCGGTTGCGTCACCCCTGTCGGACTGCAAACGCCACACGTAGCCCGGGGACTGCTCGCCTGCTCCGTTCACGACCGGGAGGGCGTTCGCGAAATCGGCGATGCGCGGATCGTCCATGGGATGACGCAGTGTCGCGACGTTGAGTTGGACGAGATGCCTGTTCATCTGCACTTCAGCCCGGCGGAATCGGGGCTCTGGCTTCGCGACGGTTTTTCATGACGTGACGGACGATCTCGATGGCGATGTTGGTGGCGATTGCAAGACCGAACGCGAACAGGAAAGCGTTGGTGTGGTTGTTCTCGAACGCCTCGCCGCCGATGCGTCCGAGCATTGCGGCGTACGTCGCCCAGATCACCGTTGCGAGCGCGACCCAGCGGATGAACCACCATCGTCGCTGACGGGTGATGCCACACGACAACGTCAAGAGAGTTCGTCCACCGGGGATGAAACGCGCGGTGATCAACAGGAGCCCGCCGCGCCGCAGGATTTGTAGTTGCGCCCACGCCAGCTTCTTGGCGAACTCGGGTTTTCGTTCGGCGCGACGGCGGAACCATCCGCTCGCCCGGAGCCCGATCATGTAGGCGGTGTTGTCTCCCAGGAAGGCACCGATCGCGCCTGCCGCGATGACCGCGTAGATGTTGAGGTAGCCCTGGCTGGACGCCACACCGCCGATGATCACGCACGTCTCGCTGGGCACGATCGGAAGGACCGAGTCGAGGTAGGCGACGATTACGATGATGAGCAGGAACCACCAATGGCTGGAGATCCGATCGAGCCAATCGGTGACGTCGGTGATGATGCCGGCAACCATGGTCTGCGCAGACTACCGATCCGTCAGCTTGGATCGGATCGCCTTCGCGCTCCGTTCCGCTTCGTCGGGTGTGGCCGCGGTGACGGTGATGTGGCCCATCTTGCGCCCGGGTCTTGCACTGGTCTTGCCGTACAGGTGCAGCGACGCGCTGGGATCGGCGAGAGCCACGGCCCAGTCTGGCTCTCCGCCGGCCCAGAGGTCGCCGAGCAGGTTGACCATCGCGACGGCCGGGGCGCACGGCGACGGGTCGCCGAGTCCGACATCGCACACCGCGCGCACCTGCTGTTCGAACTGACTGGTTCGCGCCGCGTCGAGGGTCCAGTGCCCGCTGTTGTGCGGGCGCGGGGCGAGCTCGTTGACCAGCAGCTGGCCATCGACGACGAACATCTCCACGGCCAGTACGCCGACATAGCCGAGCGCCTCGGCGATCGTTCCGGCGAGGTCTGCAGCATCAGGTGACGGCTCACCGACGACGGTGCAATCGAGAATTCCGCCGACGTGGGTGTTGTGGGCGGGCGGATACATCGCCATCTCTCCGCCGGCGGTTCGGGCCAGCACGATGGAGACCTCGCGGTCCAGGGGCAGGCGGTGTTCCAGCACACAAGGCTGACGATCGAGTTGTGACCATGCCGTTGCCAGGCCGTCGTGCGCGTTGACCGTGATCTGCCCTTTGCCGTCATAGCCCATTCGAGCGCTCTTCAGGATCGCCGGATATCGCAGTGAACCCGCCTCAGCGACATCGTCGGCGGTCTCGATCACCAGGAACGAAGCGATCGGAACGCCTGCATCGCGGAGGAATGCCTTCTCGGCGCGACGGTCCTGGGCGATCGCGACTGCGGATGGCGACGGATGCACCGTCGTGTGGTCGCTGAGCCATTCCATCGCCGTCGCAGGAGGATTCTCGAACTCTGTCGTGACGACTGCACACGCCGACGCCAGGTGTTGCAGCGCCGCAGGGTCGTCGTATGCAGCGGCGATGTGCTCGTCGGCGACCTTGCCGGCTGGCGCGTGTGGGTCGGGTTCGAGGACGATCGTGCTATAGCCCATCGCGCGCGCGGCGACGACGAAGTACCGGCCGAGTTGGCCGCCACCGAGGATGCCGAGTGTGGCTGGCGGGGTGATCATTTCGGAGGCAGAACGGCCGCCGCGGCGTCGTCGTGACGCTGTATGCGGTATGCCTCGAGCGCACTGGACAGCGTGGGATCGCCGGCAGCCAGCAACGCGACGGCGAACAGCGCAGCGTTGGTCGCGCCTGCCTCACCGATGGCGAATGTCGCGACCGGAACCCCGGCAGGCATCTGCACGATCGAGTACAGCGAATCCTGCCCGCCGAGATGTCGTGACGCCACCGGCACACCGAGCACGGGCACCATGGTCTTCGCGGCCAGCATCCCCGGCAGGTGAGCGGCTCCGCCGGCACCGGCGATGATGGCCCTCAGTCCGCGGCCCCTGGCAGCTTCGGCGAAGGCGAACATCTCGTCGGGCATCCGGTGCGCCGAGAGCACCGACACCTCGTGAGCAAGCCCGAAGTGCTGCAACACCTCGACTGCCTTGCTCATCGTCGGCCAGTCGCTGGACGATCCCATCACCACGGCAACCAGCGCGCTCTCATTCACCGGGTCAGTATGTCATCGGAGTGTTTCTGACCACCCCGTATGCGCTTGAAACACTCGTACGGGCCAGTGCTGCGCCGGCGCGTTCGCCCTCGATGACTGCCGCGTGGGCGCGTCGCGGCGCAACACAATCGCCGACGCGGTCGACGCTGACGCCTGAGGCTTTCAGATCGTGATACAGCCACTCGACGGGGCTGGGCGGCACCGCGAGCACCACCCAATCCGGTGTACGCGTGACCATGGTGCCTGTTGGGTGATGCAGCAGATCGAGACGGCGGCGCTGGCCGGCCTCGCCCATGCCCATGGCCACGAGATCGGTTGATTGCACGATTCCTTTCGCGCCGGCCCGCATCCACCAGTTCTCCATGTCGAGCGTGATGCCGAGGTCCTGCCCGACCACCATTCCGTTGGTGACGATCTCGACGCTGCAACCACGGTCGGCCAGCAGCTCGCCGACGGACGTGGCCTGATGGAAGCCAAGTTCGTCGATGACGACAACATCGCCCTCCGGGCTGACGCTGTTGTCGAGCACGGCGCGTACGTCGACCACGCGGTCGGCGTCGGCGGGTACCCACCATGGTCGTTGCGGCTCCGCGCCCATCGCAACGATCACGTGGTGCGGCTTCTTCTCAGCGATCAGTGCGGGCGTCGCGCTCACGCCGTATTCGATCGTCACACCGAGCCGGCGGCACTCGTTCACCTGGTTGCGGATCATGTCGCCGAACTCCGCCCGGTTGGGCACCGACGCGGCCAGCCGTACCTGCCCACCTGCGTGGAGCTGCTTCTCGTACACCGTGACCCTCACCCCGCCGCGTGCCGCCGCAATCGCTGCCTGCAACCCCCCAGGCCCCGCCCCCACGACCGCAACCGACCTGCGCGATGAGGGATGAGCCGCCGCGGACCGCACATCTCTCATATCGCCACGCTCCTCGGCTCGAGTCGAGCCGCGTGATGAGAGATGAGCCCCGGTGGACGGCTCATCTCTCATCGCCTCGCGTCCGGTGTGGGGGTTCTCGATGCAGCCGAGCCAGCGGTTGAGGCCCATCCGGCCCACGCACTCCTGGTTGCACGACAGGCACAAACGGATGTCGTCGGTCGCGCCGGCCTTTGCCT